>JBCLBO010000018.1:0-44963 GCA_038916785.1 Candidatus Hydrogenedentales bacterium | reverse complement strand
GGAAAGAGGTGTACTACGAGATCTATCTCGATCGGCCGCCGCAGATGGGGATACCGCTGCTGCATCTTGTCAAACAGGTGAAGCCCGGCCGGGAAAATATGGAGGTCCGGTTCCGGTGGGATGTGGGCAATGACTTTAGTGTGGTGGCGACGCGGCGGGGTGAGAACGGGATCGCGTTGACCGCGATCTCTGAAACGATGCAGCCGGCCGCGGCGCAGATGGAGGGGTTGGCGGCGGATTTTTCCGCGATGGCCGCGCAGGACCTTGGGCAATTGACGTACCAGGATCTGTTGCCGGAGACGCGCGCGTTGGTTCAGCAGCTGACGCGCGATGCGCGGACGCCGTACCAGAAGGTCCGCGCGCTGGAACGTTATCTCATGGGGAATGACTTTGAGTACAGCCGCGTCGTGCCGATATTGCCGCGCGAGAACGCGATCGATGCATTTTTGTCGCGCGAGCGGCAGGGGCACTGCCAGTTGTTTGCCAGCGCGCTTGCGCTGATGGTCCGCAGCGAGGGGCTGCCCGCGCGGGTGGTGTCGGGGTATCGCGGCGGCACATGGGACCCGAGCGACCACTCGTATACGATCACCGAAGACATGGCGCACCTGTGGGTAGAGGTGTACTTTGGGGGCGTCGGGTGGATTCCATTTGATCCCTCGCCGATCGATCACGAGAGCGACACGTTCAGCTTGAATACGCTGTCGCGCCTTTACAGCCGCTATGTGCTCAAGGCGCGCATGCTTTGGCTGAGAAACGTTGTCGCATTCGAGCAACGCCGGCGGGCGGAGTCGCTTCGTGAATTCAGCGCTCGCCTGTTTCGTTCTGGCGGAGAGACGTGGGACAAGGTGCAATCGCCGGAGCGTCGCGTAGAGTTTAGCCGTATCGCGCAACGGCTGCTGTCCGCGCTCGCACTACTCTCGGCCGGCGGCGCCGTCGCGTGGTTTGTGGTCCGAGGCCGTCCGGCGGGCCGGCCTCGCCGGGTGGTGCTGTCCGCCGATCAACGGCGGGCGTCTCGGTTGTACCGGCATCTTCAGCGGAGAATGCGCCGCCTGGGCGTTTCGTGCGCAGGGCGCACGGCGGAGGAAATCGCGTTGGCGGCTGAGACGGTGGCGCTGAACGACGGCGAGTCACTTCGCGCGGCGTTGGCGTTGTACAACGCGGCGCGGTTTGGGCGGCGGGCGTTGGGCGCGGGCGAGCTTGGGGCGTGGAAGCGGCGAATCGCGCGGCTTCGAGTTGCGCCGCGGGCGGGCGGGCGTGTCATGGCTGGTTGATCAAGAGGGCGATGGAGTCCGCGCCCCAGAGCGCTACGGCGAGGTCGGGCCGGCCGTCGCGGGGGATGGAGATGTCTTCTGCGGCGAGCGCGTGCGGCGCTCCGCCATCGAAGGGGAAAACTTCCTGCTCGAATTTGAGGGGTAGACTCTTTCCGTCCGAGGCGTTTCGCAGAAGGATGACGGCGCCGGCGTCGGAACAGGCGAGCGCGATGTCGGCCTTGTCGTCCGCGTTGAAGTCGCGTATGACTATGTCCTGGACGCCGACGTCGCGGCGGAAGCGGTCGGCGCCAAGCCGGATTTCCTGGGACATTTCGAAGCGGAAATTGCCGTCGCCGTAGAACAGGACGACGCAGTCGTCGCTCTGGGCGTAGGAAACGACGAGATCGCGGCGGCGATCGCCGTTCACATCGGCGGCGCGAATTCGTTGGGGCATTTTCCCGCGCGCGGAAATTTTGTCAATCAGATCGAATTTCCCCGTCCCTGAACCCTTGAGAATCGCGATTTCGTCGCTGTTGTAGAGCGTGACGGCGAGATCGAGCGCGCCGTCGCCGTCCAGGTCCTCGAGCACGAGGTCGCGCGGGCCGCCGGCGAGGGAGGTGATGATTGGGTCGGCAAAGTATTTTTCCGGATGTCCGGGGAACTGGACGATGACGTCGCTGCTCCATCCGGTGGCGATCGCGTCGCGGTATCCGTCCCTCAGCACAACCTTGCGCTCCACAAACCCCATCGGAAACGCGCTCGCCAACTCGATCCCCGGAAGCACGTGCACGCCCCGGCGCGGCATGGCCCGCGGAAGCCCCAGCGTCGCCGAGGTATTCGCCGGCAACACCGCCAGATACGCGCCGGCCGCCTCGCCAGAAAACCCAACTCGCAGCGACACGCCCGGCAAAAGCCGCTTCGTGTTTTTCAATCGCGTGGCCACCGTGAACGCCTCACCGCGGTGCACCGCGCCCGGAGCGTCCCGCCGCAGCTCAACGCCGCGAAAGCTGAGCTTCGATACGACGGCCCCGAGGGCCGGAAATCCAATTACGAACGCGGCCAGAAGATAAAGCAAATTCTCATTGGTATTGAAGGCCGCCAGTTCCACCAGAAAAAAAATCGCAACGAAAATAACAGTGGTCATCCGAAATCGCAGCCGGCGCTTCGTATGGAGTCCTGGTTTCGACATCGAATTCGTCCAGCCCGGCCCGGCGCGCGCCGGTATCACTTGGGTACTGCGATCTCCGACACCAGCTCCTCGACCAACACCGCGCGATCGTGCGAGGAAGTAAGCCGGTGCCCGCCTTGCGCCTTCACCAGGATGCGGTGCGAAAGCACCGGGACCGCCATCGTCTTCACGTCGCCCGGAGTGACGAAGTCGCGCCCGTGGACCATCGCAAACGCCTGGCACGACTCATAGATCGCAAGCGCGCCGCGCGGACTCCCGCCGAGCCGAATCGCCGGATGCTCGCGCGTGGCCTGGATGATTGCCCGCATATAGCGCACCACGCCCTCGTCCACGTGCACGCGCACGGATTGCCCCTGCAGCGCAATCACGTCCTGCGCCGTCAACACCGGACGCATCGCATTGAGCGCGCCCACCGAATCGTGCCGGCGCATGATCCGAAGCTCGTCTTCCTCGCCCGGATACCCAATTTCCACGCGCAGCAAAAATCGATCGAGCTGCGCCTCCGGCAGCGTATACGTGCCCTCATACTCGATCGGATTCTGCGTCGCCAGCACCATAAATGGCTTGGGCAACTGGCGCGCCTTGCCGTCCACCGAAATCTGAAACTCGCTCATCGCTTCGAGCAGCGCGCTCTGCGTCTTCGGCGGTGTGCGGTTCACCTCGTCCGCAAGCACCACGTTCGCAAATATCGGGCCCTCGCGAAAATCAAACTCCGTCGTCTTCGGGTTCAGCACCGACACCCCCAGAATGTCCGACGGCAGCATGTCGCTCGTGAATTGGATCCGGTTGAATCCGCAATCGATCGATCGCGCGAGCGCCTGCGCCAGTGTGGTCTTCCCGATTCCGGGAACGTCCTCGATCAGCAAATGCCCGCGCGCAAGAAGTCCCACCACGCACAGCTTGACCACTTCGTGCTTTCCGAAGATGACCGTCTCGATGTTCTCGATGAGCGCATGGACCCGGGACGTGACGAAGCCCATGTCCACAGGCTTGGCGGGGATGGTGCCGTCGTGCAAGTCGCGTGCCCTCCGAAGGGCGCGGTCAGCCAAGCCACGCCCGGTCCAAAATCAACTCGTCAGCCTGCGCATTCTATGCCACGCACCGCCCGGCGTCCAACCTCGACATCCGCACGCGTAACCATCCCGCGCATCAGAGCCAGCGATCAAACCACTCGTCCGCCAACTCGAGCGCCCCCGGCGTCATGCGCCCACCGGACTTATGGCTGAGGTGCTCGATCGCGTCGGCCGCCCCAAGCAGCCGATAAATCTTGCGCACATGCGCGATGCCCTCTTCCACCTTGGCCGGCTGCGACAAGGCCTCGTCGGCCGGCGACGTGATGAGCAGCGCAGGGTTGGGCGCGATCAGCGCCAAGACTTGGTCCCAATCAAAGGGAAATGATCCCGCCTCCAGCGCCGCCTTCAGCCGCGGCATCAGATTCAGATTGTCCTCCCGCGCCCACCGCGCCGGATCCGCATCGGCCGCGAAGGGAACAAAGCCCGCGCTGGCCACAATCGCGCGTACGCGATCGTCAAACGCGCCCAGCATCAGCGCGTTCGCACCGCCAAACCCGTGCCCGATCACGCCCATCCGCCCCGGATCCACTTCCTTCGTCTCGCTCAGCACATCGAGACAGCGCATATGGTCCCACAATATTTTCCCCATCGCGGACCACTTCGGGTTCTCTTTATAAAAACCGCGTGTGTCGAAAGGCTGCGCACGGCTCGCCGATCGTTCGCCGCAGGCCAGACAGTCGGGCGCCATCGTCACAAAACCGCGCTCCGCGTAGTGCGACGCGAACGCGATCAAGCGATCGGAGGCGTCGATCCCCGCGGGCTCGTCCTTCCCGATCGGCGTGCGCCCGTGGAGGCACAAGACCGCCGGACAGTCGATTCCGTCCTCCGGGACGAACATCCACGCCGTCACTCGGGTCCATTCGTCGACAAAATAATTCACCCGGCGGCGCACGCAATTGCCAACCGTCTGCTCGTCGACAATTTTCACCTGCGGATCGATCGGCTCCTTCGGCATTTTGCCGAGGACCTCCTGGACCGCCGCCTCGATCAACTGCCGAACCTCCGGCCAGTCGGACCGCTTCTTAATCTCCCCGATCACTGCCGACATGCCTTCCCCCCGGTCTTCAAACCCATCGAGCGTCATCCGCGCGCTGCCTGGCAGCGGCCCCCTCTTGGCTATGGTAGAGTGACCGGCGCGCCACTTCAAATCCCCGCGGCGCAGCGAGGAGTTCTCATGCGCGTGCGCGACTTTGACCGAGACTTCGCCGAAGAAATCGTCCGACGGCTCAAGACCCTGCCGCCCGATCGCCGGCCCAACTGGGGACGCATGGCCGCGACCGACCTCGTCCCGCATCTGACGCAGACGATGTTGTACTCGATGGGCCGGCGCGGCAAGCGCCCCTTCGTCGGCAACTGGTTCACCAAGCGAATCGTCGGACCGATCTTCATCAACGGCTGGGTGCCCATGCTCAAAAACGTGCAAACCGGCCCGGCCGCGGCCCCGGACGCGACGGGATACACGCTCGAGACCTTGCAGGCGGTACTTCAAGACTACCTCGCCGCCGTCGAGACCGGCGCGCTCCACACGGAGCTACATCCGCTCTTCGGCGACATCGGCGTCGATGGCTGGGCAAAGATGCACAGCCGACACTTCGAGCACCACTTCAAACAGTTCAACCTCTAGTAGCGCGGTGAGCTCTTCAGAATGGAAGAGTCGTCCCGGCTCTGCTGAAGCGGCGAGACGCCGCTTCCACGTTGGGGACCATGGCGCGCAACATCGCATTGACGCCGCCCTCCCGCGGCACGTATGATGCCGCGATCACGCTGGCCGGCGAGCGAAAACTTCCGCCTCGGCCGCATCCGGGGGACGCTGGGAGCCGATGGGCCGAGTCATCGTGGTTGCCAACCAAAAAGGCGGCGTCGGGAAAACCACGACGGCGGTGAATCTGGCCGCGTGCCTCGCGGTGGAAGGCAAACGGACTCTTCTCGTCGACCTCGATCCGCAGGGCAACGCCACCAGCGGCATCGGCCTCGACAAATCGAAGATCAAGAAAACCCTGTACAACGTCATGATCGACGGCCTGCCCGTACGCGACGCCGTTTTGGAACCGGACGGACTGGACGGCCTGCGCATCATCCCCTCGGACAAGCACCTGGCCGGCGCTGAAGTGGAACTCGTCGCCCTGCCCCGCCGCGAATACAAGCTGCGCGAAGCCCTCCAGCCGCTACGCAATGAATACGAATTCATCATCATCGATGCGCCGCCATCCCTGAGTCTGTTGACCGTCAACGGCCTCACCGCCGCCGACACCGTGCTCATCCCGCTGCAATGCGAATATTATGCGCTCGAAGGCTTGAGTGAACTGCTGCAAACCGTTATTTTGGTCCGTGACAAGCTCAACCCCTCGTTGAAGCTCCAAGGCGTGCTGCTCACCATGTACCAGCGCACGAACCTCTCCAAGCAGGTCATCGAGGACGTCCGCGCGCACCTGGGCGACAAGGTATACAAGACCGTGATTCCGCGAAACATCACGCTCGGCGAGGCCCCGAGTTTCGGCAAGCCGATCATCCATTTCGACCGCGGTTGCGCCGGAGCCCGCGCCTATGAGATGTTGACCGAAGAATTGTTGGAACGCGGCTAGGAGATCGCCCGTGGCGAGCACGAGAAAAAGCGGACTCGGCCGGGGCCTCAGCGCGCTCATCGGCGGCGGCGCGGCCTTCGATCCAATCCACGCGGAAGAACGCGCGCCAATCTCCTCGCCGGCCTCCGCCGGACCGCAGCCCATCGAGGACGGCTCAACGCTCCTGCTGATCGATCCGCGCACCGTCCGGCCAAACCCGAAACAGCCACGGCAATTCTTCGACGAAGACGCCCTGCGCGAACTCGCAGAATCAATCAAGCGCGACGGTGTCCAAGAGCCAGTCATCGTTCGCCAGAAAAACGGCGCATACGAACTGGTCAGCGGCGAGCGGCGCGTGCGCGCCAGCGTGCTGGCCGGGCTCGACCGGATTCCCGCCGTCTGCCGCCAGGTCTCCGATGAGGACATGCTCAAGCTCGGCCTCATCGAGAACATCCAGCGCGAAGACCTCAACCCCATCGAAACCGCGCGCGCCTACCGCGCGCTCGCGCTCCACTTCGGCTGGACACAGGAGCAGCTCGCCGAGCAGGTCGGCAAGAAGCGTGCAACCGTCACCAACATGCTGCGCCTGCTCAATCTGCCCGACGAAGTCCAGCAGATGGTCGTCGAGGGCGCGCTCAGCATGGGCCACGCGCGCGCGCTGCTCGCGCTCGAACTGCCCGCGCGGCAGACCGCGCTCGCGCGCCGCGCCATCGACGAAGGCCTCTCCGTGCGAGAGGTCGAGCGCGCCGTCGCGCCCGCGCCGCGCCCGCCCCTGCCCGCGGCGAAAGCCCCCGCGCGCAAGGACCCCCACATCGCCCAAGTCGAGAACGATCTCCGCCGCCGCCTGGGCACCAAGGTGCGCGTGTCGTCCGACGCGAACTGGAAAGGTAACATCGAAATCGAATTCTTCAATCTCGACGAACTCGAACGCATCCTCGCCATTCTCCGCGGAGACTGAACAGGTGCTCTCGCCGTTCTTCCATGAATCGCACGCGGGAGTGGGAGGGTCGCGCTCCCGCGCGACCGCAGTGCCCGCCCGAAACCCATTCGGTCGCGCGGGAGCGCGACCCTCCCCCTTCGGGACTTCTCGCCGTCATGCTTGATCTGAAATCGATCCGCGAAAATCCTGGTGCGCTCAAAGCCTCCCTCGCCTCCCGCCAGAACACGGCTGTGGACATCGACGCCATCCTGCGGGCCGACGAGGATCGCCGCAAGCTTCAGCACGAAATGGATCAGCTTCGCGCGGAACAAAACAAGGCCTCCCAGGAAATCGGCCGCCTAAAAAAGGCCGGGCAAGACGCCGGCACGCTCCTCGCCGCCATGCAGGAACTGCCCGCGCGCATCAAAGACCTCGAGCATCGCGCGGCCGACGCCGAGGCGCGCCTCACTGAGCAGCTCCTGGTAATACCGAACCTGTTGCACGCCTCCGTCCCCGCCGGCACAGACGAGTCGGCGAACCGCGTGGAGCGCGTGGTCGGCCAGCCGCGCCAGTTCGATTTCGCGCCAAAGGACCACGTCGACATCGGCGAAGCGCTCGGCCTCTTCAACTTCGAGGCCGGCGCGAAGCTCGCCCGCGCCCGCTTTAACGTCTCCATCGGACTCGGCGCGCGCCTCGAACGCGCGCTGACCAATTTCATGCTCGACATCCACACGGGAGAGCACGGCTACACCGAAGTCCTCCCGCCATTCCTGGTGAATTCGGCGGCGATGCAAGGCACCGGGCAACTCCCGAAATTCTCGGCGGACCTCTTCCGCATCGCCGGCGACTACGACCTCTGGCTCATCCCCACCTCCGAAGTGCCGCTCACCTACATCCACGCCGGCGAGATCCTGGACGAAAAACAGCTCCCGATTTATTACACGGCCTACTCGCCCTGCTTCCGCAGCGAGGCCGGCTCCTACGGCAAAGACACGCGCGGCATGTTGCGCCAGCACCAGTTCAACAAAGTCGAGCTGGTGAAACTGTGCGCGCCAGAGACCTCCTTCGACGAACTCGACCAGCTCGTGGCAAACGCCGAGGTCATCCTGCAGCGACTCGAACTCCCCTACCGCGTCGTCACCCTCTCGGCCGGCGACACCGGTTTCTCCGCAGCGAAGACCTACGACATCGAAGTCTGGCTGCCCGGCCAAGACAAATACCGCGAAATCAGTTCCTGCTCGAATTGCACCGACTTCCAGGCCCGCCGCGCGGGCCTGCGCTTCCGCCGGGCTGGCTCCAAGAAACCGGAGTACGTCCACACGCTCAACGGCTCCGGCATCGCCGTCGGCCGCGCGGTCATCGCCATCCTGGAGAACTACCAACAACCCGACGGCTCGGTCCTAGTGCCGAGAGCGCTCCAGCCCTACCTCGGCACGAACCAGATCGCCGCCCACTAAGCGCCTCCAGCCTGTTCAGTAACCTGCCTCTCTCGCGGGTCCGCGCGTTCTCGCTATTTGTATATATCGGCGGTCTATTGCAGTGCGGAGGCCGTTCGCCGATCGTAGTCATCACGCGGGGCGCGAGAACTACGATCGGCGGCCGGTAAAGCGATCGATGCGCCGCTGAATATTCGCCACGACGCCTTCAGCCGCATCGAACACTTTGCGCCAAGTGGTGCGGATTTCCTCGCTCGCGGTCCACGACTCGACGCGATCGCCGGCGGCCTGGCTCATGTCGTCGACGCGTTCGCGCACGTCCTTTACCTCCTCGCGCGAGACGGCCGCCTTGACGCGCGCGATCGCCTCTTCCCCGAGATCGCGCGATTGCCGGGCCAGGCTCTTCACCGTTTCATTCTGCGCAATCGATCGCGCGCGGCGCGCCGCCTCGTCGCCCAGGCCGCTGACCGTATTCCTAATCTGCTTCGCCGTGTCCGTCTCGGCGAGGGTCCGCGCCCGCTCCCGCGCCTCCCGCGCGAGTTCCTGCACGCGCAACGCGGCGCCCGAAAGGTCCGGGCGCTCGGTGAATTCGTTAAATCGCTGCTGGACATTCTTCCACACGCGATCGAGGTCAGCGCCGATCTCGTCGAGTAGCTCGCGCGAACGCGGCTCCCCTGGCAGCACCGGCGCTGCCAGGGCGGCCGTCGCCGGAGCGATCTCGCCGCCGCAATACGGGCACAGCGGCAGTTCCGCGCGATACCGCAGCGTACACGCCGCGCACGAAACGTGGCCGGAGTCCTGGAAGTCCTCGTGCAGGCCGCGCTCGGCCATGAGCCGGCGGCAACGATCGGATCGTTCCGTGGCCGGGGCGAAATCCGGATAGCGCTCCGCCACCCAGCCGAAGAGATAGGTCGCCGGCGGCAGTTGATTGGCGCGCTCGAAACAGCACGCCATGGCGAACAAGGCATCCTCGCGCCCTTCGTGCTCGCGCACGAGCGGCCAAAGTTTCTGGCACGCATCGTCGATCGCGCCGGCGGCGGCGAGGTCGAGCGCCTGGTTAATCAGTTCGCGCGATTCCGGCATGTCTTCGTTCCCTGTGGTTCGTGGACCCCGCAGCGCCGTGGATTATAGCGCGTGTCCGGGGTTATAGTGTGCGCATAATTTGTCTCAAGTCGCCGCCGGGGGACGCCGGCGAA
Organism: Candidatus Hydrogenedentales bacterium; assembly: GCA_038916785.1. GTDB lineage: Bacteria > Hydrogenedentota > Hydrogenedentia > Hydrogenedentales > VFKU01. Next base: position 35,339 of record JBCLBO010000018.1, on the reverse strand, counting down.
ACCTCCTGGACGCTATGGGCCCGGCCGCATTCATTTCCACCGCGATTCCCTATGTCAACGCCCGGCCGCACATCGGCCATGCGCTCGAGTTCGTGCAGACCGACGCCATGGCGCGCTACCTGCGCCGGTGCGGCCGCGACGTGTTCTTTTTGACTGGCTCAGACGAGAACTCGTTGAAGAGCGTCCGCGCGGCCCAGGACGAAGGCATCAGCACCCAGGCGCTGTGCGACCGGAATACGGCGTATTTCGAGGAATTGCTGCCGCTGCTGGAGGTGTCAAACGACGCCTTCATCCGCACCAGCGGCGCGTTACACAAGGCCGGCGCACAGGCCCTCTGGCGCCGGACCGACCCGCAGGACATCTACAAGAAGCACTACACCGGGCTCTACTGCGTGGGCTGCGAAGATTTCTATACGGAGAAGGACGCGCCGGACGGGATGTGCCCGGATCACCTCACTCCATTGGAACGCATCGAGGAGGAGAACTACTTCTTCCGCCTCTCGCGCTACCAGGACCAACTGCTCGAACTGATCGAATCCAACCGCATGCGGATTGTCCCCGCAACCAAACGAAACGAAATCCTCGCGTTCGTCCGGGGCGGGCTGATGGACTTCAGCATCTCGCGCAGCCGCCGGCGCGCGGGAAACTGGGGCGTCGAGGTGCCGGGCGATCCGGACCAGGTGATGTACGTGTGGTACGACGCGCTGGCGAATTACGTCACCGCGCTCGATCTGCAAGACGCAAGCCCGAATTTGGAAAAATTCTGGCTCCGCGCCGGCGATCGGATCCACTGCATCGGCAAGGGCATCAACCGCTTCCACACCGTCTACTGGCCCGCGATGCTGATGTCGGCAAATCTACCCACGCCGACCGCGGTATTCGTCCACGGCTATCTGACCATCAACGGCCAAAAAATTTCAAAGTCGCTCGGAAACGTGATCGATCCGCGAAGCGAGGTCGAGAAATACGGCGCGGAGGCCGTGCGCTATTTTCTGTTGCGCGGCATCTCCGCGACGGAAGACGGCGACTACGGCGAGGCGCGGTTCCGCGAACTGTACAACGCCGACCTGGCCAACAACCTCGGCAATCTCGCGCGGCGCGTCGAGACCATCGGCGCAAGAGCGGCGCACGTGCCGCAGCCGGAGATCGAAACCAGCGCGCCCGCGGGCTACCACGAAGCGATGGCTGAGTTCCGCTTTCAAGACGCCGCGGCCACGCTCTGGGCGCTGGCAACCGATCTCAACCAGCGGATCGAGGCCGTGAAGCCCTGGGAGTTACAAAAGCAAAACAAGGCGGCGGAACTCGCCGCCTTCTTGGACGAAATGATCGCAGCGTTGCGGGTGATCGCGCACTGGGTCGAACCCTTCCTGCCGAATACCTCCGCACGCCTACGCCGTATGTTCCAATATGGAGTCCCTATCGAGCGAGGCGATCCACTCTTTCCGCGCATGGAATAACGGTCCCCTGTTCATAGCATGCGCGGCCCGCCCATGCAGCCCAAGCGTCGCCACTCCCCCTCGCGCCCGCTGAATACGCAGCCCCTCGATTTCGTCTATTCCCGCAGCAAGCAATAGACACCAGGAGTACAGGCATGCGCGGGTTCAAACAATTGCTAGTTCTCTCGGGCGCTGCGGTCGCGCTGGCCGGTTGCGTCACGCCGGCCCAACGCGGCGCGGCCGGCGGCGGCTTGGTCGGCGCCGGGTTGGGCGCTATCATCGGCGGCGCTTCTGGAAACGCCGGCGTCGGTGCATTGATTGGAGGGGGCGTCGGCGCCGCGACCGGCGCGCTCATCGGCGACCAAGTCGATCACGATCGCTATGGCAACACGCCGCACGCGCATTACGCGCCGCCCCCGGCGCCAGTCTATTACGCTCCCTCCCCGCCGCCCGTGTACGTCGCCCCCGCGCAGACTCATTTCTCGCGGTCGCATCGCGTCGAGACGGGGCATTACGAAGTCCGCTTGGTGCAGGCCCCCTCGGGCGAATACTATGAGGATCGCGTCTGGGTGCCCTGATCCCGGCCGCAGGGACGGGGCATGGGCGAATCGACACTCACTTGGTTCTCACAAGCATGGTGCCGCCGGGCCGGGATCATATCGCTCTCGATCGCGGGGCTGATGGCGATCGCATCGGTGCCCTCACACGTGCTGCACGACACCGCCGTGCACGCATTCCAGCTCGCCGGCCGTCAGATACCCGATACGGTGAAGTACTCGATTTCCGTTTGGGTATGTCTGGCCTACTGGCTCGTATGGCTCAGCACAATTCTCAGCGCCGTCTACATGGCGATCCTCGACTTCCGCTTCATCCGCCTGCGCTACGCCCTCGAAACCCAGGCCCTCTTCCGCCAAAGCCTGGGCAACGATCTCTCCGAACGCGTAACGCGCAAGAACGCCAAACCCTAGCCCGCCCGGGGCGAGCCGCCCATGCGACGCCCAGTTTGTTTTGTCAGAGGATGCTCTGTTGAAATGGTCCCCCACTTGGACGGGTTCGAGTCCGATTCCTCTCTCGAATCATAGGAGTCTCCGGTTAACGAGATTGCTTCGTCGCAACCGCGCTCCTTCGCAATGACGGTTTAGGCGAGGTTTTCAACAGAGCATTAGAGGATTTAAGAGTCGTGCCGTGTCCCGGAGGGACAACTGATAGTAGCCCGGCACTTGAGTGCCGGGATCGCGGTACCCAGTCGAATCCAGTCCCGTAGGGACGGCTGATCAAGCCGATTGGCTCATGTCGGCCGTCCCTGCGGGGCCTGATCCCATTAAGCAGCCCGAAGCTGATCCGGCGGGCGTTCACTTGCTATGATTCGCGCCGCGAATTCCACATACCGACCGCCGCCGCGGCGAGCCTTCGCGCACGAAAAGGAGTACACGCATGAAGTGGCATGTTGCCGGGACAATTCTCGTGACCATCGGTCTGGCCGCCTGCCAGCCGGCGAAACCCGACTCACCCGGCGGAGCGGACCCCGCGACCATTGCCGTCCCCCTTGGGGACGCCGCGGCGGTGACGGCGCCGAAGTACAACCTGGGCGACGTCGACGTGGCGACCGTGCCGACGGTCTATCTCAGTGAGCGGAGCCGCGCCCAGACGATCGCGTACGAGGAATGGAAATCGATCCGCGGAGACATCTCGGTTGCCAACGCCACCGTGCGGCCGCCCCTTCCAGATGAACTCTGGGTGACGACATCGATCGAGTCCCCCTATGGGTACCGCGCCTCCGACTCAATACTCGTGCGGATCGACATTACCTTGGACACGCAGAAGGACCCCATCCTCACCAAGAATTACGTATGGAGCGGCGACGCGGTAAAAAAGCGTCCCGAAATCTTCGAAATCGATATTATGCCCTTCCTCAATCCTTTGCCCAAGTCCGTGCTCGTGTTGGCGCAGGTGAAAATCGTGTGGTTCCCCGACACCGACCCTGCGACGATTACGCCCGAAACGGCCGACGAATCGAAGGGACAGACCCAACTAAAAGAAAGTAACGCGTTCCGCATCAACTTCGAGTAGGCGAGGACCATGGCAAAGTCGAATCCCAAGAAGTCGAAGGAAAAGAAGCCGCTGAGCATCGTGCTGATCGGCGCGCATCCCGACGACGCCGAGATCAAGGCCGGCGGCACGATGGCGCGCTGGGCGAAGGCGGGCTTCCGATTGCACGTGGTCACGATGACCAACGGGGACGCGGGCCACCAGACCCTCGGGCGCGAGGCGCTCGCCGCGCGCCGCAAGCGCGAGGCCGCCGCAGCCGCCGCGCTGATCGGCGCGAAATCTACCGTGCTGGACAACCATGACGGAGAACTACAACCGACACTCGAAGTCCGGAGGCAAGTCATCCAAATCATCTGCGAGTCGGAGGCGGACGTCGTCATCACGCACCGGCCCAATGATTACCACCCCGACCACCGCTACACCGCGCAGGCCGTGCAGGACGCGGCGTACATGGTCACCGTGCCGCACGTGGTCGAGGACACGCCCGTGCTGCGAAAAAATCCGGTGTTCCTCTATTTTTCGGATCACTTCGAGCGGCCCGCGCCCTTTCGCGCGGACGTGGCGGTAGATGTGGACGCGGTGATGGACACCAAGTGGGCCATGCTCGACCAGATGGAGTGCCAGTTTTACGAGTGGATGCCGTGGCACGCCGGCACGCTCGAATCGGTCCCCGCCGGCGCGAAGGACCGCCTCAAGTGGCTGCGCAAAACCTGGGGCCCCGTCTTCGAAGGGTACACCCGCCGCATCGAGAAGGGCCTCAAGCACACCTACGGCAAACGCGCCGCGGAAAAAATCCGCTTCGCGGAGGCCTTCGAAATTTCCGAATACGGCCGCCAACCGGACGCCGGCGAACTCACCGCTATCTTTCCTTTCGTCCAACCGAAAAAACGAAAAAGAGATTGAGGGCCAAGACATGATCCCGGGCCGAGCGTTCGCGTCGCTGCTGATGGCCGGGCTCGCCTGCGCGCTCAATGCGCCCGCGCAACAGACCACAGCCATCGTCCAGAGCGAAGGCGAAGCGAACGTGGCTGTAGCGCCGGACGAAGTCAAATTCGAGTTTACAAAAAATTTCGGCGGCCCGACCCTGATCGACACGGCAACTCAGGCCGCCGTGTTTGAGAAATCGCTGATGCAGGCGCTCGCCGATCTCGATTCCACGCCGGCCCGCCAGGACCCCCTCCGCCTGAGCATGCCCGGTGTCGGCCGCCAGGACACCGTCGCGCGAATCCTGGTCTCCTACCCGATGCCCGGCGAAGCCCGCGCCGACGGCGCAGCCCCGGGCGCGCCGCCGCTCGTCGAGCTCGCGGAAAAAATCCGCAAGGCGGGCGTGTCGCTCTTGGCGAAAGCGGACTTCGCAGGTTTCGGCGTGAGCGATCGCGAGACGCCCGAGCAAGAGGCCATTGCGCGCGCCTCGGAGAATGCCCTCTATCACGCGGAGGCCGTAGGCGCGCTCCTCGAAGGCCGCGTGCTCGGCGCGGAACGCATCACGATCACCGAGACCCGTTGGAAAGGTCTCGACGAGAATGCCGGCGCGCTCCCGATTCCCCCAGCCGTCGAGTGCTTCGCGCGGGTGCAGATTTCGTATCAGTATTCGTCGGCCGCGCGCTAATACATCAGCCCATTCCGCCCGCGGCGGACCGCCTATCCACGGCCGAATTTATCGACGACGGCCTGGCCGAATTCACTGCACTTGAGCAAAGTCGCGCCATCCATCAGACGGTGAAAATCGTAGGTGACCGTCTTCGCACGAAAGCAGGAAACGAGACCGTTTACAATCGTGTCGGCGGCCTCTTTCCACCCGATATGCTCGAACATCATGACCGCAGAGAGAATCAGGCTCGAAGGATTCACCTTGTCCTGATTGGCGTACTTGGGCGCCGTGCCGTGCGTCGCCTCGAATACCGCCACCCCCGTCTCGTAGTTAATGTTCGCGCCCGGCGCGATGCCGATGCCGCCGACCTGCGCGGCGATCGCGTCGCTGGCATAGTCCCCGTTCAGGTTCATCGTGGCGACCACGTCGAATTCGCGCGGCCGCGTGAGCACCTGCTGCAAGAAAATATCCGCGATCACGTCCTTCACCAAAAGCTTGCCCTTGGGCTCGCCCTTGCAATCGTCCCAGTTCACCGCAACATCCGCGAACTCCGTGCGGACCAGTTCCTGGCCCCACTTCAGAAACGCGCCCTCGGTGTATTTCATGATGTTGCCCTTGTGCACAATCGTCAGCGAGGTCCGGCCCTTCTCCAGCGCAAAGCGCAGCGCCGCACGCATCAGCCGCTTCGTCCCCGTCTCGCTCATGCTCTTAATGCCTACGCCCGAGTCGGGCCGGATTTCCCAGCCGTACTCGCTGCCCAGGAACGAAATCAGCCGCAGCGTCTCGGGGCGCCCGGCCTGCAACTCCATCCCCGAGTACACGTCCTCGACATTCTCGCGGAAGATGACGATGTCCACGTCCTGAGGCCGCTTCACCGGGCTGGGCACGTTCTCGAAATGCCGCACCGGGCGCACGCACGCGAACAGATCGAGGCGCTGGCGCATCGCCACGTTCAGGCTGCGGATGCCGCCGCCCACCGGCGTCGTCAGCGGGCCCTTAATCGCGACGCTGTACTCCTCGATCGCCTCGAGCGTCTCTTCGGGAAGGAATTCGCCGCATACCTTCGACGCCTTCTCGCCCGCAAACACCTCCATCCACGCAATCTTCCGCTTCGTGCCGTAACAATACTTCACCGCGGAATCGAACACATGCTGCGAGGCGCGCCAGATATCAGGGCCCGTACCGTCGCCTTCAACGAACCCAATGATCGGCTGGTCCGGGGTCTGCAGGACGCCATCGGCGCCGCGAGATATCTTCTCGCCCTTCGGTACCTGGATGTGTTTGAACTTTCCCATTGCCCCTCCCCTTTCGCTGCTCTATGACCGCCGCGAGCGCTGGTTCCGCGCGCGCATCCCGGGTTACAAGTTGATCAAACGCACTTGCCGGACATGTTTCGATTTCCGGATTGTATCAAGCGTGGCGTCGTCCAGCGGGCCATCCAGATTAATCAGCGTCGACGCCATGCCGCCGGGCTTGTCGCGCCCGAGCGTAAGATTGGCGATATTCACTTTGGCCTCGCCGATGATCGTCGTAATCCGCCCCAGCACCAGCGGCTTGTCGTCGTTTATGCAGATGACCATCCACCCTTCGGGCTCGGCGTCCATACGCAGATTGTCGATAAAGCAGATGCGCGGGTCGTCGCCGCCAAACAGCGTCCCGCCCACCGTCACCGTCTCCTGATCCGTGCGCACCGTCACCTCGATGTGAAAGTCGTAGTCCGATGGCTCGGGGCTCCGCGACTCGTTGCTGACGATGCCGTGGTCCTTGAGCACGCTGGGCGCGCTCACCATGTTGACCGTCTCCATCGTCGGCGTGAGAAACCCGCAGATCACAGCAGCAGTCACCGGATACGTATCGGTGAAGCCGGGGTCGCCGTGGTACGCGATCGAAATCTCCGCCGGACGGCCCTTCGTATACAGCGCGTGAAACTTGCCGAGTTTCTCGCCCAAAAATAACAGCGGCCCGAGTTTCGCCCGGGTCTCCGCGTCCAGACTAGGCACGTTCACCGCATTCACAATCGCGCCCGTCGTCAGGTAATCCACCATCTGGTGCGCGATATCGACCGCAACCGTAAGCTGCGCCTCGCCGGTCGAAGCCGCCAAGTGCGGTGTCGTAATAATGTTGTCCAGGCCAAGAAAAGGATTATTCACCAACGGCTCCGTCGTATACACATCCAGCGCCGCGCCCGCGATCGTCTTGGCGCGCAACGCGTCCGCCAGGTCCTGCTCGTTGATGATGCCCCCGCGCGCGCAGTTGATGATCCGGCAAGACGGTTTCATCCGCTTAAAATGTTCCGCGCGGATCATATTGTCCGTCTCTTTGGTCTTCGGCGCGTGCAACGTGATGAAATCCGATCGCTGGATCAGTTCGTCGAGGCTGACCAGCTCGACCCCAAGCGATTCCGCCTTCATCGGATTGAGAATCGGATCGAAGGCGAGAATCTTCATACCAAAAGCCTGCGCACGCTTCGCGATCGCCCCGCCGATCCGCCCCACACCGACGATCCCCAGCGTCTTCCCAAAAACCTCCGTCCCCATGAACGCGTTGCGGTCCCAGCGCCCGGCCATCATCGAAGCATGGGCCGCCGGAACATTGCGGCACAGCGCAAACATCAACGCAAACGCGTGTTCGCAGGTGGAAATCGTATTGCCGCCAGGCGTATTCATCACGACGATGCCCGCCACCGTGGCCGCGTTCTTGTCGATATTGTCCGTGCCCGCGCCCGCGCGCCCAATGACGCGGAGCTTGCCAGGGTTCGCGATCGATTCCGGGGTCACCTTCGTCGCGCTGCGCACCACCAACCCGTCGTATTTACCAATGATCGCGGCGAGTTCCGCAGGCTTCTGCGGCGGGAGAACATCAAGCTCGAAGCCGGGCGCCTTGCGAAATACGTCGAGGCCTTCTTCGCTGAGGTTATCGAGTGCGAGTATTTTCGGCATTGCCGCAGTGACGCCTCCGAGCGTGTGCCAGAGGGCGGGCCGTGGCCGTCGCGCTCTGGCGTCCCCGGCCGGCCGCGGCTGGAATCGGAAACCCAATCCCATAGGAGAATTCGCCGAGCGGCCAGCAAAATGAAGAGCCGCGACGGTAACAAAGCAACCGCCAAAAAATCAAATTCCCGCCGCTAGGCGCTTGCCCCCAAAAGACTTTAGAGGCCAGCCCGAGAACCTACGTTCGGACAACGGCTCCGAGATCGTCGTCAACGCAGCCCAAGTTTTCGCTTGGCCTCGGCGAGCGAGGTAACCGGCTTCTTCCGTTCCGCCTTCGTGGCCTTGCGAAGATCAAGCAGGTCGTTCGCGTCCGCGAGCCGCTCCTGAAGCGCCACGAATTCCTCATACGGCAACACTAGGTCACAAAGTGTTCTAATTCGACCGGGCTTGCCTTGGATAGGCGGCTCAGGATGCGCGCGATTGTCGAATCCCTAAGCCAATCCTGAAGAAACTCGCGCTGCTGAAGATCGCCCGGAAGTAATTTTTGATAGAGAGACTGCGTGGTCGTTTCCTCGGGAAGAAGTTGCAAGATTTCGTCAAAGTCCGAAGCCTGGCTCGGAATCGAAGACCATTCAATAGGCGAAGGAACACTCAACGTAAAATCGTCCGCCTTGAAAATGGCTTTCTTCGTGAGTAACCCAATCGCTCGATTTACGAGACGACCGCCGAAGGTGTAGTAGCGAATCCCGTCCGGGGTCCGTTGATACGGAATCTGGTCATGTGAACAAGTGCTCCGAATTTGTTCGGCAAACTTTTCGACCCGTTGCCATAGCTCTTTCGTAAACAAGGAAACTTGCAGTTCTTTGGAATGAATCAACCGCCACATCGAATCGACGGTGTCAGGATCTAACGAGGCCGCATTTCCGCCGTAAGAAAGCTCGACTACGTCGGAGATCGTTCGCGACGATTCCAAATGAATGCCATCTCGAGACAACTTCTTCACCTCCCAGCACTTGCCGGCGAATCGAATCGAAGTTCCTATACCGAGTCGGAGCAAATTCAAAGCGGGAACCTCCCCGAGATGCTTTGCTCCGTGATAAAGATTTACCTTTTGCGAACCTACTCCAAAGTTACCATAGATTAGCTTAAGGTCCACGAGTCGGTAGAGTTTTTCCGCCGCGCCGTAACGGTTCTTGTAATCGTGACGCTGAACATAATCATGGGACGACAATTCCGCGAGAATAGCCTCGACCACCTCTCGTGAGAGATATGCTTTATGTGAAAAAAATTCACAAAGATCTACGACTCGCGTAAACCGACCTTCGTTGGAGGCGATGAAACTCAAACATTGCTGGCCAACCGCGCCGAAGAGATCGTAGGGTTCCCTGATTGGCAGTTCTCCATCGGTGGCGCCTCGAACGAGCGTCGCAAACCGCAGCGCGTCTAGAGTTACGGTCGAACAATCGTCTGGTACGAGGCATACAACATTGGTCTTTGTTGAGCGACGATTACCTCGGCCAATTCGCTGCAAAAACGATGTCAGCCCCGATGGAGCGCCCCAGAGCAAAACGGCGTCAATGTCGCCGATGTCGATTCCCAATTCCAACGTGCTGGTTGCCACACAAACAGCAGTGCGCATCGAGGAAAACTTTCGCTCCGCCTCGGCGCGAACCTCTGGCGATAAAGACGAGTAATGGGTGAAAATGATGGGCCTCAAAGAGTCGTCTTCTTGAAGCGTTCCCGTAAGGCGTTCGCATTCGCGGCGCGAATTGGCAAAGACAAGCAACTTTGTCGGTCGGCCCTCGGTCAACTTTCGGACAAGAGGAAGCAGCTCTTTTATACTTCTCACGTGACGAATCTGGGCGTCAATCGCGCGCCGCGCAGAAAAAGACAAAAGATCGGCTTCCTCCTCTGTGCCAAAGAGGAAGTCCCTAACATGAGAGAGATTTCCGACAGTAGCAGACAGCGCGGCCCATTGAAGGACGTTAGGTAGAGCTTTGCGCAATCGACGAAGCAAAATTGAAAGCTGCAAGCCTCGCTGTGTGTTGAATAACAAATGCACTTCATCAATCACCACGGCTCGAATAGAACGAAGTGTCGACTCGCCGCGAAACATCAACACTTCTAGTGACTCGGGTGTGGTAACGAGGACGTGCGGCACTGGTCCGCTCTTTAAGGCGTCCCGGTCGCCATGCCGAACCCCCACACGAAGACCCAGTTTCGCCAGAGGCGGATGCAGACGTATCTCTAAATCATTTACGAGCGCTTTGGTGGGAGCAATGTAAAGGAGGAAAAGTTCGTCTCGTTCCGCCGCGTCTCGCCAATATCTATCGATCAAGGGAGCCATTACGGCTTCGGTTTTGCCGGAACCGGTCCCGGACGTCAGGACAATGTTACGACCCGACAGGAGAGGTTCGATCGCCGCTTCCTGCGCTTCTCTCAGATTCGGAAAAGCTCCAAAGAATGCGGTGGCCGTTCGATGATCCAGTCTCATCCCACGAGAGTTTGTCAATGTTCCATGACCCGATCCAATTCCGCGACTACCTGCCGAATGCAATGACGCACGCGGTCTTGGCTGGAATCGTGCGACATTGTTTCCACTATCGTTGATATCGCGTCCAAGCAGAGACCTGGCGGTTCCCAGGCAAACGCCTGGGAATGAATTCCTACAATCTTCCGCACAAGTGACTGCAATTGGACCGCCGTGATCGGCGTCATCGTAAATTGTTTGAGGCCGTCAAACTGTGAGTAGTCGTAGTCATATACCCCTCTGCGCATCAGCTCATGTTTGCACTTCTGAACAAATTCAGGAGTGACCGCGAAGTACGCCTGCGCGTTAAACTGATCCCCATAAAACATCTCGAACATATTGCAGAAAGCCATTTTCTTCTGAGCAATACGTCGCATGTTGTAGATGATGTCTTCAAATTCATCACAGCACAAAACCAGCCCCCTCAATCCGATTGCCTGCGCCGCGCGATGAAGATCACGCAAGAATGCCCAACAAATCTCGCCGTTTTGAGTCAGATCTATTCGTTCTCTGGTGAAGTACTCCTTGGGCCGGGAATCTCGAAAATACGCGCGCATATCGTCGACTAACGCGCGATAGACATAGGTGGCTCTGGAATCTGAATTGTTGTGTGGAGTTTGGAACCAGTTCTCGATGTAGCCCTCCTTGTTCGGGTCGCAAAATAACCAAGCGCGCAGACCAAGGAAGAACGGCTCGGTTTCGAAATGCTGCCTTTTGTCCCACTTATTATTGTTGTGAAGCTTCCTCCAAAATTCGCCGGCCACCTCTCCGCGCATAACGCGCTCCTTGAAGGCGTCCAACAGACACCGAATCCCTTTCCCCGGGCGGCCAGGTATTTCTAGATTTCTGCATATTACTCCGACAATCTGGCTTAGGAGATCGAATCGAACCCCTGACCTCGAATCCATAGTCACAAGGCTCACCATCCAGCCGCTACGAAGAGCCTCCTCCCTTATCAGGCGAAGCAAATGGGTTTTACCCGCACCGTAGTTCGCGTTGAGAAGCAACGCACTGGTCTCTGATTCGTGTAGCCTACCGCGTAACGCGTCAATCTCGTCCCGCCTGCCCACAGTCAGATCGCAAACGTAGCCGTCGGGAGGAATGCCATACCGTAACGACTCGATGACGCGTTGGGCCTGTGTCGCTTCCAAGGCTCAACTCTCCTTGAGGCGGTCCATTACGTCATCGTAGAGCCGCTGTGTCTCCCTTGGCGTACCCTCTGTGCAGTCATCAAAGTGGGTAATCAGGGCCGTGACGAGTAATCGCCAGAATCGCACGACCGCGAAGTCTGGATGTTTTTCGGATAGTTCGGCCACCTTCAGCGCAACAGCGCTTTCGTCCGGCAATACTGACCTGGTTTCGGGATAAGCCAAGATATAGAGGTGTCGAATCTTATTTGCGACTTGCTGATAATCTTCGAGCTTGGTTTCAACTTCGTCGAGATTCCAGATCGTTTTCAGCGCGCTAGGCGGTTCACTCTCCGGCTTGCCAATTCTTCCGGCCAGTGCGCCGTAGATGACTATCCCGTGTTTCGGGTCCGTGTAAAAGTCCGGCGTGGTGGCATAGATAAGGAAAAGACCTGGCAACGAGTCGACATTGTTGATGAGCGAGAGTAGATTATTGTGAGCATCCTTTAGTGCCGACTTGCGCATCACGGAATATGCTTGCTCCGCTTCATCGAATAGAATGAGAAGGCCCTTGTAACCCGAGAGGCGGACAAAACCCGCGAGAGACTGAAGCATCAGTTTCGCGTTGTCCTTAGAAATGATCTTGCTCACACCAAACTGCTTGCGGAACGCCCCAACACTGCCTTCGCCACTAAACCACTGCAGGATTTCCCCTCGTACCTGATCGACGGCGGCGCGATCAGGGGATTCCGGGAGAAAGGTTTCCCAGTACTTCTGCACCATCTTCTTAAAGTCGATGTCTATTCCGTGATCGCTCATCAGCGCCTCGGTCGCCCGGGTATACTGATCGTGCGCTATCTCAGTCCCGACCTCGCGAGTCCCTTTTCCCAACCAAGCCAGGGATTCCCGAATTACAGTTCCAAACGGAGCTACGTCGACCGAATTACTCCGCGAATCATTGAAAGGAGTGGCAATCTGGCGGACGATCGCAGAGAACACGCTTTGAAACTTATTGAGGGCCGCACTGTTGACGTCAAGTTCCACACTCGAAATAAGGCAATCGTTGCGAAATGCAGCCTCCCGCAACTGTCTAAAAAAGTGAGTCTTGCCCGCGCCCCACGACCCGCTCACGAATCGGATGATCCCGCGATCCGCAATTCCCCTTAGATGATACTTCTCCACGCCCTCCATAAGTTTTTCATTGCCGACCGAATAAAGATCCACCCCTTGCTGTGGCGGAATTCCCTTGCGCAAAGATTCCACCACCCGTGTCGCCACAATCGCTTGATCCACGGTCACACCTCCCTGAACACGACGAATCCGACATATCCCCGCCCCAGCGCCCCATGAAGTAGCATCCCGTCTTTGGTGTCTTTCGTGTGCTGAAGATCAAGCCGCCGCCCATCAATGTCCAATGGACCCTTCTCCGTCAATCTCGACAGGTTGACCAAAAATTCGTCGGTGCGGAAATTCTTGGCACTCTTCCCCAATCCCTTCGTGATCTGGCGAATCGAAACGCTCTCCCCGTCGGCTTTCTTTTCCTTCTTGATAATGGCCTTGTATTGAGATCGAAGCGCCTTAAGTACCTTGGAGCCGTTGAACGGACGACCGAAAACGCGCTTGTGCTCTCGTTTTATGAGCTCCACAATCGCCGGCACATCCGCCGACAGTTCCAGCCGTAGCCCCTCTCGATCGGATAAACGCGCTCGACGTTTCGGCTCGTCTATTTCCAACTTAAAGAACCCCCGCTCTAACCCATAGTTTGGATGTCGGCTATCTGAATCGAGTTTGAGGTCAGCGGCCTGGCATGCTCTCTCCAAGAGTTCGGGGAAACGCCGGAGAACGCGTACGGATTCGTCTTTTGCGGCCCTATATGCTTCGTCAATCGAATCCACCGCGGGATGTCGCTCCATTCTCATCGTCTTGAAGCGGGCCGCCTCACTCTCCACAAGGAATTGAAAATGGATTGCCCAACCCTTCCTCAAATAGTCGAGGCAATTCGCCCACATTTTTTCCCACTCCGCGGCCGCTTCTGCCTCCAATTTCAACCTTTGGACATCGGTCTTAGCCAGGGCATGCAGTTCCTGAATCCGATCTATTATTGTGGGCGAAAATTCCATGAAATGCTGACCTGCCTCTGTTTTTTGATCCAATCAAAGTATAATAGAGTGACATCGGGTGAAGCGACGTTGGTAGAACTATTGGAGGACGGGTTCCTATATTTTTTTCTCGTAGGTGATCCGATAGATGACGTTCGCCTGGTCGTCGGAAACGAGCATCGAGCCGTCGGGCATGACGAGGACGTCCGCGGGGCGGCCCCAGGCGCTGCCGTCTTGCAGCCAGCCTTCGGCGAAGGGCTCGTAGGAGACGGCTTCGTTGCCGTTCAGCCGCACGAGCATGACGCGGTAGCCGAGCTTTTCGCTGCGGTTCCAGGAGCCGTGCTCGGCGATGAAGATTTGGTTGCGGTATTCCTCGGGGAACATCGTGCCGGTGTAGAAGCGCATGCCGAGCGCGGCGATGTGCGGCGCGAGCACTTGCACCGGCGGCGTGTAGTCTTCGATCTGCTTGCCCTCGCCGAATTGCGGGTCGAGCGTGTCGCCCTGATGGACGTACGGAAAGCCGAAGTGCTGGCCCACAGCGCCCAGCCGGTTCAGTTCGTCGCCGGGCATGTCGTCGCCCATCAGGTCGCGGCCGTTATCGGTGAACCACAGTTCATGCGTCACGGGGTGCCAGTCGAAGCCGACCGTATGGCGCACACCCTTGGCGATGACCTCGCGGCCTGTGCCGTCGGGATTGATGCGGGTGATGCTGGCGAAGACGTCGTCCGGAAATTCGCACACGTTGCACCACGCGCCCTGCGGCACATACAACTTACCGTCCGGGCCAAACGCGATGAACTTCCAGCCGTGGTGGCCCTTCTCCGAGTACTCGACGGGTAGCACGACCGGGGCCGGCGGATTGTCGAGCTTCGACTCGATGTCGTCGAAGCGGACGATCCGGCTCACGCTCGATACATAGAGCGACCCGTCGCGGAACGCCACACCGGCGGGCATGTCGAACTTCGAGCCGTCGGGCAGGCTGGCCTTGTCATAAATCGTGTGGACCTTGTCCGCGACATGATCGCCATCCGCGTCGACCACGGCGTACACGGCATCGGCCTCGCGCGACCCGACGAAGAGCGTGCCACCTGGGCTAAGCGTCATCGCGCGCGGGTTCTCGATGTTGTCCGCGTAGATCGAAATCTTGAAGCCTTGCGGCAACCGAATCTTCGAGAGATTGTCCGCGGCGGACGGAACGCAACCGAGGACGGCGCCCGTCAGCGCAACAATGACGGCAGTGGGCAACGCGCGGCGATGACTTCTCATATCGGACTCCATGGATGGCGATTGGGTTCAGAAGCCGTACGATGCCAGAGCGGCCAGCCGGATGGCAACTGTGGAACACGAAGACGAGCAGATTGTTTCATCGCCTCGCGGCTCCTGTTAAGAAAGCAAGCTCGGCTCACGCGGAGGAAATGAGGCGCGGAGGGTCTTGGTGGCATGGGCTTCCAGCCCATGCGTGGCACGCTTGACCTGAGAATCCTGGACCGGCAATCGGCAGGAAACAAAGATTCCGGCTCATTCTTCATCGGCTGGAAGCCGATGCCACCTAAGGACGGACTTATCAAGTTACTTCCTCACGAGTGACGCGAGCACCTCGACGTGCGGCGTGTGCGGAAACATGTCGACGGCCCACAGGCGTTCGAGCCGGTAGGCCTTGAGGAAGGCCGCGAGTTCATCCTTGAGAACAGCGGCTTTGCAGGAGACGTACAAGATGCGACTTGGGCCGCACTCGATCAGGCGCTGGACCGGCTTCGGGGTCATGCCGCTGCGCGGCGGATCGACGACGGCGACGGCGTTGGACTCCATGCCGCCCGCCTCGGCGAGGCCGTGCAGATAGCGGCGCATGGGGTCGTTGCTGAAGAAGACGTTGTCGATGCCGTTCAGCGTGGCGTTATGCTCGCCGTCTGCCGTGGCCGAAGGTTCGCTTTCGACCGAGCGCACGACCTGTACGAGGTCGGCGCAGGTGAACGCGATGCCGCCGGCGCCGCCGTAAAGATCGTAGAGGATGCGCGCATTCGACGCGCGCACCCACTGGCGGATTTCGGCGTAGAGGACCTCCGCGGCGAGCGTGTTCGTCTGAAAAAAACTGAAGGGCGAGATGCGAAATCGAACGCGGCGCTCGGCCTCGCCATCGCGCACGTGCATCTCCTCGTGGATGAAATCCGCGCCGACAAGACGCTCGATGCGATCGGCGAAGGTGCCGCGGGCCGCCCCGCTGGAGGCACCGCGGAAGACCGCGTGGGCGGGCCAAGTCTGCGCAACGGCCTCAACGAAGCCGCGCGGATCCCACGCGCCCTCCCCGGTGAAGAGAGCGACCATGCGCTCGCCCGTGCGCCTGCCTTCGCGCACGAGGAGCGCGCGCAGAAACCCATGGCCGCCGCGCGAATCGGCCGCACTCAGGCCCTCGCGGCGATACCACGCGCGCACGCCATCGAGCAGCGCGCTGCACCCCTCAGGCGCGATGCGGCAGTCCGTCACGTCGATCGGGTGGAACCATTCGCCGCGGCGGGTGAACCCGAGGAGCGTCTCGCGCGGGAAATCTTTGGGCGGCGGTTCGGGATAGTGTTTGAGGCCGAAGTTGAAGTCGACCTTGTTCCGGTAGTTCCAGACGATCGGCGACGGGAGGACGTCGACCTCCCTCCCCCACTCCTGCGCGAAAAGGTGTTCGAGATAACTCTTCTTCTTCGCAACCTGATCGGGATACGACAAATCCTGCGATTCACAGCCGCCGCACTGGCCGAAGTGCGCACAGAGTCCCGCGGATGAAGCCGTCACGGCGCGGGCGCTCGCCGGATTTCGACGCGGCACTCGCCGCCGTCGATCTCGGCCCAGACATATCGGCCGTCCATAAACGGCCCCGGATTGACCAGCGTAGTCGGGCCGATACGATCCGCCCCCTGCGCTTCGTGGATGTGTCCGGAGAAACAAAGTACGGGTTTCCTGCGCTCGATAAACGCGCGCACCGCCGTCGAGCCCACGTGCAAACCGGCCCCAACGAGGTCGGTCACGGTGTTGTGCGCAGGCTGGTGCGAGACGAGAACAAGCGGTTTGTCGCCGGGCGCACCATCAAGCGCGGCTTCGAGATGCCCCGCAATCTCTTCTTCGCTCCATTCATTCAACGTCTTGACAGGACACGGCAGCGATCCGCCAAGCCCCGCAAATACTACACCGTTGATTTCACGATGGCCGCGGTGGATACATAAATTTTCGTCGACCAGAAACTGTTCAACCTCCGGCCAATCGCAATTGCCCATAACGGCGAGGACCCGCGGATTGTACTTGCGGACGGCGTCGACCACGCGCAACGCGTCCTCGCGCCTGCCGAACATCGTCAGATCGCCGGGCAAAAGCACGATGTCCGCCGCGCCCAGATCGGCGGCAATCATGTCCGCCGCGTGGATCTTGCCATGGATGTCCGTAAGTGCGACGATTTTCACGCGTAATCCTTGTGGATGGCCGAGCCGTGTATCTTAGCGCACGGATAGGGTGCGGAAACAGGCGCGCCTTGAAGAATTGGCGCGTCTGCATTAAGCTGCAAGCGTTCTCAGGGGGGAATTCCGAATGTACACCGCAACGGCATTTGTCGCCGTGGCCGTCATCGTGGTCACCAGCAGCCTCGGCGGGATCTGGCTGAGCCGCCGGCGGCGCGCGCGCGGGGCCGTTTCGGCCCATGCCGAGTCCGGCGCACTGGCGAGCGGCGCGGATCGGGCGGCCACCCTCGAGCGGATCGAAGCGGCCGTTACGGAGCTGCTGACGGAAGTCACCAGCAGTCTGAGCCTGATGACCGGCGACTCCACAAAGTACGGCAGCGCGCTCGAGCAGCACCGCCAGTCGCTCGAGCGAATCGCAACCATCGAAGACCTGCGCGAACTCGAACGGCGCCTGATCGAACAAGTCAAGGACGTGCAGTCCGCGAACGACCGGTATCGCCGGGAACTGGACGCGGCAAATCTGCGCGTGCACGAGCAGCAAAAGGACCTCGAGCGGCTCCAGAGAAACGTGGGCGTCGACTTCCTGACGAAATTGCCCAACCGCCAGCGGCTCGAAGAGTCCATCCGCGAACTGATGAATCGCGCAGAGCGCTACGGGCAGCGCTTCGCGATTGTGATTTTCGACATCGACCGCTTCAAAGCGATCAACGACGAGTTCGGCCACGCGGCGGGCGATCGGGTGCTGCGGGCCGTCGCGGATTTGCTCGCGGAGGACAAGCGCGCGAGCGATATTCTGGCGCGCTACGGCGGCGAGGAGTTCGTCCTGCTGTTGCCGCAGACGGCGCTGGACAGCGCCGCGAGACTCGCGGAAAAAATCTGCGAGCGGATCCGCGTGCGGAATTTTCAATTTCAGACCCAACCGATCCGGCTCACCGTGAGCGCGGGCGTCGGCGAAGTTGCGCCGGGGCAGGACACGGCGGAGTCCCTGTTCGAGCGCGTGGACAAGGCGCTCTACCGCGCGAAGAGTGATGGGCGCAATCGGGTGTACGTGTCCGAGTCACCCGCGCCGCGGACCTGAGCGGCGGTTGAGCCGCGCCGCCGGGCGTGACAGAATGCGCGCATGGGCGCGACCGAGTTGACGAAACGCGATGTGCGGCCCCTGCTCCCCGCGCGGCCGCGCGACGCGCACAAGGGCGTCTTCGGACATCTCTTCGTGCTCGCCGGCTCGCGCGGATTCACCGGCGCGGCGCGGCTCGCGGGCCTCGCCGCGGCGCGAAGCGGCGCGGGCCTGGTGACGCTGGGCGTCCCGCGATCGCTGGCCGGCCTCGTCGCCATGGGCGCGCCCGAATTGATGACGCTCCCGCTGCCGGCGAACCGCGCCGAGTCGCTCTCCGCCGAGGCATTGCGCCCGGCATTGAGTTTCGCCAAGGACAAAAGCGCGGTCGCCATCGGGCCCGGCCTCTCCCAGAACGCGGCCACCAAGACCTTCATTCGCGAGTTCATCGCCCGCTGCGCGCCGCCCTTGGTCATCGACGCCGACGCGCTCAACGGGCTGGCGGGACACGCCGCCGCGCTCAAAAAAACGGCCACGCCCAGCATTCTCACGCCGCACCCCGGCGAAATGGCCCGGCTCTGCGCATGCACCACGGAAGAAGTGCAGAAAGACCGCACAGGATTCGCCGCGCGCTTCGCGCAAAAGCATCGCTGTATCCTGGTACTGAAGGGACACCGGACCGTCGTCGCCGGGCCGGAGGGCGATCTCTTCGTGAACCCGACCGGCAACTCCGGCATGGCCACGGGCGGCACCGGCGATGTATTGACCGGGATTCTGGGCGGACTGCTGGCCCAAGGCTTGCACCCGCTCGACGCCGCGCGCCTGGGCGTCTACGCGCACGGGCTCGCCGGAGATCTCGCCGCAGCCGACAAGACCGGGCGCGGGCTCATCGCAGGCGACCTGATCGAGAAACTACCGGCGGCGTGGCGCTACATCGAGGGCGCGTTCGAACCGTGAAGACCTTGCGCGATATCGGGGAGACGGCGTTCATCGAGCGCGTGCTCAAACATCTCGGCACGCGCGCGGACGTCATCGCCGGTCCCGGCGACGACTGCGCCGTCGTGCGCGTGGGCGATCGAATCCTCCTGATTACCTGCGACCTGTCGATGGAAGGCGTCCACTTTCGCCGCGGTGCCGTGTCTCCGCGCGAGATCGGTTGGAAAGCCGCCACCTCGGGCCTCAGCGACATCGCCGCGATGGGCGGCGCGCCGCTGTTCATGGTCACCTCGGTGGCCGCGCCGGCGCAAACGGACGCCGCCGAGTTCGAGGAAATCTGCGCCGGGATGGCCGCGGCGGCCGAGTCCTGCGGCGCGGCGCTGGTCGGCGGCGACACCGCGAAGTCGAGCGGCGGCATTGTGCTCGATGTGATGGTCGTCGGCGAAGCGCCCGGCGGCAAATATGTGTCGCGCAAAGGCGCACGGCCGGGCGACCTCTTCGCGGTGACCGGATTTCCGGGGCGCGCGGCGGCCGGGCTGGACGCGCAGGAACGCAAACTCGATCTACCGGCATTGATCGCCGCGCACTATCATCCGATCGCGCGCGTACGAGAAGGCCAGTGGCTGGCGCAGCAACCGGCCGTGCACGCCATGATCGACATCAGCGACGGCCCCGTGCAGGACGGCGGGCGCCTCTGTGAACAGAGCGGGCTCGGGCTGGCCTTCACCTCGGCGAGCGTGGCGATCGATCCGATGATCGCCGGCATCTGCGTAAAGACGGGACGCAGCATGCAGGACTATGTATTCACCGGCGGCGAGGCCTATGAGTTGGGCTTCGCGATCGCGCCGGAAGCCGCGGGCCCGGTGCTCAGCGCGTTCCGCGAAACATTCCAGTTGCCCCTAACGGTCCTAGGGCAGTTCAGCGGCCAGTTCAAGGGCGTGCTCATCGACGGCGACCCGCCCGCTGAGAGCGGCTACCTGCATTTCACGTGATCGGAGCGCCGCGACTGCCTGCCAAAGTGGAAGTGGCGTCCCGCCGCATCAGAAGAGCCGAGGCGGCCCTTCCACGGTAACGGCCCGTGTCATCCCTCTATTCGGATCGGCTGTTCACGGCCGCGTTGCGGGAGGGCCAAGCTCGCAAGGTACCCAACGGTGAAGCAGGTAGTAAACCCGATCGCCGCGTGCAAAAAAAAATGGACGGATGAGGTGCGTACGAAGTACATGACGGCGGCGCTGGCGGCGGCGCCAATGAGCACGCCCGGACCGTTTGCGCGCTTCGTGCAGGTGCCGAGGACATACAGGGCGGCGAGCCCGCCGCCGACGAGCCCGAGGAATTTCAGGAACAAATCGAACATGGTGATCGGCTCGATCGTGGCGACGTAGAGCGAGGAGCCGGTGGCGAAGATGCCGAAGAGGCCGGTGAGGATTCGGGCGGTCAGCAGGGCGCGTCGATCGGGCACGTCGCGGACGAAGCGGCGGTAGAAGTCGTTCACCGAGACGGTGGCCATGCTGTTCATGCTGCTGGCGAGGGACGACATCGACGCGGCGAAGATTCCGGCGATGAGCGCGCCCTTGAGGCCGGCGGGGAATTCCTGCATGACGAACTGCGGAAGAATCGCGTCGTTCGGCAGGGACTTGTCGAGCTGATCCGGATGCTGGCGGTAGAAGGCCCAGAGGCCCGTGCCGAGTCCGAAAAAGATGAGCTGAATCGGGAGCGTGAGCGCGGCGTTGGTCCACATGGCCTTGGCGGCGTCGCGCGGGCTTGCGGTGGCGAGGTACTTCTGCACGACCGTCTGGTCGCCCATCATCGGATAGGCGTTGGCGAAAATCCCGCCGATGACCGCCACCCAGATCGACGCCGTGGTGATATCGAAACTCACATCGAACACATGGAACTTGTCCGCATCAGCCGCATCGCGAAACACCTGAGCGGGCCCGCCCTCGACGCCGGCATACACCAGCCAGAGCGCGAGCAACGCGCAGCCAACGAAGATGAAAGATTGCAAGACATCGGTCCAGATGACGGCCTCAATGCCGCCCATGACGGTATAGACGGTCGTGATGAGGCCCATGGTGAGGATCGAGTAGTACACGCTCATGCCGGTCGCGGTGTGCAGCACGGTGGCGGGGAGATAGAGCACGATGCCCATGCGGCCGAGTTGAAAAGTGAAAAACACCGCGGCGCCGTAAAAGCGCGCGAGCAGGTTGAAGCGCTGTTCGAGGTACTCGTAGGCCGTCGTCAGCTTCGCCAGCCGCAGGCGCGGCAGGAACACCATCGCGACGAAGGGCGCAAGAAAAAGCGTACCGAGGTTGAAAAACATGGACGACCAGTTCGACGCGTAGGCCGTCGCGGGAATGGACACGTAGGTGATCGCGCTGATCGAGGTGCCGAAAATGCTAAGCCCCGCCGCCCACCACACGACGTTGCGGTTGCCGACGAAAAAGGTCTCCGTGTTTTTCTCGCGCCGGGTGAAGTAGGCGCCAACCGCGAACTGGACCACGAAGTACACGGCGAGTACGGTGTAGTCGTGCCACGTGAGATGCGGCGTCATGCCTAGACCGGCTCGTTGCCGGGCTTCCACTTGATGTTGCAGCCGACGGAGGGGCGCTGATGGGTGGGCGCGGGCTTGCCGGCGAGGACGGCGTCGATCGCGGCCCGCAGATCCGCGCCGGTGACCGGAATGCCATTACCCGGGCGGCTGCCATCGAGTTGGCCACGATAGACGAGTGTGCGTTGCGCGTCGAAGAGGAAAAAATCAGGCGTGCAGGCGGCGTTATACGCCTTGGCAATGGCCTGCGACTCGTCGTATAGATAGGGGAAGCTGTAGCCGCGCGCCTTCGCTTCGTCGACCATCCTGTCCGGCCCATCGGCGGGATGAGACTCCGCGTCGTTCGCGCTGATGGCGACGACGCCGGCCCCCTTGGCCTGGTAGTCGCTCCCGAGGCGCGCGAGTTCATCGGCGACATGCTTGACGTAGGGGCAGTGATTGCAGACGAACATCACGAGCAGCGCCTGCTTGCCCACGAAGTCCCGAAGCGAATGCACGCGCCCGTCCGTGCCGGGAAGTGAAAAATCCGGCGCCGCAGCGCCAAGGCCGATCATTTTCGATGGTGTAAGGACCATGCGCAGTCTCCCCCGACCCCGCGACCTAGAAAGACTTTAGCAGAGTGAAACACGGTGAACAATGGAGACAGCGGCCCAATCGGGCCGCCGCTCCTTCATCACTCCATCCGGATATTCGCCGCCGTTTCAGGAGACGCAACCGGATCCCATTGGAAAATTCCAACTCGCCTTCGTTCTCCTACCGCGATCGGACCGAACCGCCGCCTTCGCCGCCGCCGCGCCCGGAAGACTCCGGCGCGGAAGAGCGCGACTCGAAGCGCGGCTGGGGCGCGGGCGCAACCTGTGGCGCGGGCTGCGGCTCCGGGCGCGAGAACTGCTGCTGCCGATCGGGGCTCGGGCGCTGGACCTCGGGCCGGCTGATCTGCGGCTGCGGCGCCGATTGATGCACGCGCTCCGGCGCGCCCTGAGGCCTCGCGATCGGCTGCTGGCGCTCTGGCGCGGACTGTCGCTGGGGCTGCTGCGGATGGACAATCTGCGGACGGGGTGTCTCGGCAACCTGCGGGCGCGTCACCGTCGGGCGCGGGCGCTCGATCTGACGATCGTTGCCGCGATCGGACGTCGGCCGATTGACCACCGGCCCACGATCCGGCACCGGCTGGTCGAGTGTCTGCTGGCCATTCGGCTCGACTGAACGGCGCGTCGTCGTCGGCCGCGGACGCTCCACCGGAAACTGCTGCACGTGATCTGGGGTGGGCCGCGGTGCGATCGGGCGCACGCGGTCGCCGGAATTTTCCGGCGCCGATCCGTCCGCCGCCGGGTCGCTCGGCCGCGTCACGCGCGGCGTCGGGCGGGTCGTGATCGTGCGCGAGCGATTGCCCGCCGGCTCCTTAACTGCGCCGGGAGCGGACTGATCGCCGCCGCCACGTTCGCGCGGCGAGCCGTCCACTCGCACGCGCTCGGAGGGCGCACTGGGGCGGTCCGCAGCCGAGCCGCGGCTGAGCGGCTTCGAGCCGCGCGCTTCGTCGTTGATATAGGTGCGCGCGCGCGGACCTTTATTGTCTCCAGTCGCGGTGTAATCCGGCACGCGGGCGACGCGGGTCGATCCCGGCTCCGCGATGCGCACTTGACGCGTCGCCTCGCGGCGGGCGGACGGCGCCGTCGGCGTGTCCCCCGTCGCGCGGGCGAGTCTCACCGGCGCCACTGATTTCGTGCGCGTGGCCTGACGCGTCTCGAGAGTTTGCGCGCGGTCGCGGGCGCGGGTCGTGCCGTCGGAGGCCGTGGTCGCACCGCGGTGAACGCGCTCAGGCGCAAAGGTGCGCTCCTCGCGGTCGCTGGGCCAATGCGGCCGGCCGGCGTCCCGGTAGGGGCTGCGATCGGAATCGATGCGCCAGTAGTCGTGATTGTCGTGGTGGTGATGATGGTGGTCGTTGTAGATGTGGTGGTAATCGACGATAAAAACGCTGTGGTAGCCGCCGCCGTAGACGTGGTAGTCGTAGGAATACGAACTAAAACCCATGCTAAACTGCACGCCGCCGATATTAAAGCTCGCGTACGCGCCGTAGTGCACGGGGTAGCCGTACACATCCATCGGCGCCCAGATGAAGCGGTCGCCGTAGTGCACCGTGTAGGCATAGGCCGGGCGGTACGCGCCGTGGTAGCTCCAGCACCAGCCGTGGCGCGCGTGGTAGCGCCAATAGCCGTAATGCGTCGTCGCGTAGGCCCAAGAGTAGTTGTCAACCCACACATAGCCCTGCGCCGGCACGTAACTCCACGAGCCGTAGCGATACGGCACGTAGTCGACAACGGTCGGGCGCCAGTACGGCGCGTTGTCAATGTACACCCACTCGCCGTAACCGTTCAGATCGGAGACGCCCATCGGCGCAACGCCGCCGGAGTACGACGACTGAATCGGCGTCGGCAGGCTGCCTTCGGCGATCGTCCGCGCGCGGGATCGGTTCCACGTATCAAACGCGTCTTCATGGCTGCGATCGAATACCACCGGGGTCGACGGCAGGAATCCCGGATCGATGAAGCTGCGCTCCCCCGCCTTAAGCCTAACGGGCTCGCCGCCTTCGGAATGGATCGACGCCTGGCCCCAGCGCACCGTCACAGTCGTCGCGCCTTCTTCGAGAATGTCCACGCGCACCTGCGAATCCGGCGACACGTCGATCGCGCCGACCGGAGTATCGAAGGTGACGTCGCCGCTACTGCGCCGCACGCGCTGTATGTAAAACGACCCGGTCGTCCCGCGGATGAGCGCCGAGGGCGGCGCTTCTATCACGTCCAGCTTGCTGCCGTCCGCCAGGCGCAGGAATATCCCGCCGGAGAATTCAATCTCGAGCGCGCTCTCGTCATCCGCCCAAATGCTGTCCCCGGGCAGGACAAGACTGTTCACGCCGGCGTAACTCCAGTCGGAGTCGTCGGTGCCCTTCACGAGGCCGCTTTGATCCGTGAAACTGATCCGGCCGTGCGTGATCGTCTCGGCCGGGGCCGTGACGGCCGCGAAGAGCGCGCCAAGCGCCGCCAGGACCGTCCCACTCACTGAAGTCGCGCGTAACATTTTCCGTCTCCCAATAAAGACGAACACCCGCCGCCGGGGATATGCCGCCTGGGCGTCCTCGGCTTACAACTATATAGACGCCCGCCGGGCCCCGGCCATTCATATCCTCTGGCGTGCAGCCTGGGCCGCATCCCGCGAAAGAGGCGAAAATCGTGGTAAACTATTGACACAATACGTATAACCCGTTTTACAGCAACAGGATAAGGATTCCGACTTTGGCCCCGAGACCCCGACAAGACTGTCCCCGGCATTGCACACCGGCGATCTGCTCGCGGGACGGTTCCGCCTCGTGCGGATGCTGGGCACAGGCAGCATGGGCCTGGTCTGGCTGGCGACCGACGAACAGCTCGAGAACGAGCCGCTGGCGTGCAAAATTCTGCGGCCCAGCCTGGGCGATCGCCGGGAGTTGGTGGCCGACCTCAAGCGCGAAGTCTTGCTCACGCGAAAGCTGCGGCATCCGAACATTCTCGCGCTGCACACGTTTTGGGAGACCCCGACGCGCAATTCGTGACGATGGAATACGTCGAAGGGATGAGTCTGGCTGACGCGCTCTCGGAGCGGCGCGCGCCGTTCACCGTGGCGGAGGCCCTGCCGTGGATGCGAGACCTGGCAAGCGCGCTCGACTACGCGCACGCCCAAGGCGTGCTCCACCGCGACGTGAAACCGGCGAACGTGCTGCTCTCGAAGGGCGGCCAAGTACATCTCGCCGACTTCGGCATCGCGCGCCTCGCGCAAGAACTGAACGACGCGCCCGGCGGCGCGCAGCCGGCCACCGGCACGATCTTTTTCATGAGCCCCGAGCAGGTCTCCGGCGGCGCGGCGGACCCGCGCAGCGATCTATACAGCCTCGCCGCTTCGATGTATCTGCTCTTGAGCGGGCTACCGCCGTTCTACGAAGGCGAAGTGCTCTCGCAGGAGCAACTGGCCGAGGCGCTGATCGTGCAACGGCAATCCGGCGGAAAACTCGGCGCGGTGCTCATCGCTCAGGGACGCCTCAGCGAGTCGGCGCTGACGGCGGTCTTGAGCGAACAATTGCGCACCTCGACCACGCGCGTCACCGATGGCGAAATCGATCCGGCCATCGCGCGCACGCTGCCGCGCGAAACGGCAGAACGGCACCTCGCGCTGCCCATGAAGCGCACGCAATTCGGCGTCCTCGTCGCGATGGCCGATCCTCTCGACATGGAGGCGCTCAACCGCCTCGAAGAAACCTTCGGCGAAACCATCGAACCGCTCGTGGCTACCGAGACGGACGTGCGCGCGGCGATCGCACGGGTCTACGCGGCAGGCGCTTAAAGATAGCCCAGCGCTCTGAGTCGCTCCCGTTCGGCCGGGCTGAGGTCGAGCCCGTCGGGTGGCGAATCGGCCCACTCCTCGGCTGACGTGGGCAGAATTCGGTCGTAGGTCATCGAGCGAAGAGTGGGCGGCTGGATTAGCGCCTTCGTCCCGGGAACGACGTCGATCACGAATTCGACGCTGTCTCCGACGGGCACTACGGGTGCCGAAACGGCAACCATGCCGGTGGTCGGCCTGGCGCAGATGTATTCCCACCCATCTTGCTCTAGAGTCTCGACTGCGCTGAGCACGTCCCGCCGAAGCATCGGGGCACGGATTCGAATGCGGCCCGAGTCCAGTTGGTAACGCATCTCGAACAACACCGGTTCCTTGGCGACCAGTCCCTCGGCGCGGTAGACCAAGTGCGCTTGCGTCGTGTCCAGCACCCACGCACCGTCGACGAAGCCGATGCCTGACGCTTGCGGCGGATCACCGACGGGCTTGAGCAAATTCTCCCCCAGCGCGACTCCGGCGTCGCTGCCGCGCATACGTTCTCGGGTAAAATGGGTCCACCGAGGGTGGTACGCACGAAGCGCACGGTTCATCTCGTCCGCCTCTTGGGGCCGGTCCCCAATAAGATCGTGTTCAAACAGCGGGTCCTCGCGGAAGCGATACATCGACTCCTGGTACGGCCACAGGTGCCAAGGCTCGAGCTTCCAGCGACTGCCCCGCATCCAGTACCAGTAGTCGCCCGATATCCACGCCGCGCTGAGTGCGCTCCAGGGTTGGGACTCGGTGTAGGCCGTGCCGGAGGGTGCAACGCCGCCCTCCAAGGTCGGCCGCAGGCTCTTGGCGTACACGCTCGGTTTAGCATTCACGCCGAACAGATCAAGAATGGTCGGATAGAGGTCCATTAGGCTCACCACCGCGTGCACTCGACGGGGAGCGAAATGCGCGGAGTTGATGAGTAGCGGGACGTGGCATTCCATCGGGCTCAGCGTGGCAAAGTGGCCCCACCATCCCATTTCGAAGAGTTGCTCCCCGTGGTCCGCGCTGACAATAAGAATGTCGCGTGCGGGGTCCCAGTGCAGCGCATCGAGCAGTTCCGGTAGTTTGTCGTCGGTGTAACGGATCGCCCCATCGTAGAGCCCGCGGAGCATCGCTATGTCGTCGTCACTAACGTCGACAAGCTGGTTCCAAAACGGGTGGATGCTCCTGAGGTGCACCCCCGCCCTCTCGCCGAAGCGAATGTCTCCCTCGCGTACTACGTCTCCGGAGTACGACGGGGCGAATGTATTGCCATAGGGGTAAGGCGTCCGGTAGGGGTGGTGCACGTCCATCGTGTGGACGTAAATGAATTCTCTGCCCGCGCTCTGGACGTACGTCTGCGCGATCGCGCGAATCATCTCGTCGATGTCGGAAAGAAACTTTCCCGGCGTCCCCACCAAGTGCACGCTTTCAAAACCCTGGCCAAATCCCCTGTCGCGGGGCACCCAAGGGTGCGCACTGTAACTCAATGAACGCACGCCAGCCGCGGCGAGCGCTTCAGGGAGCGTGACTTCGTCCTCCGGAATTCGCCGAGTTTCAGAACGCGTGAGGTGCTGCGCATCGAAATCGCGCTCGGTATCGACCGAATACGGCTTGCCCAATAGATAAGAACCCACGGAGAGAACAGTCAAGTTCGCGGGGGAGATTGCCCAGTCAAACGACACGGACTTCTTCGCGAGTTGGTCAAGCCACGGCGACGTATCGCGGCCGTACCCGGAGTATCCAAGGTGATCGGCGCGCAGCGAATCGATAGCGATCCAGATGACGCGGCGCGGCGCCGCGGGCTGCGTGGAATCGCGGGAGAAATACCAAGCGAGCAAGGACGCCGCGCCGGCAAGGCACAGCGAAACTACGAAGTGTTTTCGCGCCATGGCCTGCCGATGGTAGCCGACGCACGCCTTGGCCTTCAACCCCTTGATTGATATTGGGACGCGCGCGGCATACGATTGCGGCGGCATCGAGGCCGATTCAGCGTCTGGAACGCGGAAAGCGAGGAAAGAATGGGGCTGGTCAAGTCGCGGTTGAGCCAGATGATGATCCCGTGTGATTCCTCCACAGAGCGCTTCTGGTCTGTGCCGATATGTCTCCGGGGTGTAGGTTTCTGTTGTTCGCGGCAACCACTACTGGGTCAATGCTCATGAATTCGTCCAATCGCCTGAAACTTTTCGTGATGATGGTGCTGGAGTTTTTCATTTGGGGCGCGTGGCTGCCGCTGATTTTTGGCTACTTGCCGGGCCTGGGATTCACTCCGGGCGAGCAGTCATTGATACTCAATGCATTCCCCATCGCAGCGATCGCCGGCATGTTCTTCAGCAATCAGTTTGCGGACCGAAATTTCGCCGCGGAGAAGTTCCTCGCCTTCAGCCATTTTGTCGGCGGCCTGGCGATGCTGGGCCTGGCGTTCACAAAGGACTTCTGGCCCTTTTTCGCGCTGATGCTCGTCCACTGCCTGTTCTATGTGCCGACCATTTCGATTACGAACTCGATCGCGTTTGCGAACATGAAAGATTCGAAAGAATTCGGCATCGTTCGCATGGGCGGCACGATCGGCTGGATTCTCGCCGCCTGGCCGTTCACGTTTATCCTGGTGGATTGGGACAAGGTGAGCGCGGCGAACCCGGAAGGACTCATCAAGTGGTTTGAGACCGTGCTCGGTTCGGGACTGACCGGCCAAGCGCTTCTAGATGGCACGCGCTGGACCTTCATCGTCGCGGGCATCGCGTCGCTGATCCTGGCGGCCTACAGCCTCGTCCTGCCGCACACGCCGCCGAAGCGGGTTCAGGAGGGAGCGAAGGAATCGCTCGCTTGGCTGGGGGCCTTAAAGCTACTCAGGCATCCATTCGTGCTCGTGCTGTGGCTGGTGACCTTCGTGGACGCTTTCGTGCACAACTGTTACTTCAACTGGACGGGCGTTTTCTTAGGCACGGCGGCGGATGCGGGCGGCGTCGGCGTTCCAGGGAATTGGATCATGCCCATCATGAGCGTCGGCCAGATCGCCGAAATACTGACGATGGCGGTTCTGGGAGCGACCCTGAAAAAACTCGGGTGGCGGACGACGATGGTGCTGGGAATCCTGGGACATGCGGCCCGCTTCGGTGTGTACTCCTATTTTCCCCAGAGCATGGAACTCATTATTCTCGTGCAAGTGTTGCACGGGATCTGCTACGCCTTTTTCTTCGCCACGGTGTACATCTTCGTAGACGAGCACTTCCCGAAGGACGCGCGGGCCAGCGCTCAGGGGTTGTTTAATTTCATGATCCTGGGCATTGGCGCGCTCGTGGCGAACACAGTCTGCCCGAAATTGATCCAAGACGTTTATACAACGACCTTGGAAAACGGGACCAAGGTGACGGATTTCCAAGGGCTTTTTCTCGTGCCCCTAATCAGCGCCGTGCTGGCCGCCGTGACGCTGGCATTGTTCTTCCATCCGCCCAAGAAAGAAAACGCGGCACTGGAAAGCCAGTAAACCGCCATCGTGCGTGGCTGATGGGCCAGCGAATTTGAACGCCCGCAACAAAAGCCCCGGCGGAGCGCTCGAAGGGGAATCAGCGCGTGACAGTCACCGCGCGCCGCGCGCGCCGCGAACCCACAAGTTTTCCTCGAATTTCCATACGTCTCATTACATCCTATGCGTCCCATACTTTCCATCGGGACACCGATGCACCTTGGCGTAGCAATACACTCTTGACAACCAACACCGCCGGTGGTGGTGCAAACGCCTCGGCGTCCCAACTGGGCCGCCTTTCGGTTTCATCCGCCCGTGTGTCTGGAGATAAAGCCGTCGTCCAGCCGCATCCGCTTTCTTCCCTGCACAATCCAGTGTAACCTTGCGAGTGTTCCCGGCCACTGATTCACTGATCTGATTCAGTGGACTGTTGCGGCCGAACACCCGGAGATTTCCGCCCATGAGGAATGTCTACATCCTCCCCCGCCGGCAATTCCTGCGGGACGGCGTGCTCCGCCAGATCCGCGATGCGAATGCCCGCGAATCAGTCATCGTGGATTTCGCGCCAATCAAGGAATCGCGGGCTGGCGAATTGGCCGCGCGTTTCGATATCGTTTTGGGCCATACGCCGCAGGCGTAGATCGCTTGGGCTGCAACCTTCGGCACACGCCGACTTTATGAGGAGAAACGCAATGAGGACAGGAAGACTGGCAAGACTCGCGCTCGTCGCGGGCGTAGCCGCCGCCGGAAGTTTCGCCGGCGCGGCTGTAGCGCAACTGGGCGGGGGCGGAGGCGGTGGAGGCCGTGGCGGACCACCGATGGATCCCGTAAAAGCGGCCGCAGCGCGGCAGCTCGAGGCCGAGGGGGTCGCGCATGACCTCGGCATCACGGGTGACGCGGTGGGCAAACTCGCGACGGCGTACAAAGCCAGCCGCGAGAGTCAGGGCAAGACGATGGAAGACATGATGGCGACCGCCGAGCGCGGGCCGGGCATGTTCCAGCAGATGCAAGACATCAATGACGCGGAACGCGCGAAGTTGCAGAAAGACCTGGAAGGCTTCCTCAAGCCGGACCAGGTGAAAAACGCGATGTTGCCGCTGGGGACTTTCGCCCGTGAGTGGGACCGGTTCGTGGACGTGTTGGCGGGATTGGGGCTCGACAAGGAAAAACAGTTCGCCGGCCTGGGCCTGATATCCAAGTACGTCGTTGACGTCGACGTCGCCCGCGCCCTCGCCATGGCGGCGATGGACATAGAAGGCATGCGCGCAGCATCCCAAGAATACAAGGCCGCGCTCGACGCGGCCATGAAAGACGTAATGTCCGCGGATCAACTTGCGAAATGGTCCGAAGGCACCGCGCGCGGTGGTGGTGGCGGACCTCGCGGCCCTGGCGGGCCCGGCGCACCGGGAGGCCCAAGCGCGCCTCCCCCGCCTCCGCCAGCGCAAAACTAAGCGAAGTCGTGATTACGACGGCCTGGATCTCGGACGAGATCCAGGCCGTTTCTCTTAAATCCCAACCTTCGTAGCATGGGCGGCCCGCCCATGCGGGTGCACCGCAATCGATCCGGGTTACGAAAGACGGTCTCACGCGGGCCGCGACACAAAAAGGATGACTACGATGATTCGCTGGGGTGTGATCGTAGCGAGTGTGTTTGCGATGGGGCTCGCCGCCGGGCTCTTGCTCTCCGGCGGACCGGCCGGTGTTGCGCCGAAAGCTTCTCCCCTAACCCCGTCCACCGGCGCCGCAGAGCTGACAAGCCTGCGCTCCGAACTCGCGCGCCTCGAAGACGAGCGGGCGATGCTCGCCGCGCGCAACGACGCCATCGAGGCCGAAGCCGCGGCATTGCGTAGCGATCAGACGCTCATGGACGAAGTGTTGCAGGAGGCGACAAGCGCTGAGGACATGCCCGTGCCTCTCGAAACACCTGCGCCCACCGCGCCCCAAGCCAACCGGCGGCGGGGCGGCCCCCAGCCGACCCCGGAACAGATGGCGGAGTTCCGCGAGAATTTCGAAGAGCAGCAGGCCGGCAGGCAGGAGCGCCTGACCGAACAACTCGCGCAGATGAACGATCCGAACGCCATCGATAATTTCAACGCGCTGATGGAATTGCAGCAAGAAGAACAGCAACTGCGCCGGCAAATGCGCGACGCGGCCACGGACGATGCGCGAGCAAAAATTGACGCGCAGTTGCGCGAGACCCAGGCGGCCGCGCGGCAGACGCTGAACGATCAGCAAAACGCGATGCTGCACAGCCTCGCGGCCTCGAGCGGCATCAACGATCCCGGCGCACAACAAAAATTTATCGACGATCTGCGCGCGACGCTCGACAACCCCTTCTTCCGAATGGAGCCCATGCTACTCGGCGGCGGACCCGGCCGCGGAGGTCCCCGCGGCATGGGCTTCGGCGGACCCCGGGGCCCGGGCGGCAACTGAGAGATCCGTCTGCGGCGGAGAGTCAGCATCGCTTGCTATGCTGTGCGCATGGACGACGCCTCCGCCACGCCCGCGCCGCATGAGCGGCTGACGCTGCTCGGCCTGCCTTCGGAGCGCAAGAGCCCGGAGGAATTTCTCGCGGCCTTCGACACCTCCGGCGTGCCGTCGTCCCCCGGCTGCTACCTGATGCACGACGAGCAGGGCAAGGTCATCTACGTCGGCAAGGCAAAGAACCTGCGCAGCCGCGTACGCACCTACATCAACGATCAGGACAGCCGCTACAGCGTGAAGTTCCTGATGAAGCGCGTGGCCGCCATCGATTTCCTCCTCACCTCGAATGAAAAAGAGGCCGTCCTGCTCGAGAACAGCCTCATCAAACAGTTCAAACCGCGCTACAACGTCCAGCTTAAAGACGACAAGACCTACGTCAGTCTGCGAATCGACACGAAGGCGGACTTCCCGCGGCTCGACGTGACGCGCCGCGTGCTCAAGGACGGCGCGCAGTACTTCGGGCCCTATGCCAGCGCCGGCACGGTGCGCGAAACGTTGCGCCAGGTGCGCCGGATTTTCCCGCTGCGCACCTGCACCGATCACGTGCTGAACAACCGCACGCGGCCCTGCATCTATTATCAGATGAAGCAATGCGGCGCGCCTTGCGTGGGGCTCGTGTCGCGCGAGGAGTATCACCAAATCGTCGATCAGGTCGTGCTCGCGTTGTCGGGCCGGAGCGGCGAACTCGAAGCGCTGCTGGAGAAGCTCATCCGCGAACGCGCGGAGGATCTGAAATTCGAAGAGGCCGCCGTGCTGCGCGATCGGCTGCACGGATTGCAGCGCATGCTCGAGCGGCAGCGCGCCGTCGCCGTGCCGGGGGTCGAAGACCGCGACGTAGTGGGGTATTACTCGCAGGGACGCTTCATGGAAATACAACTGCTCTTTTACCGCGGCGGCAAGATGCTCGGCGGCCGATCGTTTTCCTTCAAACAACAGGAGATGCCTGTCTCCGAAGTGCTCGGCTCATTTCTCTTGCAGTACTACGCCGAAGCGCCGGTGATCCCCTCCGAAGTCCTCGTAGCGGAGCCAATCGAAGAAGCGGACGTGCTCTCGGAAATCCTGACGGAACAGCGTGGCAGCAAAGCCGTCGTATTGTGTCCACAGCGGGGCGAAAAACTCGCCCTGGTCAAACTCGCCTCGAAAAACGCGAAGAACAGCTTTGACGAGAAGCGCCTCGCCCAGCGCGCGCAAACGGACCTGCTCGACCAGGTGCGCATCCAGCTCAAGCTCGCAAAGACCCCGAACCGGATCGAGTGCTTCGACATCTCGACGCACCAAGGCGATCGCACGGTCGCCTCGATGGTGGTCTTCGAAGGGGGCGAAGCGAACAAAAACCGGTATCGGCGCTATGCCATCAAGACCATCGAGGGGCAGGACGACTTCGCAGCGATGCGCGAGGTGCTCATGCGGCGATTCACGCGCGCGATCGCCGAGGGCGACTTGCCCGACCTCGTCCTCATCGACGGCGGTAAGGGCCAGCTCGGCGTGGCGATGACCGTGCTAAAAGACCTCGCGATCGAGGACCTCGACGCGGCCGCCATCGCAAAATCACGCGCGATCGAGGGCGGGCACTCGCCCGAACGCTTTTTCCGGCCGGGCCGCGCGAACCCGATCATCCTCCCGCAAAACTCCGCCGTGGTGCATTTGCTCGCCCGCATACGCGACGAGGCCCACCGCTTCGCCATCACCTATCACCGCGAACGCCGCCAAAAGGCGACCCTGCGCACCTCGCTCACCGATATTCCCGGCGTCGGGCCGGTCATCGCGCGGCGGCTCTTGAACAAATTCGGATCGATCGCCAGAATAAGGGGCTTGCCCGTGGACGAATTGGCGCAGGTCCCGGGCGTCGGCGAGCGGCTGGCCGAGACGATCCAACAGAGCCTCGCCGCGCGCGACGCGGCCGGGCCCACCGGAGTGGCGAAATGAGTTTCATCGAGTGGAGCGTATCGATTCTCTTCGTACTCGCGCTCGCGTTCACCATTTACTATCAAGTCATCATTCGCGTCCTGCACCTCGACCTCAAGGCGCGCGAAATTCATACCATCCTCACCCCCGACGGCTGGCGCATCCGCCTATTCCGCTATCGCAAGGGCGGGTCATCGGGCGAACCCGTGCTGCTCGTGCACGGCTACACCGCCAACCACTGGAACATGGCCTTGCCACAGGGCGAGTCGCTCGCCGACTTCCTCGTCGAGAAGGGCTACGACTGCTGGGCGATCGATCTGCGCGGCAACCGCACGAGCCTGCCGCCGCCCGGTACGCCGCGGCACCGCGCGACCTACGACGGCTACGTCATGCAGGACCTCCCTGCCGCCATCGCGTTCATCCAGCGCAGCACCGGCTACGGCCAGGTGCATTGGGTAGGGCATTCGATGGGCGGGATGCTGCTCTACGCCTACGAACTCGCCCACGGGCGCGCGCAAATCGCCAGCGGTGCGACGATGGCGTCGCCGCCTTGGCTGGAGGCCTTCTGGTCGCGCGCGCAAGACCGGCTGGTGTGGTTCATGGAAACCATGCCGTTGATCTTCGAGATCATGAAGCGCGCGATTGCGCCGATCTTTGCGTGGCTCAAGCCGCATTACTCCTTGATCCCAATCCGCTGGAAAAATCTGAACCCAAAATTCGGCGTCGCCGAATTCTTCAACGCAATCGGACAATCGCCCGTGCCGGTAACACGCACCTTCGAAGAATGCGCCAAGCACCGCTACCTCGCCGTCGACAACGATCGCATCAACGTGCTCCAAGGGCTGAATCGCCTGGAGACTCCCCTGCTCGTCATGGCCTGCCCCTTGGACCCGATCGCGCCGATCTCCAACCTTCGTATTTTTTTCGATCGATTGCCCTCCGCAGACAAACGGTTCATCGAACTGTCCAAAGCGGCGGGCTGCGCGATGGACCATTCGCACGTCGACCCTCCCTTCGCGCGGAACGCCGCCACCGAGGTTTTCACCCCAATCGCCGACTGGCTCGCGGCGCATCCCGCCCGGCGGGCGAGGCCCGTCGAAGCGCCCGCCGAAGCACTGGTCACCGCTCCGGCCGTGCGCGAGGGGACCGTCAAAGCGCTCCCAGCGGCGCCCGTGGATACCGCGGATCATGCCGGACCGGACCTCGGCTCGTGGGGCCACGCCCTCAAAAACGCCGCGAACATCCTCTCCGGATTCGAAGAAAAGCCCGCTGACCAACCTGCGGCCGCCGCCAATGGATCCGCACACCGCCGGAAGCCGGCAAAAACAACGGGCAAAGCAAAGGCGGCCGCCAAAAAAAGCGCGCCGAAAACAAAA
>JBCLBO010000017.1:0-46922 GCA_038916785.1 Candidatus Hydrogenedentales bacterium | reverse complement strand
GGGTGCGGCGAGCTAGGGTGTACTGTTCCGCCCGAAGGGCGGTGAGATAAGGAATGGCGAGCATATGGCGTATGAAATGGTCAGCCTTCTGCGCATGCTAATCGACCGCGAAGGTTCCGACCTTCACCTCGCGGTCGACAACCCGCCGGTGGGCCGCGTCCACGGAAGTCTCATCCACTTCGGGATTTCGCCGCTGACGCCGGAAGACACCGAGCGGCTCATGAAGAGCATCGCGTCGGTGGACAACCAACAAGAAATTCAGGAAGTCGGCGGTACGGACTTCGGCTTCGCCTTCGAAGACATCGCCCGCTTCCGCGTGTCCGTGTTCAAGCAGCGCGGCAACATCGGGCTGGTGTTGCGAATCATCCCCCGCCGTATCGCCACGATGGAAGAGCTCGGCCTGCCCGAGTCGCTCAAGAAGGTGATCAACCAGCCCCGCGGCATGATCCTGGTGACCGGCCCGACAGGTTCGGGCAAGAGCACGAGTCTGGCCGCGATGATTGACTATCTCAACTCGAACTACGACCACCACATCATCACGATCGAAGACCCGATCGAATTTTTCCATACCCACAAAAAAAGCATCATCACGCAACGCGAAGTGGGCGTCGACGTGCCCACCTTCTCCGAGGCGCTGCGCCGTGCGCTGCGCATGGACCCCGACATCATTCTGGTGGGCGAAATGCGCGACCTCGAGACCATCGAGGCCGCGGTGACCGCCGCCGAGACCGGTCACTTGGTCTTCGGCACGCTACACACGACCGGCGCCGTGCGCACGATAGACCGTCTGGTTGACGCCTTCCCCACGAACCAGCAAGAACAGATTCGCACGCAGCTCGCCGGCAATCTCAAGGCGGTGATCTCGCAATCGCTGTGCAAAAAGAAAGGCCGCGCCGGCCGCGTCGCGGCCTTCGAGGTCATGGTGTCGACGGACGCGATCAAGAATCTAATCCGCGAGAACAAGTCCTACCGCATCACCTCCGCGATCCAGACCGGCCACAAGTACGGCATGAACCTGCTCGACGAGCACCTCATGGCGCTGTGGAAGAAGGGCGTCGTGAGCTACGACGAGGCCATTAGCAAGTGCCAGAACGCCTCCGAATTCGAGCAGTTGGCCCGCGACCTCAATCTCGAAGACGGGCCCAAGCCCGTCGACGGGCCGGGCCAGCCGCAGGCCGGGCAAGCACACAACTAAGGTTGGACTGACGGGACATGGCAACAGCAGTGGCCTTTGGCGCCGGCGACAAAGATCGAGGGCGAAAGCGCAACCTGGGCGACATCCTCGTCGAGCAGGGCGTGATCACGCCGCTGGAGCTTGACGAGGGGCTGCAACGCCAACGCCTGACGGGCGACTTCCTCGGCCGCGTGCTCGTGAAGATGGAGCTGTGCGAAGAGCAGGACATCCTCGAGGCGCTCGGCGTCCAGCAGGGCATGGAGCGCGTCGACCTCACCAAGTTCAAAATCAAGGACGAGGTCCTGCGCAAAATACCGCCCGACGTCGCCCGCTTCTACAACGTCGTGCCCGTCCGCATCCGCGAGGACGGCGTGCTCGTCGTTGCGCTCGCCAACCCGCTCGACCTCAACCTGCTCGACGACATCGCGCAGATCGTCGGCGGGCCCGTCGAGGGCGCGGTGAGCAACCTCGCCGACGTGACCCACGCCATCAAGAGCAACTACTCCTACGAAGGCGAAGACGTCAGCGAGACGCTGCGGCAGCTCATCGAGAAAGTGGGCGACAAAGAGCTCACCATGGAAGAGCTCGGCCAACAGCAGATCGTCGGCGACGTCGAGAACCTCGTCGAACTCGCGCAAGAGCCCGAAATCATCAAGATCGTCAACCTCGTGCTGCTCGAGGCCGTGCAGAAGAAGGCCTCCGATATCCACTTCGAAATCTACGAAGAGGACTTCCGCATCCGTCTGCGCGTCGACGGCGTGCTCCACGAAATCGTCGCGCCGCCCAAGGCGATCGCGATCGCGGTCGTCTCGCGCGTCAAGGTCATGAGCAACATGGACATCGGCGAGCGCCGCCTGCCGCAAGACGCGCGCATCGAGCTCAAAATCGGAGACTCCGACATCGACGTCCGCGTCGGCACGCTGCCCACGCTCTTCGGCGAATGCGTCGTGATGCGCATCCTTGATCGCACCTCCGTGCAGGTGTCGCTGCCCAAGCTCGGCCTCGCCCAGGGCCTGCGCGACGAAATCTCCACGATCATCAACAAGTCCAGCGGACTCTTCCTGGTCACCGGACCGACCGGTTGCGGTAAGACGACGACGCTGTATGCCTGCGTGAGCGAATTGAACGAGGTCGGATCCAAGATCATCACCTGCGAAGACCCGGTCGAATTGCAGATCGAACAGCTCGTGCAGGTGCAGATCCGCGAAGAAATCGGGCTGACTTTCGCCACCGCGCTCCGCGCGATTCTGCGCCAGGACCCGGACATCATCATGGTCGGTGAAGTCCGCGACCTCGAGACCGCCAACATGTGTATCGAGGCCGCGCTCACGGGCCACTTCGTGCTGAGCAGCATTCACACCAACAGCGCAGTAGAGACGATTACGCGCCTGCTCGACATGGACGTCGAAGCGTTCCTGATCACCTCGGCACTCGAAGGCATTCTCGCGCAGCGCCTCGTGCGCAAAGTCTGCCGCGACTGCCGCCAACCCTACAATCCCGAGCCGGCGGAAATGGACGAGCTCGGCGTGCCCAAGAGCTGGCGCAAGTCGGGCGACCTCAAGCTCTACCGCAGCAAAGGGTGCCCCGCCTGCGACTACGTCGGCTACAAGGGCCGCACGGGCATCTACGAGTTGCTCAAGATCAACGACGACCTGCGCGAGATGATCTTGCAGCACAAGATGACGCACGAAATGCGCAAGTACGCCCGCAAGACCCTCGGCATGCTCACGCTGCGCGAGGAGGCGCTGATCAAGGCCGCGCAAGGCATCACCACGGCCGAAGAAATCATCCATCACACGGAACTGTTTGTGGACTAGGCGCTCGCGCCCACGGGAGAGATCGACATGCCCCGCTTTGCCTATAAGGCGACCGACAAGGAAGGTAAGGACCGCTTCGGCGTGCTCGAGGCCGAGAACCAGACGCTCGCCGTGCATGACGTGCGCAACATGGGCCTGTTCCCCACGCACGTCCGCGAAGCGCGAAAGGCCGACGAAAAACGCGCGCGCCGCAAGAAGGGCGGCATCGACGAACTCTACTTAGGCGGCGTGAAGTTCAAGGAAAAAGTGATCCTCACGCGCCAATTGAGCACGCTGATCGACGCCGGCCTGCCGCTCCTGCGCAGCTTGAACATCCTGATCGCGCAGCTCAAGGCCTCGAAAATGCGCGACGTGCTCCGCGAAATTTCCTCCGACGTCCAGTCCGGCGGCACCTTCTCCGAGGGCCTCGCCAAGCACCCGAAAATCTTCGACCGCCTCTACGTGAACATGGTAAAAGCGGGCGAAGTCGGCGGTATGCTCGAAGTCGTCCTGAATCGCCTGGCGGTGTTCATGGAAAAGCGCCAGACGCTCATCCGCAAGGTGCGCGGCGCGCTGGTGTACCCCATTGCCGTTATCGTGATCGCCACCGGCATCGTGTCCTTCCTGCTGGTAAGGGTCGTGCCCGTATTCGCGGAAATCTTCGAAGAATTCGGCGGGAAACTTCCCGCGCCCACGCAGTTCCTCGTCGATGCCTCGGAATTCATGAAGGTGTCGTGGTGGAAGCTGTTGCTCTATTTCAACTCCTTTGTCATCTTCATCAAGCTCATCCGCAAAGTGCCCATCGTCCAGCGGATGATAGACAAGGCCTCGCTCAAAATCCCCAAGGTCGGCGACCTGGTGACCAAGGTGGCCGTCGCGCGGTTCGCGCGCACCCTGGGCACACTGCTCAATTCCGGCGTGCCGATCCTCCAGGCGCTCAAGATTACCCGCGACACCATCAGCAATTCCGTCATCCAGGACGCCGTGCTCAAGGTCCACGACCGCATCAAGGAAGGCGACACCATTGCCGCCCCGCTGGACGAGACCAAGGTCTTCCCCGCGATGGTCGTGAACATGATCGACGTCGGCGAAGAAACCGGTAGTCTCGACGCCATGCTGAACAAGGTCGCCGATATTTACGACGCCGAGGTCGAGGCCGCCGTCGAGACGCTGCTCACGCTGATGGAGCCCGTGATCATCGTCGGCCTCGGCGGCATTATCGGATTCATCGTGGTCGCGCTCTACCTGCCTATTTTCTCCCTCGGCGACGCACTCACCGGCGCCGGCGCAGAATGAGGCGGCCCGCGCCCCGGCGGCGCGGAGGCAAGACCGTGCGGATTGGCTGTGGTTCGCGCGCCAGGCTGGGCCTGGCCGCGGGTTGGAAAGACAAGGAGGCGTTTATGCGTAGCGGGATCGGAATCAAGGGGCTTGTTCGGAGTTCCGCCTTCGGGCGGTGGGCTCAGAGAGATTTTCCCCGAGTAAACGCGAAACTCCGAACCGCTCAGGCGCGAAGCGGTTTCACGCTCATCGAGTTGCTCGTGGTCATCGCGATCATCGGCATTCTCGCGGCCATCGTCATACCCAATGTCGCGCGCTATATCGCCAGGGCGCGCGTTACCAAGGCCGTCGCCGAAATCAACAACGCCGAGCTCGCCCTCACCGGCGCGCTCTCCGACACCGGCCGGAACGGCTTTAGGGATTTCCTGACCCAGGATCGGCGGAATCAGTTGGACGCTTGGAGCACCAGCATTAATTCGGGCAATCAGGAAGCTGCTTTCGCTGCCGTGCAAGCGGCGCTGGAATTCTACGAGAGCTTTTTCTATGAACTGTTGCGTCAGGGCAAGAATTCAGAAGATCTCAAGGTCTATACCATTCCCGACGTGCGACAGAAACTTGGATCAAGCTACATGGACATCGGAAACGACCCGTGGGGCAATCAATATCATTTCTGGATGGGCCCGTTGCGCGGCCTCATACCTCTGCGGGCATATCGGGTGCTCGACAGCGTGGACGTGGACGATCCCGAGTTTACTGCGGCGGCCTACGCTTACATTTATAATGGCGATCAGCGCGACGTCGAACAGACGGATCTTCCTGGCCAGCCGCCAGCGGACGACGCGTACGGCTACCCCGCTTCGCGTGACCTGCCGGTCTACATTTGGTCCTCCGGACCCAATCTGCAAAACGACGGCCACCTGCTGATTCAACAAGAATTCGGCACCGAGGACTCCGCGCCGTCCTTCCTGGGCGGCGGCGACGACCCGAACAACTGGGACAACGAGTCCGGCTGGGAAAACGCGCCCAAGGTCTAGGCCGGGGCGCGGAGGAGTACAGCATGGACAGCGCGACTCAGCGCCGCGAGACGGCAGGGTTTACGCTCGTCGAATTGCTCGCCGTGCTCGCCATTATCGGCATCATCAGCGCCGTGCTCATCCCCACGGCCATCCAGGGCGGATGGTTCAGCGGCAGCAAGACCGCCTTCGCCGCGCGCGAACTGTTCACGCTGGAGAAGGCCGCCCGCGTGTACGCGAGCACATTCAACGTCGAGACCGCAGTGGCCTACGGCGTCGAACTGATCCCGGACACGCAGCTTTCCGATTCGCGCCTAGTTCCCGTCGGCACGGAAGTCGCCCTCGCGCGCCGGCTTAAGCGTCAGGAACTCGTCCAGGTAAACATCGCGCGGGCCGATCTGGGTCTGACACCCCCGCTGGAATTGGACGGAGAATACTTCGTCCCGTTGCGCGCCACCGAAGGCGCATTTCGCGCCGTGGCCAAGCGGATGTGCATCCTGCCGGACCTGTTTGAAGTCGACGATTCGATCCCGCCCATCTCGCAACGGGGCCTGCGCGGTGTGCAGTTGTACGACGCCGATTCGCACGCGTTCTTCGAGGCTCGATTCTACGATTTTGGAGACGGCCTAGAGCGATTGGACTATGTGGTCGACGGAGACGCGCCGAATTTCCCCGCCCATCGTTTTCTTCCCGATGGATCCATACGCACGAGTGATAGTTTTTCCAAGCAGCGCTTAACGATCCGGGTGGGCGC
Organism: Candidatus Hydrogenedentales bacterium; assembly: GCA_038916785.1. GTDB lineage: Bacteria > Hydrogenedentota > Hydrogenedentia > Hydrogenedentales > VFKU01. Next base: position 40,907 of record JBCLBO010000017.1, on the reverse strand, counting down.
GCGGCCCGACGCAACGTTCAAGGATCGGTTCACGGTGACCAGCGACGCAGTGCCGATCGAGACGCCCATCGTCGCGCTCTTTTACGCCAGCACGGCGGCCGACCCCATCCTCAACGCATTGCCCCCGATCGCCTATTTCGACTCGGATGATTACCCGGCCGAAATCGATACCTCGCTCGAATTTTTCGTCCCCACGGGCCGGGTGAAGCTGGTGCCGTGATGCGCGCATCTTCCGATAGCCGCCGCGCCGGGTTTACGCTGGTCGAGGTGCTGGTCGCGCTGGCGATTTTGCTCACGGGTATTATCTCCGTGCTGGTCATGTTTCCGCAGAGCCTCAAGGCCGCGCGCATTGCCGCGGAGCGCTCCGTCTCCTCGCAGGCCGCGCATTCGGTCCTCAGCCAGATCCGCGCGACCTCCGCCGACTCGCTCTACAACCAGCGCCTGCTGCCGGAGCTGCTCAACCAGCCAAAGTCCGACACGAACATTTATGGCTATGCCACCTCCGTGGCGCGCCTCTCGGGCGCCTCCGAGGTCTATCTTCAACGGGTCACGTTCACGGTGACACTCTCGGGCGGGCGCACCGAATCGTTCACGACCTTCGTCGCGGAGCAGTGAGCCATGCGCGGCGCAGCACCATTCAAAACGAAACCCGTAGGGGCGGCCCCCCGTGGCCGCCCTGCGCATGGGCAATCCTCTGCGATTGGCTGCGCTGCGCCCGGCATGGACGCATGGGCGAGCCGCCCATGCTACGGTCGCGTGTGCATGTCCCGCGTAGCACGGGCGGCTCGCCCGTGCGTGTCGGCACCGCGCGCAGGCAGTCGGCACGGATTCACCCTCGTCGAGCTGCTCGTCGCCCTTACGATTTTCGTCACCGTCATGGCCAGCGTCACCCTCGTGTTCAACGGCGCGATCCGCACCTCCAAGCAAGGCTTCCAAAATCAGGAGGCCTACGAGCTCGCCCGCGGCACAATGAAAGTCCTCGAACGCGACCTCAGCCGCGCTTTCACCAACCGCGATCACGGCGACAACTTCAACTTCTACGGCACCCCCATCGGATTCACCTTCGTCGGCCTCATCTCCGCCGACGAATCGAGCGCGCCGAACATGGCGCGGGTGACGTATGTGATGTATCACGATACGTTTCAGGGCCAAGCGGTCGACGTAACCGAATACGAAGCGAAGGAGGGGGGGATCGTCCCTACTTACCACCTTCTGCGATACATCGAACCGCACGCGGACTCGTTGGACTCCTTCCCCGTGCCGTGGACTGAATTCATCGATCAAGACGATCTAAACGTTCGGCTCCAAGATGTCGTGGATCAGCGCGTCGCGAATTCCGGTTGCCCGGACTTGGGTTGCGAGGCGCTCGTTGCCCAGGCGGCGCAGCGCGAGATATGGATCAAAATGCTCTCTGGCGGATATCCAGGCGACCCCAATGACAACACTGTTGAGCCGATTCCAAGCGCTTGGACAGATCTGCCGTATTTCGTCGATCGCGGTCTGGACCCCGCGGACTATGTCGTCGGTGAAAATATCCGTTTTCTCTCGCTGGCGTCCGTCGATTCTTTTAACGAGCGTTACTGCGCGGCGGACTTGCCCGCGCTCGAGGTCGTACTCGCGAACAACGGAGTGACCTTGGATTTCGACGACATCCATTATCAAGACGGGACTCAAACCTGTGCGAGGATCGTCAGCAATCCGGTCGAAGCTCCGTTGTTCCACGATAATCTCAACTCGATTTTTAGTACGGCGGTCTTTTCTAGCGTCCAGGGAGCGCGGCCCTTCTTCACCTACTGGGATATCGGAATCATTCCGAACCTTCCCAACACCACCGCGGACGACCGGCACACTCCCGTCGCCTTCCAGTTTTGGAATGACTCACGCAACATGATCGCCGACGGCCTGGACAACGACGGCGACAATGACGCGATTTCGTCGGACCTCCTAGACAACGACGGCGACGGTACGGCTGACGAACCCGGCGAAGGGATCGACGAGCTGGACGAGCGCTTCGGCGAGAATTCCGGTTCCCCGCTGGACACGCGGCTGCCGATCGCCGTGACGACAGACTTTACACTGTTCTTCGAGAGCCCGTACCCCGGCGCGCCGGATTTCAACGAACGCTTCACGCAACGCATCGATTTACCTACGGCCTACCGGCGCACGATAAAAAACAACGTGACGCCGTAGCCAGACGAAACGCCCTTGGGAGAAGGAGTGCGAACCATTAACACGCGTCGCCATAGCGCCGGACGCGAGCGCGGGGCCGCCCTTATTGTGGCGATCGGCGTGCTCACGCTCCTGATCGTCATCGCGCTGACCTTTTTCCGCGCCAGCCTAGGCGACATGAAGACCGCGCAGAACACGGTAGACGGCGTACGCGCCGAACTGCTCGCCGACGGCGCGACCGCGGTCGCGATCGGCTTCCTCAACCACGACCGCCTCATCCACCCGACCTACTCTTCGCTCGACCACGCCTGGCGCACCTACTTCAACGGCGCCTGGGCCGTCGGCAAGCCGTGGATGTGGGCGGAGCTGGCCGACGCCACACTCGCGACCACCGATCCCAACTACATCCACCGCATGTCGCTCCTGCGCGGCGGCGTGCCCGAAATTGATCAGTTCAAAATCGGCGCGTTTCCCGAGCTCGCCACCGGCGGGGCGCCCACCGACGCCATCTACATCCCCCGCGCGGACTTCACCCTCAACGCGTTCGGGGAACTTGATCCATTGATTTCGCCGCAATACTACCGCACGTTTGAGCCCGATGGTAAAGACAACGACAACGACGGCGACATAGACGAATCTGACGAACTTACGAACCCCAAGAACCCCTTCGTGACGACGGGAGATCTTGCCGATCCGGCAACGACGGCGAAGTTTCCGCCCTTCGAAGCAATGTACGCCAACCCCGCTCTCGCCGACGTGATTTTCCCAGAAGATCGGTTGAGCCTGCAGAAGCGCGTCTTCGATCTCGACCAGAACCCCACCAATTTCCCGGGTGCCGGCCGCATCATCAGCCTGCAACAAACGCCCGACCTGACCCAGTTCCCTGAGGTGCCCTTCCTCACACCCAACAACGAGACCCTGCCCAGCGAACAAATCGACTTCTTCACCGACGTCGACAACGACGGCGACGGCCTGCGCGACTCCATGTGGCTGCCCGTCGGCAGCGATCGCTTCTTTCCCGACGACGGCCTGGACAACGACCTCGACGGCCGGCGCGACGCCCTCGGCGCGGACGGGATCGAGGACTCCGGCGACGAAGACACCGACGGCGAGCCCGGCGTGTTCATCTACCGCGGCGACACCGACGGAATCGACAACGACGGCAACGGCACCATCGACGAGGCCGCGGAGTACAACTACGTTATCTTCACCGTGCCGTATCCCTTCATAGCGCCCAATCTCGTAGTCGGCCCGACGCCCGCGGAACTCAGCGCCATGGGCATCGACACCAGCGTCGACACGGTCCTTTACGAGGGCGCACGCGACAATAACTCCCCTTCCCTCCCCATCAACCCGATCGGCTTCGGCCGCGGCGGGAACCCCATCTTTACCCGCGACAACGACTACGACCTCGTCAACGACCAGCCCATGGACGCCTCGCCCTACATGCTGTTCGCGCCCTACGATGTGAACGGTAACAACCGGCCCGACGCCCTCGACGCGCTGCTGGCCGGGGACACGACCTACCCCTACTACTCCCTGCTGTCCAGAATGTTTGCGGCGGACGCCGGCACCGGCCTGCCCATCGTGTACGACGCGAGCGGCCAACTGGCGCTCATCGGCCTCATCCACGGCGAGACCGTCACCGAACTCGCCGGACGCATGGCCATCCTCATCACCGACGAGTCCAGCAAGGTGAACATCAACGCGGCGGGGTCTGAGTCGTTTGATCTCGCAAAAGAAGTCATCGACCCCGAAGCCCCGTTGACGCGATCTTTCGCTTCGGGAATCAGTCCGCATGAATACGACACCCGAGTTTTGCCCGACGTGGGAATTGCCATCGCCAACAGAATCTTCGATTATCGCTCCGGTGCGCCAACGGGCCGCGGTCTCAAGGTCGATGCGTCAATTGGATTCACACCATTTTTTCTGCCGCCGGATCAGTCCGCCTTGGACATCTCATTGCCCGGTTACGGCCGCGTCGATGACAATGCCAACCTCCTCCAATTGACGCTGAATGGAAACGATGACGACGGGGATCTGTTTGCTGACCAATTCGTCGATCCTGCGCAACCCGATTTCATGGGAGTCGATTTTGAGGGGATTGACGAACCTCTCGAATACCAGCGGTTCCGCCCGTATCGGAACTTCGTTGCAGAATCGGATCCGAACCTCAATGACGAAGACGATGTTGTAAATGAGATCGGCGAATTGGGTGATACCTATTTCCGTACTCATCAACAACTCAAGAATTTTAACGAAGCCAGTAACGTATTCCCAATCGTTAGCGTGAGCGACTTCGACGACCTCCGCAACCTCGTCACCGCGCACTCGACGGACCGGAACGACCGGCATTTTCATCAAGACTCGGTGTTGTCCGACTTCACGCAGGCGGTCGGCCGGCAGACGACCGGGCTGCGCAAGGACCTGAACGTAACGCGCCCGCAGGACGTGGCCCGCGCGGTCATGCGCGATTGGAGCTACCCGGCCAGCGTGGCGCAGCGCCGCGTGATCGACCCCGTCACGGGGACGCTCGGTTCGCAGGCCACTGTTCTCATCGACACCGCCTTCGACCCGATCTTCCTGTTGCCGCTCGATCCCCCGGATCCCACCGTCGCGTTCTTGCAGGGGCTTCGGCAGGAAAACGTCACCGTGGCCACCGCCGAGCCCATCATGGGCCTGGCCCCGGCTGTTGACGCTCAAAATCGACCGCTGGCCTTCACCATGCTCGCCGACGCCGAGCTGCGCGCGCACCAGGTCGCCGCGACGATCAAAGACTTCGCGGACCGCGACTACACCCGCAGCGTGGACGATGAAATCTTCGTCGAAGACCGCTGGTGGCAAGGCCTCGCTTTCCCCTTCATCGACTTCATCGACTTCATCGACGATCCTATACTCGACGCGGCGGCCCGAATCGCGCAGACGTATCGCATCTACTACACCACCGCCGGCCTCGAAGCCATCCGCATCAACGAAGTGAACGTGCGCCCCGTGCGCCGTTTCGAGGCCGAAGCGATCACCGATTACAACGCGGCGACGCCACCCGACCCGGCCGGCACTGCATCCCGCGGGCTGGACCCCAACCGCTTCGTCCCGCACAACGGCACCTATCCGCCCGCGGACCAGGCCGCCGCCGAGGCCATCGAGGAACAAGGCTTCCGCCTGCGCCTGAAAACTACCGTCGACGCGATCGCGGAGTACAACGACATCACCTTCAATCTCGATGACGATATCATCGTGGATGCCGGGGACCTGGGCGTATCCTGGGCGCTGGAGAACACCAGCGGTCTGCTCGGCCTCGAGGCGGCCTGGGCGACCTACCGCCAATATCTCGACGTCCGCGTTCCCGGTCCCGATCCCGACGATCCCGACCGCACCTTCCAAGTGCCTGACGTCGTGCAGTTCAGCTTCCAGGCGACGGACGGCCTGCCCGCGGGCAACTATTACCTCAAGATCAACACGCAGTATGTCGACGACAAGGGCAATCTCCTGTCCTCGGTGGTCGACGAGGACGACTTCCTCTTCGCCGTCAAGACCGGCACCTTCAAGCAGGACTGGTTCACCGACGTGATGAATATCGAGTCCTACGCGGCCGGCCGCCGGGTTTACAACGAAGCCTGGCGCAGCCCAGCGCTTCTCGGCAGCGACCAGCTCGGCGGCAGCGCCGGCATGGCCTTCCTGCAAGGCGACGCGGTGTTCCGGTTCACCGATCCCGCCTTGGGTGAGCCCGCTCCTATTGGCAGTCCCCCGCCGTTTACGACACGCGAGGAATTCGAGCAGAACAATCTCCTGGAGCCCAATCTAGGCTTCACGATTCGCGTGCCCGATCGCACGCTACCCATTCCTCCGCTCCCGGACACTATCGAAGACGACCAGTGGCTCCACCTCGCCATCCGCAGCATGCGCGGGGACGACGTCGAATTTGTCGTCAATTACATCGAATTCAGCCAGGAACCCGACCACGAGTGGGTCGAAGTGACCAACGAGAGTGATGAAGCCGTCGATCTCTCCGGCTGGCAACTCGCCGTCGAAAACCACCCGCTCGGCCTCGGCCCGATGACCGTGCCCGCGGGTACTACCATCGCGCCCAAGGGAATGCTGCTGCTGGGGACGAACAAGTTCGACTACGCGTTTAACATCGATATCGATACGTCGACCGGTATCGCGGTGTCCCTAATCGGAGGCGACGGGTCGGATCCCTCGGATCCCGCGGATCCTGATCTCTTCGATCGCGGCGTAGGATTTTTCTCGAACGGGATTGGCCTCGCCAATTCGGCGCTGGCCCGTTTTGTCACCAGCCCTGTTGTGCCGAATTTGATTCCGTTTGAGACTGTGACGGTACCGCAGATTTTCTACGACTACGACGATGTTGCGGGTACTGTCCAAGGATCAGTCTTCGAAGGTTTCTTGCCCGATCGCTCAGCCGTGGACATACAGCCGGCCGGCTTTGTGGACTATGTGGAACGCGACGGCGACGGAGAGTACGACTTCGACGTGGATCGAGTGCCGGAGGATGTCGACACGGAGTCTACCGCGACCGGCCTTTCTTATTCTGCCCCCGTTCTCTTGGATATGCCCCAAGATTTACCTTTGGATCCCCTGTACGACCGCCTGGCTGTGCGAAAAAAGAAGCCCTGGGACCGCATCGTCGAATTGGAGATTCCCGATCTCGTAGCGCAATCGCCGCAGACGCCCTTCACCGCGGCCGACGTGGGCCGGATCGTGCTCGGCGGCGGGATTTTCCCGAACCGTCCCGAATTCGACGCCTGGGACAACGACGGCGACAACCGCGTCATTGGCGCCGACCAAATCGACAACGACGGTGACGGCGTCCTCGGTTTCGACCAAATCGACAACGACGGTGACGGCTTCATCGACGAGTTCGACGAGTTCGGCGAATTCATCGACGAGTTCGGCGAAGGTTTCGACGAAGGCCGCTTCGCGCGCGACCAGCGCCTGGCCGACGGCGCCACGCCGGTGCCGGGTTCGTATAACCGCGAGATCACACGATTTCTGAGCACATTCTTCGACATCGACCCAACCGATCCCGCGCCGGTTTACCCGGTGATTCAACCGGCTTACTGGACGGGCGACCGCGATCTGACCGACTTAATCGATGTCGACAATCCACCGCAATGGAAAGAATTCCTCGAACGCCGGAATTTCCCCGGCGACAACGTGATCGTGACGCTCTACGAAGGCCCGGCCAAGAACGGCCAGGTCGCCGATCGCGTGACCTACACCCAGCGCGACGTCGAGAACCGGCAAATCGACGACATCATCATGGTCAACGACTTCGATGTGGCCGCGGGGGCGGCCCCACCGTTCGGAGACGCCGGCGTGAATGTCACCGACGCAGACGGCGTGCCCGTGCCGGGCGTGCCCGTGCCGCTGGACAACCGCTTCGCGTCGTTCTGGCCCGAAGACACCATGGGGATCGATTTCGCGCGATCCCTCGAACGCAAGCTGCCGACCTACACCGGCGACCGTTTCGGCGTGCAGAACCGCTTCCAAGCCACCGACGGCAACTACGACGATTGGGCCGACTCGGCGGGCCGCTGGGAACGTCAGGTGCTCGATACAAACTTCGCGCCACAGTTCTTAAACGACCGGGCCAACTTCCCCGAATTCGCGCACGCCCTCAGCGGCACGCCGCTTCGGAGAAACGCTGCGACGCGCTACGCGCTGGCCAAGCAGACCCGCGGAGACGTGTTTGCGCTCGGTGAATTTCAAAACCATCCGCTCGTGTCGCCCGGCAGCGCGCTCCTCGCGCCGCACACCAGCCGCACCAGCGTGCAAGCCACCTTTCCCTTCATCGACCTGCAGACCGGCGTGCAGGAGAATTTCCTGACCGATCGCTCCTCGCCAAACGTCTCCACCTCCACCGGCGCGCGCAGCGACCTTACCTACGACGCTGCCCTGATCGGCCAGCGCTTCGACGACGCCACGTCGCCGATCGGCAATCGCCTCGACGACGCCGCGCCGATCAATTTCTTCCACGACATCCGCGCCTTCATCGGCGACGTCGGCACCACCGACTCCGTCTCGCTCAACGCCGGCCAGGCGACCGTGATTCAAGTGACGCGCCCACTGACCGCGGGCGGCGAAGTTGACCCGAATCAACCGTGGCCCGTGGACGACGAAGTAGAAGTAGGCGTATTCGTATTGACCGGGTATCCGCCGCAGCGCTGGAGCCCGCTTATGATGTTTGCGCTGGATGACGACGCTGGAACCGTCGCGCCATACGACTACGACCGGCAGTATCTCTTCCAGCCGCTCGACTCGCTCCCAACAACCGTAGACAACACACGCTGGCCGATGCCGCTGCGCACCGCGCTCTATGCGTCGAGCAACTTCAACAATGTTGACCTGTCCAACACCTCCATCGACGGCGCACAGGCCGTCTTCGTATGGGACGGCGACGACGGCCTCGAAAACGGCGAATACGATCTTTACGTCGTAGCCACCGAGGACCTTAGTCTGCTTTCGCGCGCGGATTTTGCGCTTGCGAATCCTGAGGATCCCCTCGCCGTGCCGCGCCGTCTGTTGACGGACATTCCCGCGAACTTGCCGCCCCCCGCGAACTTGCCGCCCGGCGAAGCGGGCGTGGGCTTGCCCTTTGTGAACGCGACCGATCGCACCGCGAACCGCGAGGTGTACCTAGACATCGAAGTGTTCCGCGATTCGAACGGCGACCGCACCGCATGGACGGACGTGAACAACGACGGCTACATCACCGATGGCGACCCGCTGGACCCGCTGAACGAGTTCCACCGCGGGCAGACCGCCGGCGTGCCACTCGAATCCTTCGGCGTGATCACCGGAGCGCGGCCCGACGCCGACGGCGTGATTCACTACGGCGTCGTCCGCGTCGAGAACAATTTCCTGGCCGTCTCCCTGCGCAACCGCAGCGCCGCCGGCTTCGTCGCGCGCTTCTCGCGCGTCATCCTCGCCGCGCGCAACAAGACGCCGGGACGCATCAACATCAACACCGTCGAGACGCGGCGCATCGACGACGGCAATGCTGTCACGAATTTCTACAACCCGCTGACGGGACTGCCGGGCGTGCTTCAGCGGGCCGCAGATAATAATGGCATCGGTCCAGCGGAGACATTTTCGGATCAAGCGACGGGAAATCTCTCGGACGGTGAGCAACTGGCAGGGGAAAACATGGCGCAAGCCCTCGCGCGTCACATCGTGGATCAGCGCCTGCGAATTGCCGGTGAACAGCCGGACGGCCGCTACTACGAATTAACGACGGACTTGCTTGCCGATGCCCATTTCGCGGCAGTCGACGATAATCCAGCCACAACCACCGGTGGGCCCGATCCTGCGCTGCGACCGGCGTTGGTGGCCGAGTACAACAACTATTTGGACGTCACGGATCCCGCCGCGACACGCGCCGGGGCCATCGCCGAGGCGGCGTATCGCTTCCGGCGCATGCAGAACCTGATCACGACCCGCGGCGACGTGTATGAGATTTTGGTGACGGTGCAGGCCGGTTACGGCACGGACGCCAACGGTGACGGCCGGATCAACTGGCGCGACGACAACGAATTCACCGTGACGGCCGAGAAGACCGCGCGGACGATATACGAGCGTTAAGCTCGGGCTGCGGCAGTAGGCGGCCGGAGTGGGAGTAGTACGATGAACACAATGCGATCGAGATACCGCCAGGCGGCAGGCGCGCTTTTGCCGGCCGCGCTGTGTCTGCTCGCCGCCGGCTGCGGCCTGGGCAGAGGCGCGGATCGCGCCACCACGGCCTCCGGCGATTTCAGCGAGCAGTCCTTCTTCGCAATTCCCGCGATGGCCGGCGTCGGCGCGGTCTATGACATCTACCGCGTCACGCCCGACCAAGGCCCGCTCGCCGGCGGAGATCGCGCGCGGCTCGACGGCGCGTTCCCCAACCCTATCGGTGCGGCGGAGTTGGTCGCAGTCACGCAGATTTACACGGTCTACTTCGGCTACAACATCGCGCCCTACGATTTCGGCGCGCCGCCCACGATGTCGAGCGCGCTCATCTACGTCACGGTGCCGGCAGGCGACGCCCCCGGACTCGTGGACGTGATCTTCCGCGACTCGACGACCCAGCTCGACGCCGCCACGCTCTACTACGGCTACGAGTATCTCGATCCCTTCGACATCACCGGCGTCGTGCCCGAGTTGGGCCCCATCGCCGGCGGGCAACAGGTCACCGTCTTCGGCCGCTTCCCCATCCTCGCGCCGATGAGCACGATCGCCGAGGCCTACGGCGCGTACCGCGTGTATTTCGACAGCCGCCCGGCCGGATTCGACTCGAGCTTCAGCCCCGTCATCACCGCCGGGGCGATGTACGTCATCACGCCGCCCGGCCTGCCGCCAAACGCGCCGGGCCTCGTCAACGTGAGTGTGTGGTCCGTGGAGACCCCCGTGAAGATTCGCGTGTTGCCGCTGGGCTACGAATACATCGGCGACCTCGACTTGACCTCCGTCACGCCCGATCGCGGGTTCATTTTCGGCGACGAACCCGTGACCCTCGGCGGCACCTTCCCGGTATCGACCCCATTCTCCAACGCGCTCATTTCCAGCCAGGCGAGCCTGTACTACACCGCCTACTTCGGCTACCGCATCGCGCCCTTCGACCAGACCGTGCCCACGCCGGTGATCACGCCCACGCAAATGCTCCTGCGCTCGCCGCCCGCCGCTGCCGCGGGTTTTGTCGACGTGCGCGTGCAGAAGGCGACCGATCCCCGCATCGCCGACACGCTCGCCCGCGCCTACCGCTACTACGCGCTCTACATCACCGACGTCATCCCGGACAATGGCCCGGTCGGTGGCGGCACCCAGGTAAAAATCGAGGGGTTGTTCCCGGTGTTCGACACGATCACGAGCCTCGCCGAAGCGAACCTGTATTACACGGTGCTGTTCGACGGCAACGTCGCGGCCTTCGATTCGACGCGCAATCCGATCATCCTGCCCAGCCAAATCGACACCATTAACCGCACCTACACTACCGGCCACATGCATGTCATCGCGCCGCCCGGCGCCGCGCCCGGATTCGTGGATGTCGAGATTCGCGACAACCTCGACATCGATCTGCCCGCCATCTGCCCCGACTGCTACGAATACATCGGCGACCTCGACTTGACCTCTGTCACGCCCGATCGCGGGTTCATTTTCGGCGACGAACCCGTGACCCTCGGCGGCACCTTCCCGGTATCGACCCCATTCTCCAACGCGCTCATTTCCAGCCAGGCGAGCCTGTATTACACCGCCTATTTCGGCTACCGCATCGCGCCCTTCGACCAGACCGTGCCCACGCCGGTGATCACGCCCACGCAAATGCTCCTGCGCTCGCCGCCCGCCGCTGCCGCGGGTTTTGTCGACGTGCGCGTGCAGGAGGCGACCAATCCCCGCATCGCCGACACGCTCACCCGCGCCTTCCGCTACTACGCGCTCTATATCACCGACGTCATCCCGGACAATGGCCGGGTCGGTGGCTACACCCAGGTAAAAATCGAGGGGTTGTTCCCGGTGTTCGACACGATCACGAGCCTCGCCGAAGCGAACCTGTATTACACGGTGCTGTTCGACGGCAACGTCGCGGCCTTCGATTCGACGCGCAATCCGATCATCCTGCCCAGCCAAATCGATACCATTAACCGCACCTACACCACCGGCCACATGCACGTGCTTGCGCCGCCCGGCGCCGCACCCGGATTCGTGGACGTGTCCATCGAAGACAATCTCGACATCGACCTGCCCGCCATCTGCCCCGACTGCTACGAGTACACCGGCGGCGACACCATCAGCGAGTGGACCACGACCGTTGTGTCCCCCAACCCCGTGGGCAAACTCGAGGCCGGCGAACTGCTCGTGCGCATCGAGGGCCGCGGCAAAATGACCAACGCCGATGCCGATCCCGTCTTTATCGTGCCCCAGGGCGGCGATCCGGACCAGACCGGCGATCGCATCGAACTCAAGACGAGGAGCTACAACGAACCGCCCGAACCGCCCGACCCCACCTTCGACTGGGAATGGGAAGGCACCAACAAAAATGCCATCCCGCGCAAGCTGTCCAACGGTCTCCTCGTCGACGGCCACGCCGCGGTTTACATCTTGGAGGCCTCCGGCGATATCCTAGGCGACGACACCGGTGAGCCCGGAGACGACGGAGGCGTCATCCAGCTCGACGCGCGGGACGGCCGCCACTTCCTCATCGACACCGTCCCGCCGCGCCTGCAGCTCGAACTCGTCGACCCGATCGAGCGTTTGCGCGGCGACGACTTCGTGGACCGCAACTTCGCCGGCGGCATTTGGATCGTGAACGAACTGGATACTTCCGCCGTCATTCCGCAGGACTTCCCGCATCCCTACGACGTCTCGGGCCTGACCGGCACCGCCAACGGATTCTACGACGCACCCTTCGACGGCAATTGGATGCAGCGAGGCGACTTCCCCGACAGCAAGGCGCAGGTCTTCTTCAACGTATCGTCGCTGACCAATAATTTCGAGTACAGCGCGCCGGACGCGAGCGGCGTGCCCACGGCCAACTTGCGGTTCACGCTCAGGGTCACCTTCGAAGACGTCAACATCTACACCGTGATGGGCATGGACCCGACCGAAATCGACGCTGGCCGCAACGCCGACTTCTTCGGCGGCAGCACGGAGCGACAGGTCGCGGGATTCACCGAAAACCTCGACGTGTCTCGCCCGGTTCCGCCGCCTCCGGGTCAGCTGCCTGCGGTTCTGTCGCGCGATGAGGCGCTCACCAGCGGCGACGAAGTCCTGATCCAGTGGGACTTCCAATCAACGCCCTTCCGCCTGCCCGAGTTCGAGGGCGTCTCGGTCGAATACAGTTCCGGCGGCCCCCTCGCGGCCAGCGGGAACACCGGACTCTCGCCCAATCTCGCCGCGACGCCGACGCTCCTCTTCGGGATCTTCGACATTGGCGACCAGATCCTCCCGATCGACGCGATGACCGGCGTGCAGTTGGATGAAGCCGGCGTGCGCACGATGATGTCCGTCGTGTTCCGCGCCGTCGATCGCGCGGGGGACTACACGCCGCGAAGGCCGCAAAGCAACGAGACGCCGGGCACCAAGAAGCTCTACACGCGCAACGACACCCGATCGGTCGAGTCCGGCGGATACGCACCGGAGCAGCAGCCCGAAGTGGGCCCGCTCAACCTCTGGTGGCTGCGCACCACCGCCACACGCCTGATCTCGAACATCCCCGCCAGCGGCGACACCCGCGCGCCCAGTTTCTCCTGGGAAAACACCGGCGAGCCCGATCCCGGCGCATTCCCCGATCCCGGCGATCCGTCCGACCCCAGCGACGATGTCGGCAGCGAACGGCTTTACAGTTTTGGGATTTACCGGAGCATTGAGCCAAACGACTTGGGGCCCTATCCGACACGCGACGAGCAACGAGATGGGACGTATTGGCTGGTCGTACCGTGGAGCGATTGGACAAACCAGTCCGCGCTGACCGCAAGCCAGGTGCAGACGCTGATCCAGGCCAACGTGCTGGACGAGATCACCGAGGGCGTGTGGTTCATGCTCGTCGCCATGTCGGTAGACGAAGCGGGAAATCTCGAACTTTGGCCCGAGGACCAACTCACCTTTGCCAGCCCACCCGCGCTCGGACCTCAGGTCATTGACGCAGTCGACGATTCCGGCGGCGCCGAAGAACGCAACTGGGACCGCTGGTTTGTCCCGCCCTCCGGCGAAGCCGTCGACACGCGCATCGAGCCCTTCTACTGGCACGACTCCCGCGACCTCGCGAACAGCGTGCCTTTTGATCGCGCCTGGCAAACAAACGTCGAGCCTTCGTTCGGCGACGCGGAAGTAATCCCATATCCGCCGCGCTCCGCGTTTGATCCGAATCCTGACGTGTTGACAGGTATCTTCACGCAACGCGTCAGCGCTCAGTTCCGGATCACCATGATCGCGGAACAAGGTGGTGCCAACGTGGAGTACGAACTTCTCGAGAATGGCCAGTCGGTGCTGCTGAGCACGGCACTCCCTGCGTATCCTGCGTATATAGTGGGTGACACCTTCTCACTGGTAGTGCCGATCGACGTTGATACGACGTACCTCGGCGTGGCGTCGCGCCAACCAACGTACTACATGTTCCGCGCACGGACATTTACCTTCGAGGACGCCGACGGCGACGGCGCCTTCGATCCGGGTGAGACGGTAATCGCTACTGACGCCTCCCCGGCGACGGTGCAGTTCGTCGTCGTGGACAACGTAGCCAATTTCATCCAAAATCGGAAGTCTGAGGACACGCAGCCGATCCAGGAGATGGACCGGCCCTAGCGTCGGCCGGGGGTTTGCCAGGGGCCGCGCCCATCGTGTCTAATGGCCAAGACGACGGGGGCCCATCCTGTCCGTCCGCGGGCGCCGGTAGTTCCGCGGGACGCGGCGGAAACGGTGCCCCGTCGCTGAGGATGCACGCCTTGCGCGCTGCGAGTCCACGACTGCGCAATCGGTCAGCGGCGCTGGCCTGCCTGCTGTGCCTTGCCCCATTCGCCGGGTGCGGCCGCGAGGCCCCGAGCGAAGGCGCCGTGCTCATCATCGAATCCTCCCCCGAACCCGGCGCCCAAATCGCCCTCGGCGACACGCTCTACGGCACGACCCCCGCCACGATTCGCGGGCTGCCCGCCGGACAGTATTACGCCATTCTCAATCTGTACGGATTCAAGCGCGGCAGCCGGCCCATCAATCTGCCCGAGAGCGGCGAGCTCCGCGTCACCATCGACATGCGGCCCATCGTCGGCTATCTCAGCGTGGAGACCGAACCACCCGGCGCGCGGGTCTATCTGCAAAACTCCGACTTCCTGGGCATCACCCCCCTCCTAAACGTGCCCATTCCCACCGGAAACATCGGCTACGAACTGCGCCTGGACAAATTCGTTTCGCTAAAGTCCGAGATCGCCGTGGAAGAGGATTACACCTACACCCGCCGCCACATCCTCGAAGCGCAGCGCGGATCACTCTTCGTCACCAGCCGGCCAACCGGATCCAAAATCTTCATCAACGACGTCCTTCAAGACACGCCGACCCCCTCCCGCTTTGAGCTGGCCCCCGGCAGTTACTCCATCGGCGCCTACCACGACGGCTTCCTGATGGGAGAGGAGGCCCTCGCCGTCGAGCCCGAAGGCGATCACGCCGTCGACCTCGTTCTCAAGGAAGGCTATATGCCACTGGGAATGGTGCTCATCCCGGCCGGCGAATTTCTCATGGGCGTCGACGGCGGATCCCCCGACGAACGCCCCCGCCGAACGGTATCCGTCGGCGCCTTTTACATCGACAAGTTCGAAGTCACCAACAAAGAGTTCGCCGCCATCTTCCCCACGCATCAATACGACCCACGCGTAGACGACCACCCGGCCACCGGAATTTCCTGGGATCGAGCCACCGCCTACGCGCAGGCCGTGGGCAAGCGCCTGCCGACCGAGCAGGAGTGGGAGAAGGCCGCGCGAGGAATTGACGGACGCGAGTACCCCTGGGGAAACAGCTTCGACCCGAAGTTGTGCAACAGCGGCCTCAAGGAGCTCGACGGCGAACCCATTGGCACCACTCGCGTCGGCAAATTCCGCGCGGGCGCCTCGCCCTACGGCGTCCTCGACACCGCCGGCAACGCCTACGAATGGACCTCCACCTGGTACCAACCCTACCCCGGAAACGCCGATGTCAAAGACGAATACGGCCAGGTATATCGAGTGCTGCGCGGCGGCTCCTATCTCTCCGATAGATTCGGCGTGCGCGTCGCGCGCAGACACTACGACAAGATCGACGTCGCCAATGAAGATTATGGATTCCGTTGCGCGGTCGACGCCACCGCACCGCCACCACCCGGCGCGAAATTGCAAGCGGCGAAGCCATGACCCCGATGCGTCAACAAACGCTGACCTGCTCCGGCCATCTATACACAAAAAAGGGGGAAACTATTGCCAAAGAAACGAGCCTTCTTGACAAGCGAACGGGCTTGTACTAGACTAATTCTCAAGGATTTACACTCTTGCCACGTCAGCAGAGTAATTCAGATTAATCATTTTTAGCATATCGTTCCGGCACTATACGTTTTCCCCGCGATTGTTTACTAGAATGCACGCGGGACAACGGCCCCAGGATACTGGGCGCGGAGGCGCTGCGGCATGGCACGACTCAGACGAGGCCGGCGAACCAGGCGCCTAGTCCTGGACATCGGCACCAGCGCCATTCGGCTCGCCGAACTCTCCCCCACCAAGGAAGGCTACCAGCTTTCCCGCTACTACCAGCGCGAGTTCGGCATCGATCCTGCGATGGACGACGAAGACAAAGCCGAGCGCCGCAAGGAAGTCCTACAGCAGTTGCTCAAGGAAACCAAAGTGCGCAACCGCCGCACCATCATGGCTGTGCCCGGCCAATCCGTCTTCACGCGCAACCGCCCCCTCCCGCCCGTGCCCGAATACAAAGTCACCCAGATCGTCCGCTACGAAATCCAACAGCAGATTCCGTTCTCGCTCGATCAGATCGCGCTGGACTACCAAGTCCTCGGGCGCACCGAGGCCGGCGGCTACGACGTGATGATGGCCGCCATCAAAGTCGACGTCGTCGAAAAACAGCTCGACATCCTGCGCAAAGTAAAGCGCGCCATCGACATTGTCGACGTCGCGCCCATCGCCGCCTACAACTGGCTCAAGCACACCGGCGAATTCGGCGACGACGGCCAATGCGTCGCCCTCATCGACCTCGGCGCGACGACCACCGACATCGTCATTCAGAAGGACAACCAGTTCCGCTTCACCCGAAGCCTCCACGTCGGCGGCAACGACGTGACCAGCGCTATCGCATCCAGCTTCAACATGAGCTTTGCCGAGGCCGAAAAACTCAAGCGCGAAAAAGGCTTCGCGCCCACCGGCGATCCCAAGCGCGACGGCAAAGGCGGCGAAGTGATTGGCCGCGTGCTCGGCCGCCTCGTCGCCGAGATCAACCGCTCCTTCGCCTACTTCCGCTCGCAGCCCGGCGGCGGTCCGATCCAGCGCGTGATCGTCACCGGCGGCGGCGCCTGCCTGCGCAACACGATCCCCTACCTGCAACGCTCGCTCGGCATGGAAATCCGCATCGCACAACCACTGGCCGGACTGGCGATCTCCCCCAAGGCCAACGAAGCCAGCGAACACCCCGAGCAGGCCTGCGTCGTGCTCGGACTCGCGCTACGCTGCTGTCAAAGCGTACCCATCCAAATCAATCTCATCCCCCCGCGCATCCGCGAATTGGCCCGCCGCAAAGAACAAATCTTCTACTGGGTCCTCTCGCTCGCCACCATGTACCTCATCCTCGCCTCGATCATTCCAGTGACCGCACAAAAAGATGAGGAAGTCACGGCGTCCATCAAGCGACTCAGTAGCATCCTCGCCACCTACGACGCCAGCCTCGTGAGCGATCCACAAAAGCGATCCATCTTCGAAGACAGCCTCGAATTCGTCACAAAAGACATCGATGGATTCCAGCGAGACGTCAGCCAGCTCGACAACCTGCGCGGGTATCGCAACTTTTGGCTGCCCTACCTCCAAGCCGTCAACGATTCTCTTCCGATCACCCGTGGCGTCGGGATCAGCGCCATCGAGACCATCGTGCTCGGCGGCGCGGGCAACACGGGTGTCGCGGCATGGCGTACTCAGGCCGGGGAAGCGCCCCCCGAAATAGCCCCGGAGGCCACCGCTCCGGCAGCGGCCGCGCCAACACCTCCTAGAGCCGGACTGGCCGGGGGGGGCCTCTCCGCACTGGTGGCCGGCGGCAGCGTGCCCGGCGAGGCGCGCCCTGGCGGCGCCAGCGTCAGCGACCCCGTGTGGGGTTTCGGCGGTATCACCCCCCACGAACTGACCGAACCCAACGGGCTCTCTATCGTCGGCTACGCCTCCGACGATGATAAAGTCAAAGAATTCGTAGACAATCTCAGAGCCAGCAACACCTTCGTCGATGTATTCTACGACAAGGCATTTCTCGCCGCCGTCTCCGACGCCGAGTTGGGCAAGGCCAAGACGACCAGTCCCGTCGGCAAGAAGTCGGCAGCGGCGACTGGAGCTCAGGGATCGGCGGGGTCGGGCGGAGGAGGGCTCAGCTTTGGCAACTTGGCGAACATGGCCGGCACATCCGGACCCTCCACAGGCGGGGATGTGGGGACCGGAAAAGACGTGTTCCAATTCCACATCGACGTCCAGATTGTCGGAAAGCCAATCAAGCGGGAGACCGACTGAGTCCGGCCAGGGCCAGCTACAGTGGATAGCGTCCAATGAAAAAGAGCGTACTCTTTCTCACACTGCTCCTCTTGGCCACCATAGCCGGGACCTTCGCCGTGTATGAACTCTACGTCAAACAGCGAATGAAGGAACTCGGAGAACACGTCGCGCAGCAAGAAATCCTCGAATTACGCATCGTCCAACTTCGCGATGCGTTCGCGGGGAGGGTCCCGGACGTTTACATCGAGGCCTGGCGAAAATCCACTCAGCCCTGGTCGGACGCCGTGCAGGGCCGCTCGCAGTTTTTCACACTCGGAGACTTCGATCAGGAGGTGGAAATCCCAGAGGAAGTCATCCCCAAAATCTACTACAAAGAAGAGTTGCCCAAGCGGATTAAGAGCCTGGAAGACTACGCCGCCGAAAATCAGGTCCAAGTGGGCGACGTGAACTGCGGCGTACCGGACGCCGGAAACTTCGGCGAAGGCACCAACCCAAAACACAAAGAAATCGCCGAACACTTGAAAAACTACGACTACTGCGCCGCAGTCACAAAAATGATCGTCGACGCCAAGCCCATCTCCCTCGACCCCCTCCGCATTTGGCCCGAAATAACCGAGGACGCCCGCAGCGGCGCCGTGAAAAAACGCACCACGGGTATCAGCATGAGAATGTCCACCCAAGCCATGGTCCGCTTCCTCGACAAGCTCTCTCAATCCGACCGATACTTTCGCGTCGAAGAATTCAAAATCAGCAACAGCGACCTCAATCAGAACGATCCCATACTCTCCGTGGAATTGGTCCTCACCCAGGCAAAGTTCGAACAAACGAAAAAAGCCGCGGGGACCGCGGTCGGCGGCGGCGCAGATTCCGCCGAAGTCAATCAACGCCTATCGTCCGTCTTCGGCGGCGGCGCAAACGCCCAGGCGGGCGACACACGCGGGCGCGCAAACCAACCGCAACTGTCAGCCTGGCAGCAATTCCGCCGACAATGGTTGCCATTTTGATCGAGTACACCCTGGATGCCTCATGATTTCAACCCGAACTCAACCCTACCGCGGTGAACAATCCAGGTGAATTGGATTCGCAAAATAGGCAATTGGCTCTGGCTCAACAAAGAGCGCATGGTCCTCGCGGTGATGGTGTGCATCCTTATTTTCCGCGTATACCAAGTGCTCAACCCACCCCCCGACCCAGAAGGCCCAAAAACCTTCGGTCCCGCCAACCCGACCCCTCCCGAAGAGTCGCCAGTCCCGCTACCACCGACTGCCCCCCAGAACCCCGTCAGCGAGGACTGGACGCGAATCTGGCGCCTTACGCCATTTCGGTTCCCCCCGCCCCGCACCGCAGGCAGCGGGGCCGATCCAAACGACGCGAATCCCGGCACTTTGGTGACATTGGAGCAGATTCGCGACATCGGTGACGGGAGCTACCGCGCAAAAATTCGAACCGCCAGCCGCTCCGCCTGGCACGCCGCCGGCGATCAATTCGAACAGTTCACCCTCATGTCAATCGATCCCGAGCAGAACTGCGTCACCATCTTTTCGGAGCAAGAAGCCAAAAACCTCGAAAGGTGTATCCAGTAGGATCCAAGCCCGGAGGGCCCCATGCCGGTGGCCCTCGGGGGCCACGCCGACGAGTTCAGCGGATTTTCCTGTTGATGAAATAGATGGAATTAGCTAAACTCTTACGGCACAATGCCTAAGAGCGAATAGGCCATCGGCCACGCCTACCGGAAGGGTCTCCGGCTGAGTAGGTATCGCCGCAGTAAAGTTCCGCGGCGAAAGCGCGTGCGGATGAGGAGGGAGTGGGTTCATGGGCATGAAGTTTCCGGGATTGGCGAAGGGACCGAGGACCACCGTGCTCCTCGGGTATTGGCTGACTCTCACGTTCCTCAGCCCCCTCGCGATCGCGCAAGAGCCCGACCCCGCCCAGACCGCACCCGCCGAACAAGCGCCGCAAGAACAACTCGCGCCAGCCGAATCCGCGCCGGCGGAATCGGCGCCCACGGAGTCCGCGGGCGACACCGTCATCTCGGAAGCCCAAGAACATTTCCGCATGGGCGTTACCCTGTATCGCCAGGGAAATTTCCGCGAAGCACTGGACGAGTTCAATCGCGCGCTCGCACTCGATCCCGATTACAGCGATGCAAAAAAATTCCGCGACGACGCCCAGACCCAAATCAACATCGCCGCGACGGGCCTCGATCCCACCGCCAAACCTTCCTTCGAATCATTCGATCCCCAGTCCTTGGGCAACCCCGCCGAGTCCCCGCAATTGTCGCCAGAAGAGTACAAGATCCAGCGCGTCCGCGAACTGGTCGAACTCGGAGAGAGCTACCTCGAATACCAGTTTTACAAAGACGCCGTAGATCAGTTCGAGCAAGTACTCCTCATCGCGCCCGACAACAAACGCGCGCAAAAGGGCCTCCACGACGCCACGATGGGGCTCTACCAAGAATCGATAAAAGACACGCAAGGGCTGGTCAAAGAGCAGTTCGGGAGCATCCGGACGGAAATCGAACGCATGAAACTTATGCCCGAAGGCGCGGACGCCAGCGGCATTCGAAACCCCAGAATCGAAGTGCCCAAGGTCGATGAAAAAATCGAAGAGACCGTCGCGCTCACGCGCGTGCAGCAAATCCTTGACAGCCCGATCACCGTCATGTTCGAAGACGTTCACCTCACCGAAATCCTCGTCTTCGTCCACGACATTTACGACGTCAATATCGTCGTCGACAATCGTGTCATCATGTCCGCCGAAGACGCCAAGGCACTCCGGGTTTCCGCGACCCCCGGGCAACCCGGCGGCGGGGCGGCCGGCGCGCGCCCCCAACCCCGCCAAGGAGGCGGAGGAGGAGGCGGAGGAGGAGGGTTAGGCGGCGGCGGCGGCGGTTTCGGAGCGGCGGCCGGTGGCGGCGCTGGAGGCGCGCGCGGCCAACAAAATCAGCAGCTCGGCGCGGGGATCGTCACCACCGGCATAGTGCCCTATATCAACCTCAAACAAGTCACCTTGCGCGAAGCGCTCAAGGCAGTCCTCCATCCCCTTAACCTGGATTTCATCGCGCAAGCCAACTACATCTGGATCAGCACTTCGGAAAAGATTCGCACGGAGGCCTTCGAGGATCTCGAGACGCACATCTACCCGCTTGCGAACGCCGGCGCGGAGACACTCTTCAAACTGGTCCTGACCAATTCCGGCGGCCGCGGAAGTCGGCAGCAAATCCAAACCGGAGGAGGCCAGGGCGGTGGTCAGGGTGGCGGCCAGGGCGGCGGCGGTCAAGGTGGCGGCGGCCAGGGCGGCGGCGGTCAAGGCGGCGGCGGTCAGGGCGGCGGCGGTCAGGGCGGCGGCGGTCAAGGTGGCGGCGGTCAAGGTGGTCGGAGTAGCGGATTTACAAACATCTCCGAACTCTTCGACAGCGTCTCCGACGAAGAAGTTGGCGAAACTCCCAATCCCTTCGATGCCGGTGGCGGCGGCGGCCAGGGTGGCGGTCAGGGCGGCGGTGGCTTCGGCGGCGGTGGTGGTGGCCAAGGCGGCGGTGCCGGTAACAACTTCTCCGGTGGTCCCGGGCCTGGTTTGGGCGCTGCCGAGGGATTCTTCGGCGAGTCCACGCCGATTCAAATGCTGCGCAGCCTTATTCCCCCGGTCATCGAACCGGTCACACGGCGCCTGCTCTCCTACATGCGCTACAACCTGATCACGAACCAGTTCATCGTCCACCAGACGCCGACCAACCACAAACGCATCGCGGCCTTGCTCAAAGACTTCGACGTTCGCCCTTCTCAAGTTTCCATCGAGGCCAAATTCGTCAATCTCGTCGTCGGCGACGTCGACAAAAGAGGGTTCGACTGGGAGGGCACCTGGTCGAGTCTGAACAGTGTTCCCGACGCGACCAACCTGCCCGATCGCGATTTCGACGTCGACGGCGATGGAGACATCGACTCGGTGCCGGCGGATCAGAATCCGGATGGCAGCGTGAGGTCACCGTTCGACTTCGTGCGCCACATGTTCGACCTGTCTGGTCTCGCCCTCAATCCCGGTCCCGCCGGGGCGCAGTTGGGCTGGAACATCATCGACAACAGCAACGGCGACAATCTCGGAGTCACCTTCGAGTTCCTCCAGACCCTGGGCGAGACCGAAGTGCTCAGTTCGCCGCGCGTGACCACGATGAACCAGAAACCGGCCGTCATCGCCGACATTACCGAGGAATACTTCCAAATCGGACTCTTTCAGAGCGATTTCTTTGTGACCAGTACCGGCAACAACTCGTCGCCGCCGGTTCAAAATCACAGCGAGTCGCCGATCATCGAATCGTTCATCTTTGGCTATACGCTGTCAGTCACGCCGTACATCTCCGGTGACCAGGTGCGCCTGTGGCTGAATCCGCAGGTCACCGACAAGACGGGCCTCGAAAAGACGTTTCCGGTCAGGAGTACGTTTAACGGCGTGACAACAGAAAATAGGTTAACTTTCCCGACGGTCCGCACGCAGTCCGTCTGGACAAACGTCGTGGTGAACGACGGCGACACGCTTGTGCTCGGCGGTTTGATCACCGATCGCTCCACGACTGAGGAAAATAAGGTGCCCTACCTCTCGAAGATCCCAGTGGTCGGCTTCTTCTTCAAGGGGAAGTCGAAACAAATCAGCCAGTCGAGCCTCTTGATCTTCGTCACCCCGACGATCATCGACCCCTCCGGCTCGCGCACCTTCGAGCAGTCGATGTAGAGCGGAGAGACGCCAATCCCCGACGATAAAGCGAACGCGCCGGCGGCCGATCCCCCCAGGGACTGGCCGCCGCGCTTTTTTGAGCGCGCCGTGCTCGCCACGTATCGCGCGGCGCTCTGGCCCGCTGCCCCGCTGGCCGCCGCGTGGTTCGCCGCCCAGCCGCGGCTGCGCCCACACCTCGCCCGTTTCCGTCCGCCCATCCCCCCCGGCCTGGACCAGCCTCTGTGGCTCCACGCGTGCAGCGTCGGCGAAGTGACCACTGCCATTCCCCTGCTCCGCGCAATACTTCAGCGATGGCCCGGCACTCCCATCGTGATCACGGTTTCAACCCCGGCCGGTTTTGCACTCGCGAGCGCCCAATCCACCGTGCCCGTGCTGCACTTCCCGCTCGACCACCCGCTCAGCGTGCGCGGATTCTTCGACCGCCTGCGTCCACGGATGCTCCTGCTCGTCGAGACCGAGCTCTGGCCCGGGGTACTCGCCTGCGCGCACGCGCGCCGCATTCCCGTCGCGCTCCTCAGCGGACGCCTGAGCGATGGCCACGCGAAAGCGTATCGCCGCATGGCGGCCCTGTGGCGTCCCGTGATCCGCCCCCTCGCCGCCGCCGCCATGCAGACCGGCGCATACGCCGATCGTATCGCCGAGCTCGGCCTAGACCGCGCCCGCATCTCCGTCACGGGCAACATCAAGTACGACGCCGTGCCCGCCGCAAGCTCACCCGAAGATCGCGCCGCCCTGCGCGCGGAGCTCGGCATCGACCCGGACGCCCCGGTGATTGTCTTCGGCAGCACCCGCGAAGGCGACGAAGCCCTCGCGGCCAGTTGTTACGCATACCTTCGCGATCGCGCACCCGGCTTGCGCCTCATCGTCGCGCCTCGCCACCTCCACCGGGTGAGCGACGCCCAGCAGGCGCTCTCCGGCATTCCGCATGCCCTGCGTTCACAGGGGAGCGCAGCGCCTCCCGGCGAAGTCCGGACCGTCATCATCCTGGACACGCACGGCGAACTTGGCCGCGTCTACGGCCTGGCCACGATCGCGGTCGTCTGCGGAAGCTTCTATCCCGGGATCAACGGCCACAATCCGATCGAACCCGCAGCCCAGGGCCTCCCCACGGTCTTCGGCCCCCACATGCGCAATTTCGCCGACATCGCCGCCCAACTGATCGCCGCCGGCGCCGCCGTTCAGTTGCCCTCGCCCGGCGCCCTCGCACCCGCCCTCGCCGCGCTGCTCAGCGACGCGCCCCGCCGCGCACAGATCGGCGCCGCAGGACTCGACGTAGTCCGCTCCAACCAAGGCGCCATCGGCCGCACCGTGGACCTCGTCGCCCCTCTGGTAGAACGGGTCCTCGCCGCCGAGTAGCAGGAGCCCGGCCGCGCGCAGCGCGAATTCGCCGCCGCCCGGCGTCCGCCGCAAAAAAAGTACGCCTCGCGGCACCGGGGCCGCGAGGCGTGTTCGGTTCTTTGATCGCGTCAGTCTTGCTTTTCGTCGTCCGGCCCGATCACCACGAGATTGCAGGCCCCGCCCGTCACCGTAACGTGCCCGTCCCAGGTCTTCCCGTTCTTGCCATGGGCGTGCCAATAGTACGTCTCAGGCCAGATTTCCGTCGCCACCGTCCGGTTGTCGCCCTCCACGCCGCATCCCGGCAAATCCCCCGCCGACACGGTTTCGCTCAGTGAACCGATCAGCTCTCCGTTCACGTACACGTCGACGGGCCCTTCACCCGCCAACGCCGACGCGAAGGTCGCCGTGCCCTTCTGCGAATTCTCCATAGGGTCCAAGCCGCTGCACGGCGGGAAGCTGCACGGCTCGAGTTCGTCGAAGAACGAAATCTCGAAGATATCGCTCTCGGCGCGCAACAGCGGCTCGCCCGAGAAGCGGTCCGTAACCTCCATGTAGAAGCCCGTGTCGTAATAGGTTTCGCGGAGTTCCAAGGCTTCGGAATCCGTCAACTGCCGGACAGGCGCTCTAAACCCAGGCTCCTCCGCAACCGTGTCGAGGGACGGCAACCGAACCGTCGGCGGGCCCGCGATTCCCGGCAGCGTGCCCAGGTCAATGATCATCGGCCCGACCTCGCCGGGGCCTCCGGCATGAACGCGGACGCGGTCTCCCACAAACGAGGAGTAGTCCGGGTCGATGAAAAATCCCGGGTACGGATAGTTCGGGCTGTATTGAAACTCCTGCGTGGCCACTTGAAAGAGCTTGAGCGCCGCGTCGTAATACAGAATGAAGGCAAGAAAGCCGCGCTCGTCCTCGGGTATGCGCGAGCCGTCTGCGCGCACGACGTTGCCCTGGCTCATCTCGAAATGTGTCTCGAATACCTGATAGATGTCGCCCAGCGGCCGCGAACTCGCCAAGGGCACCGGGTCAATTTCCTCGACGTCGGGCTGCGGATGCAGATCCATGTACCAATCAAAGCCCGTGAACGTTCGAACGACGCCTCCATCGAAGTCAAACCCGTCGCTGCCGCCGCAACAAATCCCGCGTTCCGTAGCGATCTCCTCAAAGTCCACCTTCGCTTCCACGGTATACCAACCGGCAGGCGTGCTCTCGGCGTTTTCCACGATTCGCGCTTCCACGGGAAACCGGAATTCCGTTCCGTCCGGAAGCTTTCCCGATCCGGTGGCCGCGACCACGTCTCCGGGCGACCGCGAGCG
This sequence comes from Candidatus Hydrogenedentales bacterium, assembly GCA_038916785.1. Taxonomy (GTDB): domain Bacteria; phylum Hydrogenedentota; class Hydrogenedentia; order Hydrogenedentales; genus VFKU01. The sequence continues at coordinate 15,154 of JBCLBO010000017.1, read as the reverse complement.
GCTGAAATCAAACTGGACCTCCGCGAATCGTTCATGATCGTTGACGAAGGTCCAGGTCGACAACTCCTGGACGAAATTATTTGGGAATCCGCGGTGCGCGTGGACCACGACCGGTTCCGGCGTGTCGTTATCCGGCCGAAACACCAAGTCGCTGATGAGGAACACAAACCCGTTCTCCGTAGTGTCGATCGCCTCCTCGTATTCCAAGAACGTGTATTGCAGCCCGCCCCACATGAAATCGCTGAACCAGACTCCCGAATCATCCGCGATGAAAACGAAGCGGGCGCCCGATTGAAAGATGGTATCGCTCGAATCCACCGTCATCAATTGCGATGACGCGACGCGAACTTCATAGGCCCCGATCCCCGTCTGTTCACGTTCGTGGAAGATCGCGAACGCAAATTGCGCGTTGGTCGTCGGACACACCCACATGAACCGGGAATCTCCAATGACGACGAAGCCCTCAGTCCCCTCCATTCCGGCAGGATTGATGTCCGATGGAATTCCGCCGGCCGTCCCCGCGGTATTCACCAATTGAGTTGCGCCTAAAACGTTCTGAATCGCCGGTATCAATACCCGCGTGCCGTCGCCAGTGAGGTCCAAGTCCGGACGGACATCCGGATTCGGCGGGAAGCCGGTGACCTGCAACACGTATCCAACACCCTGAATTCCCCGGAAAACGAACCAGTCCACATCGCCCGGATAATTAATCTGTCCGCGGACATTCGCGCCGTCGGACTTGCCGCCCGGCGTGATCAGGGTAGCCTCGAGAAAGAGATTGCCGTGCTCGTCCGTCGCGGAGATCCCGGTAGCGTCGCCACCGCCACCGCCGCCCGCGCGACAACCGGCGGCGAGGAGACCGCCCGCGAGCGCCACCGCCGCCAACCGTGCGGCCTTCGTCCAACCTTTACCGAGACCTACTGCTGTCCGATTCATGAGTGACTCAACTCCCTGAGCGTGGCGAACGGCTGCGCTTTCCCGCTGCGGCGCCGCAGGCACTCAACACCCACGAACCGATGGACACGCCGCCGCAGCCGGATGCGTTTCGATATAATAGTCCACACCTCGATGTTTATCAAGAGTATTCTCTTCGTAAGCCACTGCATCTGGACGAGATATGCGATCCATCACATCCATTCCCCCCGGCTCCGGCAACGGAAGCGCACACGCTAAACCCTTGACGCAATTACACATACGTCTATACGTGGAAACGTCGAATACGCCACGACGCGACCCTGGCCCGCCGTGAAGGCCCGCGCCCGCATCCGCCCACCCGCCGCCCTGCAGGGCTACCTCTTCGTCCTGCCCGCCCTCGCCGTACTCGGCCTCTTCGGCGTATACCCGCTGATGTATGCCGGCGTTCTGAGCGTGTCCGCCGGCCCGCGTGAGGCCGCCGGATCCGCCGGCCTCGCGCACTACGCCGACGCGCTGCACACCCAAGCGTTCTGGGACAGCGCCCGCGTCACCCTGTGGTACGCCGTCGGCACGGTGCCGATCACGCTCGCGCTCAGCGTCGCCGCCGGCCTCGCGCTGTTCCGCGTGCGCGCGCTGGCTGGCGTATTGCGCACCGCGTTCTTTCTGCCCTACGTCACCTCCGTCGTCGCCGCGGCCATGGTCTGGCGCGAACTCTTCGCGCCGCGATCGGGTCTCGTGAATGCCGTCTTCGGAGTGCTCGGATTGCCCGCGCAGACCTGGCTGCTCGAGCCGCGCGGCGTGCTCCACCTGCTCAGCGGCGGCGCGATCGCGCCGGACGCCGGACCCAGCCTCGCCCTCGTCTGCGTCATCGCCTTCGAGGTCTGGCGCTCGCTGGGTTTCATGGTCGTCGTCGTGCTCGCAGGACTCGCCGGCGTGCCGCGCGAATACGAAGAGGCCGCCCGCATCGACGGCGCCTCCCGCGGGAGCATCGTGCGCTACGTCACGCTGCCGCTCCTCACGCCCACGCTGTTCTTCCTCGGCGTCATCGGCTCGCTGCACGCCCTGCAAGCCTTCAGCGACCTCTTCGCCATGACCGGCGACGGACGCGGCCCCCTCAACACGACGCAAAACCTGCCCGTCTACATCTTCACCAACTTTTACGAAGCCGGCCGCATCGAGTACGGCGCGGCGGTCGCCGTGCTGCTCGCCGGCGGCATCGTGCTGCTCACCGCGCTCCAATTCGGCGTGTTCGGCCGGCGGGTACACTACGAATGATTCGCCGTTGGCTCCTATACGCCGCGCTCGCCGCGGCCGCGCTCGTCATGGCCTATCCCTTCCTGTGGATGCTCGGCACCTCGCTCAAGACGCTGCCGGAATCCACGCAGACCCCGCTGCGCCTGCTGCCGCAATCGCCGCAGTGGGGCAATTACCAAGAAGCACTCTCCGCCGCGCCCTTCGCCCGCTACTTTGCAAATACCTTTCTCGTTGCGGGCATCACCACCACCGCGATCGTGTTCTCCTCGCTGCTCGCGGGATACGCCTTCGCGCGCATGCGATTCCCCGGCCGCTCCTTGCTCTTCGGTATCGTGCTCGCCACGATGATGGTCCCCTTCGAAGTCACCCTCATCCCGAATTTCGTCACGATTACCCGCTTGCACTGGTACGACACCTACGCCGCGCTCATCGTGCCCTGGTGCGCAAACGCCTTCTCGATCTTTCTCGTGCGGCAGGCCTGCCTCGCGCTCCCCCGCGATTTCTTCGACGCCGCCTCCATCGACGGCTGCGGCCACTTCCGCTTCGTCCTGCTCGTCGTCGCGCCCACCATCCGGCCCACGCTCGCCGCCGTCGCGCTCTTCGCCTTCCTCGGCAGCTACAACTCGCTCCTCTGGCCCCTCGTCGTCACCGGCGACGACTCCATGCGCGTCGTGCAGGTCGGCCTCACCGTCTTCGCCATCGCCGAGGGCGTGCGCACCAACCTGCTCATGTGCGCCGCCGCCATTGTCATGCTGCCGACCCTCGTCCTATACTTCGTCGCGCAGCGCGCATTCGTGGAGGGCGCAGTCCGTGCGGGGATCAAAGGGTAGGGAGCTCGCAATCGCCGTGGCAGTGTGTACGGCGGCGTTAAGCGCCTGCGGCCCGCGGCCCGAGTCGCCGCGCGATAACCCCGCCGCTGCCTTCCGCCCGATCGCGCCCGGCGCGGCGGATCTCTGGGACCGGCAGACGACCGAGAACGCGGACGTCCTCAGCGCGATCGTGACCAGCTTCAACGCGCAGCACACCGGCCTGCCCGTGAAGATCGTCCAAAGCGGTAACTACGGCGACATCTACCGCAAAACCACCGCCGCCATCAAAGCCGGCACCCTGCCCGCCATGGCCGTCGCCTATGGAAACATGACGGTCGAGTACGCGCAGTCCGGCGCCGTCGCCGACCTCGGCCCGTTCATCCGCGATCCCGTTCACGGCCTCAGCGATACCGACCTCGCCGATTTCTTCCCCGCCGTACTCGAGCAAAATCGCTACCCCGAATTCGGCGGCGCGATCCTGTCTTGGCCCTATACCAAGGCCGTCCTCGTTATGTATTTCAACACCCGCGTCCTGACCGCCGCCGGTATCGACGCGCCACCCTCCACCTGGGACGAATTCCTCAGTATGGGCCGCACGATCAAAGCCAAGACCGGCAAGTACGCGCTCTGCCTCGACATCGACGCCTCGACGCTGAACGCCATGATCTTCAGCCGCGGCGGCGAGATTCACAAAGACGGCCGCGTGGACTTCCGCAGCCCCCAGACGCGCGACGCGTTGACGCTCATCGAAACAATGTTCAAGGAAGACCTGGCCTACCAGAATTCCCCGCGCACCTTCGGCGACCAGACCGCCTTCGGCGCAGGCGAAGTCGCCTTCGCATTCCGGCCGAGTTCGTCCCTGCCCTACTTCAAGCTCGTCATGGAAGGAAACGAAGGCTGGGGGGTGGCCCGAATCCCGCAATTGGATCCCGCGAAACCGGCCACCGTGCTCTACGGCGCAAACGTCTCGGTGTTCAACACCACGCCCGGACACCAGGCCGCGGCCTGGGCGTTCCTAAAGCACTTCACCTCGCCAAGCGTGAATGCGAAGTGGGCCGTGAAAACCGGTTATTTGCCCTGCCGAAAATCGGCCACCGAGGATAGTGCGATGCAGGCATTCTGGGGAGAGTGGAAATACAACCGCGTCGCGTTCGATTGTTTGAGCTTCGCGCGCTCCGAGCCGAACGTCGCCGGATGGCAGACGATTCGTTCGCTGCTAGAGAACGCCGCCACAGAAGTGGCGACCGGCCTGAAGGACCCGCAAGCGGCCATCGATTCCTTGCAAGCCGCCGTGGACGCCGAATACGCCCGGCGCTGACGCGACTAAAAAAACTCGTGTTCCGCCGCGAATTCCGTGAGCGCTTCTTCGATCATCGAGTGGTGCTCGCGCTCGACGAACCCGCGGTCCTGCGCACGCCGCGAAAAGCCCCGGCGCTCCGCGTCCCCATCCGCCCGAGGACCGCGCCGCCTCTCCACCTTGCGGCGGTCGCGCTTGAGCTCACCCTCGGCGTCCTCGAAAAAACCCGCCGGTACATGGCCGGACATACCCAGTCGCTCCCCATTCCGGCGCGCGACCTGACCCCATCCCACCAAGCGTGCCGACCTATAAAGTATACTCACAATGTGCTAATTCGTCAAAGAAAAAATACGTAATCCACTGAAATTAAACGAGTTACGACATAGAGACGCAAGGGAAAGACAAGAAATTACCCAAGGCATCAGCAGAAGGAAACGAAGCGTAACCAAGCACTGCCTGGCTCTGCGTGGCAGTGCCGAGGCTAGAAATTGTTATGAGACGATTGACAGCACGGAGAGTGGATTCCCGCGTCTATTCGTCGAGGCGTCAGGAGTAACCAACATCCATCCGGGTGGTCGAATGGTTCTAATCACTTCTTCGTTCTCTTCGTTACCTTCTGTGAAACGCCCTTAGACTGCACTATTTTGGCACGCCCGGCATGTGGCTGAAAATCTGGTCCAGCCACATCAACACCTGGTCCGCCGCGACCGGTTCCTCGGCAAGCAGATCGGTGCCATGCGCCGCTCCGGGATATAGCCGCAACTCGCAAAAATCCTTCGCCAGCGCGTCCAGCTTTTGCACACTCGCCGCGGCGTACGCGTCACCCAGCGCCGCCATCATCAGCACCGGCCGTCGCGTAAACGACTCCATCGTAGCGATCGTGGCGACCCCGCGATACTCCTCACCCGGCGAGAGCATCACGACCGCATGGATCTCCGGATCGATCGACGCGTACCGCAAGGCCAAGTTCGCGCCAATACTCGCGCCGGCCACCGCGATGCGCCCGGGGTCTGCGCCGGACTCGATCAGCGCCCGCTTCGCGCCCGCGACGTCATCCAGTACGCCAAGCCAATCCTCCGCGGAGAATGAGCCCGGGCCAGCGGCGCCCGCGCGCGCCGTTTTAGTTTCGCCATGCCCGCGCAAATCGATGGCGATCGAGAAGTAGCCGTCCGATCGCGCCAGCCGCTGGAATGGCGCCCAGGCTTCGCGCGACGACCCCGCCATAGGTAACAGAATGATCCCCGGCGCGGCCTTCGCCGCCGGCGCATACTCCGTCGCGCCCACAGAGTATCCATCCGTGCTCTCAAAAACGAGATCGCGCCCCGCCGCCCGCTCCGCGCGGCACGACCCCAACGCCAGCAAAAGAACAAGCGGGAGATGCCCGCAAACAGGCTTCCCCCGCGTGGGGATGTCCATGAGCTAACCGATGATGCTTTGCAGTTTCATCGCCAGGGTCATATCGCCCTGAATCTTCAATTTACCCGTCAAGAACGCCATCTGGCCGTTCAGCTTACCCGTCACCAGATCCAAAAAGTTCTGGCAGTCGAGGGTCAGCGTGATGTTCGGCGTCGCCGCCACGCCCTGGCCGATCGAGAGGCTGTCGTCCTTCAGAATCACGTGCCACTTCCCGCCCGCGTCCCCCGTGATGTCCCATTGATAGATCGCGTTCATGCCCTTGATCTTGTCCTTGTTCACCTTGCCCGGCAGTTCAGCAAAGTACTCGGCCGGTGTCGCTGCCATGATTATCTCCTCCTCAGACCTGCCCTCTCGGGCGTCAATTTCCGCATCTGGCCGCAGTTCGGCGACGATCCCGACCCAAGCCCGGAACGCTGCAAGCCGCGCAAAGTATAGGAGAGCCAGCAGCGCGTAGTCCAGCCTAGCATTCACCCGCACCACTACTCACGGGCATCTTGCCCAAACCAACAACGCGGAAATTCAACGACTCGGACCTCTTTGGACTGCGGCAGCGATAGCTGCCGCTTTCGCGCCGGGAGCTCGCTCCGGCGCAGTGCACACCAAAAACTGCGATTCCGGCGCAACGACGCCCAGCTCCGCTGGGCTCAGTAAAGCGGAAGCTATCGCTGCCGCAGTCCAAAGTGGCCTGTCACCTCTCTTCAAGCAAGCCGGATCAGTTGGGCAACACGCCCCCACCTGCGGATGCCGAGAACCTGAACTCGTCGCGCCCTTACCTGCGGATGCCGAAAATCTGAACTCGTCCCCGATACGTGCATATCGCGATAACGGCACAAATCCTCCGCGGACCACGTAGGTATGAATCGCCCGCGAACCCCACAGGCACGAATAGCCCGCGGACCCCGGAGGGGTCCAAGAAATTAGCCGGGGGTCGGAGCAACGCGGAGACCCCCGGACAAGTCGAACGCCGTCACCGACCCCGAAGGGGTCGCAGAGACGAATCGACCAGCATTGCGCTTCGGGGTGGGCATCTGCGCCGCGCTAAATGAAACACAGGGTCCTTGATTTCACGCCTGCGATTCGCCGATCGGAGAATTTACTTGACGCAATTTTGATCCAAAGCAGGGTCTTCCGGCACCGCGTCCGAGACGTGCACCTTGAAATTTTAAAACTTCTCATGAAAAAAGCCTTGACCTTTTCTTCGTTATCTGCTAAACGATGTCCAGTACAGTTGAATCAGCACACGGATCGGACGCGCCCGGCGCTAAGCAGTACGCCAGAGAGGGTGCAGTGCGCGGACGATCTTCGGCGAAATCAAGCGAAGATCAGCCCCGAATTCCGTGTGCAAAACGCGTGGCGCGCGGGCCGGATTCCAAACACGGACTCAAGAAAACAGTGGCCGGCCGGCGCGCGCAGGCTCCGCGCTCCCCAGCGCGGACCGAAGCGGATCGGCCGGACTTGGGCGGCGCGGATCCGGGAGAGTGGGGGCGATCGCGGCACGCGATTGGACGGGGGTCTCACCGGCATTCTGCGTCAGGCGCGGCGCAGCAAGCGGTGTAGAGCCGGGGTTGCACCCGTCCGGTAAACATTCTCAGTAGACTCGGCGTAAGAGGTTCTGCAACAGCACGTCATGTGCTGGCACACGGCCAGTTGTCGTGGCAGGGCTTGCCGGGTTTGTGGGGCTACAGAGTGGCAAACAGAGGAGACTCGACATGGCCGCTAAGAAGAAAGCCGCAAAGAAGACCGCCAAGAAAAAGGCCGCAAAGAAAAAGAAGTAGTTTTTCTTCGGTCGTGCCGCCGCCCCACGGGACTCGTTCCCGGGGGCTGGCGGCAGGTCAAAAGCATTTCCCGGGCCAACGCCCGGAAAAAATCCCGCGTGCGAGAGTACGCGGGATTTTTTATTGTTTGCGGGATTGGTAGAGTGGCGCGATAGAGCGCGGGGCTCCGGGTTTACTAGAGTGCTTCGCCGGCCGTGGGTCGAGACGCGGAAATAAAAACTGTCGCCCGGCGCGGCCTCCCCGCAATGACGGTGTAGTGTGCAGTACGCGGGATTCAGGGCGGCGTATTTGACGCACGCCAGTTCTCGGTGCAAGCAGGAGCGCACGACCCGATGAGTCCGAACGTGAACATGTTGCCCGGGAGCGGTTGACATGCCGCCGAGCATTGCCCGTATCCGCCGTGCGCTACACGACGCCGTCGATCAATCCAAGGCGCCCGGCGCCGTGCTCTACATCGGCGATCTCGACCAAGAGTATTTCTTCGAGGCCACCGGCCACCGCCAACTCGTGCCGTATAAGCGCACGCTTCACCGCGAGACCCTCTTCGATCTCGCCTCGCTCACCAAAGTCGTCGCCACCGCCACCGCCGTGATGAAACTGCGCGACGCCGGAAAATTCCGGCTCAGCGATTCCATCGCCGACCATGTGCCGATCCCCGAATTCCGCTCGATGACGATCGAGCACTTGTTCACGCACACCTCCGGACTCGTCGCCTTCGAGCGCTACTACCAAGACCTGAGCAACCTCGACGCGATGCTCATGCGTTACGCGCAAGAAGGCATCGAGGCCCCACCCGGCGCGCGCCACGAATACTCCGACGTCGGGTTCATGCTGCTGGGCAAACTCGTCGAGCTCACCGGCCGCGACACGCTCGACGCCTTCTGCGCGCGCGAAATCTTCGATCGGCTCGGCATGGCCCGCACCGCCTTCCGCCCGCCCGAGGCCTGGCGCGGAAACTGCGCCGCCACCGAGGACGACCCCTGGCGCGGACGCGTGCTGGTCGGCGAAGTCCACGACGAAAACACCTTCGCCGTCGGCGGCGTCAGCGGCCAGGCGGGCCTCTTCTCCACCGCCGAAGACCTCGCAAAATTCTGCCGCGCATTTCTCCGCGGCGACGTGCTGCCCGCGTCCACCGTGGACGAAATGCTGCGTTTCGATCGGATGCCGATTTACCCCTGGCAAGGCCTCGCCTGGGAGCTCGACCCCTGGTCCAGCAAAAAAGGCGGCTACCTCCCCGCGCGTACGGCCTTCGGCCACACCGGCTTCACCGGCACCTCGATTTGGATGGACCGCCCGAAGGGTCTCTTCGTCATCCTGCTCAGCAACACCGTCCACCCGACGCGCGAGAACCGCGGCAACGAGACCCTGCGCCGCGTCATCCATGAGGCCATCGCGCAGGAATTCTATCCGCCCGCGTCCAACACGCACTCCGGCCTCGATCGCCTGATCCGCGAGAACTACCGCGCCATCGAAGGCAAGCGCATCGCCCTGCTCACGAATCATTCCGCCGTCGACCAGCGCGGCAAGCACATCCTCGAAGTGCTTCCCTACGCGAAGGACGCCACGCTCAAGACGATCTACACTCCCGAGCACGGCCTGCGCGGCGAGGCCGAAGCGGGCGAGCGCGTCACCGGGCAGAAGGGGCCCGTCCCCGTGATCAGTCTCTACGGCGAAAAGAAGCAACCGTCGCCCGAGGAACTAAAGGACCTCGATCTCTTCCTCATCGACCTGCAAGACGTCGGCGCGCGGTTCTATACCTACGCGGCGACCATGCGCGCCTGCTTGTCCGCCTGCGCCGCCGCCGGCGTGCCCGTGCTCATCCTCGACCGGCCCAATCCCCTCGGCGGCGAGACGCTCGAAGGCCCGATCGCGCTGGAGACGAACAGCCTCGTGTCCGCCGCCGCCGTCCCCATCCGCCACGGCCTCACGCTCGGTGAGCTCGCGCGCTGGTTCCAATCCCGCGACCTCAAGGACCAGCCGCTGCAATTGAGCGTGAACTGGCTCGACAACTGGCCCCCGGCGCGCCTCTTCGCCGAGTGCATGCTGCCCTGGGTCGCGCCGTCGCCAAACCTGCCCACCGCAGAGACCGCGCTGCTCTACGCCGGCATGTGCCTATTCGAAGGCACGAATCTGAACGAAGGCCGCGGCACCGACACGCCCTTCGGTATCATCGGCGCGCCCTGGCTCAGGGCCCAGGCCGTCGTCGATCGCGTCTCGGCCGAGGATTGCCGCGGCGCGGAACTCGAGGCCGTCTACTACGTCCCCAAAAGCATCCCCGGCAAGGCGGCCGCGCCGCGTTACCAAGACGAAACGTGCCAAGGCATCCGCGTGCGCCTCACGCAGCCCCGCGCGCTCCGGCCCGTCACGCTTGCGCTCGCGCTCATCGCCGCCCTGCGCGAGACACACCCCGCCGACTTCACGCTCGACGGCTCGCCGCCCTTCGACCTGCTCGCCGGCGGGCCGGACCTTCGCCGCCGCATCGAAGCGGGGGAGGAGGCCGCCGCAATCGCGCAGACCTACGCGGCAGACCTGGCCGCATTCGACGCCGCGCGCCCGCGCCTATACGACGCGGCCGGCGTCCCCCTCGAAGTGCTCGCTCAGGCTGCGGGCTTGTCAGCCTTATAGCTTACGACGTAGATCAGATCGCCCGACCGCGCGAGGCTCTCCGCCTCATGACTCAGCATCGAGCTGATCCCAATCACCTCGACCCGCTGCGCCGTCACCCACTTGTTCACCGTATCGTCCAATTCCGCCGTGCGGTCCTCATATCCTTTGAACGTCTTGACGAATATCATGCGCGGACTCCCTCCAGTAAAAACAGTGCTCATTAGACAGGATTACAAGATTAACAAGATTGAATGAAACCGAATGAATTATGCTCGACGTACAATTACATTTCATTTTTTGGCCTTTGCTCCGTTGAAAACCCCGCCTAAACCGTCATTGCGAGGAGCGCGCTTGCCCCCGCGTCATTGCGAGGAGCGCGTTTGCCCCCACGTCATTGCGAGGAGCGCGTTTGCCCCCACGTCATTGCGAGGAGCGCGTTTGCGACGAAGCAATCTCGTTAACCGGAAACTCCTATGATTCGAGAGAGGCATCGGACTCGAATCCGTCCAAGTGGGGGACCATTTCAACAGAGCATTGGGCCTTCCCAATCCCTTCGCTTCTCAATCCCGTAAATCATGTAATCCTGTCCAAAGGTCCCTTAAAGCAATTCCTGCTGCACCGCGTCTTTCGACGCGGCCCCGCGCCAGACGCCCTCTACGTGCTCCTCGCTAAATCGTCCCTCCGGCCCGAGCAACGGCCGCCCGCCCGCCTGCAACAGCGCCCGCCCCGTCTGCCGCGGGTCCACACCCATATATACCAGCGCCGGCTTGCCTTGATTCAGCGCGTCCTGGCCTGTCTTCGCGCTGCCGCCGCGGCTCCCCGGTTCGACCACGCACACCACGCGCGCCAGCCCCGCGATCGTTTCATTGCGCGCCACCGCCGCGCCCACCGTCCACGGCGCATCCGGCAGAAACTGGCTCACGAGCGCCGCGCGGCCCTCGTCGATCGCTCCGGCCAAGGCGCCGCTCGCGCCGTAGGTCAGCAGCCCCTGTGGCAACACGACGATGGTCGCCCCGCCGGCCTCCAGCGCCGCTGCATGCGCCGCCGTATCGATGCCCTGCGCGCCGCCGCTCACCACGACGCGCCCGCGCCCCGCCAGCCACCGCGCGCAATACCCAGCCAGCGCCGCCCCCGCCTCCGACGGCGTCCGCGTACCCACCACCGCGCCGGCAGGACGCGCCAGCAACTCCGCATCGCCCGCCACCGCAAGCAACGGCGGCGCAGCCGCATCCAGCGCCGCAAGCAACGCCGGAGGATAGTCCGCATCCGTTACCGCATAAAACTGCGCGCCCGCCCGCTCCACACGCTCCACGATCCGTTCCGCGCGCTCCAGCTCGTCGCCGTCGACCTCCGCGAGCGCCGCCACCAGCCTATCCAGCCCCGCCGGCAGCGCCGCCAACAATTCCCCCCGCGGCCGTCCCGTGAACCCATGCAACGGCGCGCCCTGCGCGAGCGCCCAACGCAGCCAGCGCGAGAGCGTCCGCGCGCCAACACCCTCGCGCGCATGCAGCGCAAGCACCAGCGCAAGGTCTGGTCCAGTCAACGACATCCCAAAGAGTCCCCGAGGGCTTATAGCACAGCCGCATGTCCGCGGCTAGGCGCCGACCTTTGGCGGCATCGGCTTCCAGCCGATGGAGAATGAGCCGGGATCGACATTTTACGTCAGGCCCCGGTCCTCAAAACCGCAAACGCCGGCCGGCCCGCATGGGCTGGAAGCCCATGCCAAGCCCATGCCACCAAGCAGTCCTCCGCGACTCAATTTTCTCCGCGTGAACCGAATTTGTCCTTCGACCAGAGACCGGATCGATTCCGACAACGATGACGGGTACGATAGCGTCAACAGCGGACTGGGGGACAGCACCGGTGGCGAGAGCAAGCATCTAATGGCGGCCTTCCCACGCGATTTCCTCTGGGGCACCGCCCAGTCCGGCCACTCGATCGAAGGCGCGAACTTCGCCAGCGACTGGTGGCGCTGGGAGCAGCGCGCCGGGCGCGTCGCCGGGCACGCTACTTCGGAGGAGGCCGCGCACTTCCTCGAACACTACCTCAAAGACCTCGACCTCGCGCGCGAACTGGGCCACAACGCGTTCCTCTTCTCGCTCGAATGGGCCCGCATCCAGCCCGAACCGGACACCTTCGACGAGTCGGCCATCGAGATATATCGTGGCCTCTTCGAGGCGCTGCGCAAGCGAAACCTCGAAGCCCTCTGCGTGCTAGACCACGTCACCCTGCCGCGCTGGTTCGCGGTCCGCTTCGGCTGGCATCACGCCGACGCGCCCGCGCGGTTCCAGGTCTACGCCGACCGCGTCATCGGCGAGTTCGCGCCGCTCTGCCGCTGGTGGATCCCGATCCGCGAGCCGGAACACTGGATCTCGATGGCCTGCCACGAAGCACGCTGGCCGGGACCGGCCCGCGGCTGGCTCCGCGCCGGCGCGTGCCGGCGCAACCTTGCGCGCGCACACGCCGCGGCCTACCAATCGCTCCACGCCGCGCGCGAAGACGCGATGGTGGGCGCGAGCGTCCTCGCGCGGCGGTTCTTCCCCGCCGACCCGAACAGTCCCTGGGACACGCGCGCCTGCCTGCGCGAAGCGGAGCGCTGCAATCACGCCTTCCTCCGCGCCGTGACAACAGGGGAGGGCCCGCGCGGCATCGATCGCCGCCTGGCCAACACGGCCGACTTCATCGGCATCTCCTACTACGGTCGCGAACACCTGCGCTTCGCTCCGCTATCCCCCCGCACCCGCTTCGCGCGACTCTGCGACGCCAACGGCCGCCTTATCGACGCGCCCGACTTCGCGCCCGACGCCGACGGGCTCACCGAGACGCTGCGCGACATGAGTGCCTACAAACTCCCGCTACTCGTCGCGGCCAACGGCCTCGGCGCGGAGGACGATGCCGCGCGCTGCCAGTTTCTCACCGATCACGCCGCCGCGCTGCGCCGCGCGCGCGACGAAGGCGTAGACCTGCGCGGCTACCTCCACCGCGCGCTCCTCGACGGCTTCGAGTGGCACGAGGGCTACGCCAAACCCTACGGCCTCGTCCACGTCAGCCACCCACACCAAACCCGCTCGCCCAAGCCCAGCGCCGCCCTCTTCCGCGAGCTCTGCCGGACGGGTACAATCTCCTCCGGCGTCACCCGGCGCCCACGAGGGAAATCATGAACGCCATCCTCGCCATCGACGGCGGCGGCACCCGCACCCGCGCAGGCCTCTACGACGAACAGGGAAACCTCCTCGCCGAGGCCGAGGGCGATGCGACGAATTTGTCGACGACTCCCGCTCCATACGCCGTGCGAATTATTTCCGTCCTGGCGCGATCGCTGACCGCGATGAGTTCTGCGAGGATTGCGGCGGTCGTCGCTGGGATTTCCGGCGCGGGGCGCACGGGCCAAGCGCAGGCCGTCGCCACGGGACTCGCAAAAGCCCTCGGCACCGAAGATGTGCGCGTGTGCAGCGACGCGCATATGCTCGCTTGGGCCAATCTGGATGCGCAGCATCCTATTCTCATGATCGCCGGGACGGGCTCCGTCGTCATTACGCGCCGTGCCGACGGATCGCGGGTGGTCACCGGCGGCTACGGCCCGATTTTGGGTGACGAAGGCGGCGCGTATCGCCTCGCCCTCCAGGGAATTCGCTGCGCGGACGAAGACGAAGCCCTGAAGAAGGCGCTGGTCGACGCTGCGGACTCGAAGACCTATCCGGGTCTGTATCAATGGCTCACGCTCGCATCGACGACCGAGATCGCCGCGCTTGCCTCCGTCGTCACGCGCGAAGGGGAGCGCGGAAACGCGGGTGCGCTCGCCGCGATTCGTGACCAAGCTGAAAGACTCGGGGCCTTGGCGCGTCACGGTCTCGACCGCGCCGGATCCGAACCAGAAACGCGGGGAACTCTCCACGTCCTCGTGACCGGTGGGCTCATGGAGTCGCAACTTTATAGGGACGAAGTCGCGGCCGCGCTTCTTCATGACGCCTACTCGATCGTGATTGAAACGCCGAAATTCGTGGGCCATCGCGCTGCAATGGAGATGCGCCGCCTGCCGATGGACGCCACCTTCGTGAAGCGTCCCGGCGCGGCGGACTTGCCCAAGCGGCCCACGGATGACTCCACTGAAGGGGCCCTCGATTGGGTTGGAAATCTCGATGAGAAATCCCCCGACGCCATTGCAAGAACGATGACGATGATCGAGACCGGCGCGCAAGTCGCCGTTGGACAAGCTAAACGGAGCATCGGGCTAGCCATCGAAGCCGCCTCGGCGTCCCTGCGCGCCGGGGGCCGCATTATTTACGCCGGCGCGGGCACGAGCGGACGGCTCGGCGTGCTCGACGCCTCCGAGTGCCCGCCGACCTTCGGCGTGGCCGAGGACCGCGTGATCGGCCTGATCGCCGGGGGCGACGCCGCGCTACGCCACAGCATCGAAGGCGCCGAGGACGACACCGCCGCCGCCGCGCGCGACATCGACGCGATCACCCCGCGCGTCGGCACGAACGACATCGTCATCGGTATCACAGCCTCCGGCACGACGCCCTATGCGCTCGCCGCCATCGATCGCGGCAAGGCCCTCGGCGCGAGGACCGCGCTCGTCGCGTGCAATCCCGTCCCGCTCGATCGCGCGGACCTCGTCATCGCGCTCGACACCGGCCCCGAAGTGCTGCCCGGCTCGACCCGCCTCAAGGCCGGCACCGCGACCAAACTCGTCCTCAACCAAATCTCCACCGGCGCGATGGCGAAGGCAGGCTACGTCTTCGAAGGCCGCATGGCCGGCGTCCGCCCGATGAACAAAAAACTCCGCCAACGCTGCATCCGCATCATCGCCGAACTCACGAAAGAAAACGCCACGCGCGCCGAACAACGCCTCGACGAAACCGGCGGCTCCATCCGCCTCGCCGTCCTCATGGCCCGCCGCGGCCTCCCGCTAGACGAAGCCCGCCGCCGCCTCGACGCCTGCCAAGGCGTCCTGCGCGAAGCACTGGACCGCGAGTGACGCGGATTGATCAGGCGAGACCGAAGTCGACGACCGAAAAGATTGCTTCGTCGCCTCCCACCACCCGTCATTGCGAGGAGCGCACTTGCGACGAAGCAAT
>JBCLBO010000016.1:0-47481 GCA_038916785.1 Candidatus Hydrogenedentales bacterium | reverse complement strand
AGCCACATCAGGGCGATACCGGCGACGATGACCCACGGCATGTAGGCGACGAAGCTGCGGTCGATGCTGCCGATCCAGCCTTCGACGAAGTCGAAGAAGAAGACGGTGGTGGCGACGCCGAGGAAGTGTCCGGTGAAGACTGAGACGAAGATGAGCCAGGTTGGCAGGCCGATGAGGTAGCCGATGATGCTGCCGACTAGGGCCCCGGTGCCCCAGAAGGGGAAGAACACGAAAATCCAGAGGCCGATCGCGCCGAAGGGCTCGACGTATTTGTGGTGGCGCTCGGCGTTTTGGCGGAAGTTGTCGATGGTTTTGCCGAGGATTCCGCGCGTTTGCATGCCCTGGTAAGCGCGGACGACCCAGGGGTAGGCCACGAGCACGAGGATGATGTCCTGCAATCCGCATTGAATGAGGAGGTATTCGCGGCTGAACCCGCTGGAGATGCCGTCGGCGGAGTTTAGGACGTGGCCTAGGAAAGCCAATTCCAGGACGAGACGCCAGCCCTGCGCATAGGGATCAGGATGGAGGTAGCCCCAGGTGATGAGGGTCGCGGCCCAGGCGGCGAAGAGGCCCCAGCCGGTGACGCTGATTCGATGCAAGGCGCTTGGCGAGGGGTCGTGCGGGTGGGGCCCGGGGGTCGGTTCGTCGACGGCGAGTTTGAAGGAGTCGGCGGAGTCGCTCATGGCGCGGCGGGCTTCGGTGCGGGGCGATAGGGCATGTAAATTGGACGCTTTGGAGTGGCTCGCGGTTTTGAATGTTTACGGTGCGGAAATTGTTAGAATAGTGCGCTGGCCGCTGCGGCGTACGCATAGGGCGGCCAGTATATCAGATGGGCGCGGCGGCTGAAATCCGCAGGGGTGTGCGCTGCGTCCTGATTGACACGGTTGGGAGAGGTTTGGTTAAAGTCTGCGCGATTTGGCGGCGCGCCAGCGGCGGCCCCTATCCACGGCCACCCTGACCTGGGCGGTGCGTCTCCCGCAGCGCTAACTGCATTGTAGGGAAACACATGCAATCTATCTCGACCAGCGGTTTGTACGAACCCTCTACCGAGCACGACGCGTGCGGGTTTGGGTTCGTCGCCAACATCGACGGGCGCAAGACGCACGAGATCGTCCGGCGCGGGATTACGGTGCTGGAGAACCTGGTGCATCGCGGCGCCTGCGGCTGCGATCCGGAGACGGGCGACGGCGCGGGGCTGTTGTTTCAGACGCCGCACCGGTTTTTCGCCGAGCACGCGGAGTCGCTCGGATTTACGCTGCCGGAGCCGGGCGCGTACGGCGTGGGGATGACCTTCCTGCCGCGTTCGGTCGCGGACCGCGAGGCCTGCAAGAAAATTGTTGAGAACTTTGTCTTGGCGGAGGGCCAGAAGGTCCTGGGCTGGCGCGAAGTGCCGCGCAATTCGGAATCGCTGGGTTGGCTTGCGCGCGAGGGCGAGCCGGTGATGGAGCAGGTATTCATCCGGCGCGCGAAGGGCCTGGATACGGACGGCTTCGAGCGCAAGCTGCTAGTAATCCGGAAACAGATCGAGCGCGCGGTGAGCGCGTCGGGTCTTGAACAGGCCGAGCATTTTTACTTTGCAAGCCTCTCGGCGCGGACCATCGTGTACAAGGGCCTGATGCAGGCCTATCAGATCGACAAGTACTATCTCGATCTTTCCGATGAGCGCTTCGAGTCGGCGATTGCGCTCCTGCACCAGCGCTACAGCACGAACACGCTGCCGAAGTGGCGGCTGGCGCATCCGTACCGCTTCATCTGCCACAACGGGGAAATCAACACGCTGCGCGGCAACCTGAACAACATGCGCTCGCGGGAGGCGCACCTGGCGAGTCCGCTCTTCGGCGCGGACGTGAAAAAGCTCGTGCCGATCCTCACGGAAGGCGCGAGCGACAGCGCGAACTTCGACGAGGCCTTCGAGCTGATCGCGCGCGGCGGGCGAAACCTGTCGCACGCGATCGGGATGCTGATTCCCGAGCCGTGGTCGGGCCACGAGACGATGCCGGACGACTTGAAGGCGTTCTACGAATACCACGCGACGATGATGGAGCCGTGGGACGGGCCGGCGGCGGTGGCGTTCTCGGACGGCATCCAGGTCGGGGCGGTGCTCGATCGCAATGGCCTGCGGCCCTCGCGCTACTGGCTTACCAACGACAATTTTATCGTGGTCGCGTCCGAGGTGGGCGTGCTCGATCTTCCGCAGTCGAGCATCATCAAGAAGGGGCGGCTGGAACCGGGCCGCACGCTGCTGATCGACACGGACGAGAAACGGATCGTGAGCAACGACGAGATTAAACAGTCGCTCGCGATGCGCCAGCCGTATCGCAAGTGGATCGCGATGCACCGCACGACGCTGCCCAAGGCCCCGGCGAAGGCCGCCGAGGGCAACGGCATCGAGCCGGAGAAGGTGTCGCTGCTTGAGCGTCAGATGATCTTCGGGTACACGAGCGAGGACCTCGAAATCCTGATCGCGCCGATGGCGAACTCCAAAGAAGGCAAGGAGCCCGTCGGTTCGATGGGCAACGACACGCCGCTGGCGGTGCTCTCGCTGCGGCCCCAGCCGCTGTCCAATTACTTCAAGCAGCTTTTCGCGCAGGTGACGAACCCGCCGATCGATTCGATCCGCGAAGAGATCGTGATGTCGATCGAGACGGACATCGGCCGCGAGCGCAACCTGCTCGACGAGACGCCGGAGCACGCGCAGATGCTGCATCTCGCGTCGCCGGTGATCAGCGACGACCAGATGCACTACATCAAGACGCTGGACCAGCCCGGTCTGAAGACTGCCGTGATTTCGACGCTGTTTCCGGTTTCGGAAGGCGTGAAGGGCCTGGAGAAGGCGCTGGATCGCGTGTGCGCGGAGGCCGAGACGGCGATTGACGGCGGCCATACGCTGCTGGTGCTTAGCGATCGCGGCGTGTCGGAGACGCAAGTGCCCATGCCGAGCGTGATGGCGATGGGCGGCGTGCATCACCACCTGGTGCGCGCGCAGAAGCGGACCTCGTGCGGGCTGATCGCCGAGGCGGGCGACGTGCGCGAAGTGATGCACGTGGCCCTGCTCACGGGATACGGCGCGGGCGCCGTGAACCCATACATGGCCTTCGAGACGATCGAAGACTTGAAGAAACACGAGATCGTCGTCGAGGCGCAGCCGGGCCAGGCGAAGAAGAATTTCATGAAGTGCATGGAAAAGGGCCTGCTCAAGACGATGTCGAAGATCGGCATCTCGACGCAGCACAGTTACCGCAACGCGCAGATATTCGAGGCGGTCGGCCTGGGCAAGACGCTCATCGAGCGTTGCTTCGCAGGCACGCCCTCGCGCGTGGGCGGGATTGGGTTCGAGGAAGTCGCGCGCGAGTCCCTTGCGCGGCACGGCGTGGCGTATCCCGCGCGGATGGCGCGGCCGCGCAGCCTCGACCCGGGCGGACAGTACCGCTGGCGCCAGCGCGGCGAGTATCACATGGTGAACCCGGACGTGGTCTCGACGCTGCAACGCGCGACGAAGGACAATTCCTTGGAGCGGTACACGGAATTCGCGCAGCTCGTGAACGATCGCAACCGCACGCTTGCGGCCTTGCGGGCGCTGATGCGCTTCAAGTTTGAGGACCGCAAGGCCATCCCCATCGAGGAGGTGGAAGCGGCGAACGTCATTGTGCGGCGTTTCTGCACGGGCGCGATGAGTTTTGGGTCGATTTCCAAAGAAGCGCACGAGACGCTGGCGATCGCGATGAACCGCATCGGTGGCCGCAGCAACACGGGCGAAGGCGGCGAGGACCCGCGGCGCTTCACGCCGGACGCGAACGGCGATTCGCGCCGCAGCGCGATCAAGCAGGTGGCGTCGGGCCGGTTCGGCGTGACGAACGAGTACCTGGTGAACGCGAGCGAGCTGCAAATCAAGATGGCGCAGGGCGCGAAGCCGGGCGAGGGCGGCCAGTTGCCCGGCCACAAAGTGTTTGACGAGATCGCCAAGGTGCGCCTGGCGACGCCGGGGGTCGAGTTGATCTCGCCGCCGCCGCACCACGACATTTATTCGATTGAGGACCTCGCGCAGCTGATCCACGATCTGAAGAACGCGAACACCCAGGCCAACATATCGGTGAAGCTCGTCTCCGCGGTCGGCGTGGGGACGATTGCCGCCGGCGTGGCGAAGGGCAAGGCCGACCTGGTGCTCATCAGCGGCGACACGGGCGGCACGGGCGCCTCGCCGCTCAGCTCGATCAAGCACGCGGGGCTGCCGTGGGAACTGGGCCTCTCCGAGACGCACCAGGTGCTGGTGGAGAACAACCTGCGCAGCCGCATCCGCGTGCAGGCGGACGGCCAGATGAAGACCGGCCGCGACGTGGCGATTGCGTTCCTGCTCGGCGCGGACGAGGTGGGCTTTGCGACGATGCCGCTGGTCGCCACGGGCTGCATCATGATGCGCAAGTGCCACCTGAACACGTGTCCGGTCGGCATCGCTACGCAGGACCCGATCCTGCGCAAGAAATTCGAGGGCAAGCCGGAGTATGTCGTTAACTACCTGTTCTTTGTCGCTCAAGAATTGCGCGAGATCATGGCGAAACTGGGCGCGCGCACGGTGAACGAAATGATCGGTCACCGGGACTGGCTGGTCTACGACCCGCTGCCGAACCACTGGAAGGCCAAGACGCTCGACCTCTCGCGCGTTTTGTACATGCCCAAGGCGTGGGAGGGCGAGACGCTCTACCACAGCGGCAAACAGGACCACGGCCTGGACAAGGCGCTGGACCATGTGCTGATGCAACGCGCGCGGCCGACGATCGAGTACCGCGCGCCGGTGCATTTCCATGTGAAGATTCGGAACGTGAACCGCACCGTCGGCACGATGCTATCCAGCGAACTGACGCGCCGGCACAAACTCGGCCAGTACACCGGCAAGCTCCCGGAAGACACGGTGCGGATCGATTGTGAAGGCGTGGCGGGCCAGAGCTTCGGCGCGTTCGCCATTGACGGCGTGACCCTTAACGTGATCGGCGAGGCGAACGACTACGTGGGCAAGGGCCTGTCGGGCGGCAAAATCATTATGCGCCCACCCTACGACAGTCCGCTGGTGCCGGAGGAGAACATCATCATAGGCAACGTGGCGCTCTACGGCGCAACGGGCGGCGAGGCGTATTTCCGCGGGATGGCGGGCGAGCGTTTCTGCGTGCGGAACAGCGGCGCGTGGGTGGTGGTCGAGGGAGTAGGCGATCACGGCTGCGAATACATGACCGGAGGCCGCGTGGCGATCCTGGGGAAGACGGGGCGCAACTTCGCGGCGGGCATGAGCGGCGGAATTGTGTATGTGTGGGACCCGGACGATACCTTTATGGGCCGGTGCAACACGGGGCTGGTGGACGTGAAGCCGCTGCACCGCGAGAGCCTGCCGGAATTGCGCCGGTTGTTGCGCAAGCACGTGAAGTACACGGGCAGCACGGTGGCGAAGGCGATCCTGGACGACTGGGACGATTCCGTCGACAAGTTCAAGCGGGTGATGCCGCGGGACTACGCGCGCGTCCTGCGCGAGATGCAGAGCAAGGAAGAGGAGAAGATGACGCGTGTTCCCGAATAAAGACAAAGGGTTCATGGTCTATTCGCGGACGATGGCGCCGCGGGAGGCCATCGAAGATAGGGTCGCTCACTGGCGCGAGTTCGAGGGCAAGCTGCCCAACGAAGAACTGCGCAAGCAGGCGTATCGCTGCATGGATTGCGGCGTGCCGTTCTGCCACCAGGGCTGCCCGCTGGGGAACATCATCCCGGACTTCAACGAACTGGTGAAGGACAACGAGTGGGAGGAGGCGCTGCATGTCCTCCACTCGACGAACAACTTCCCGGAGTTCACGGGCCGCGTGTGCCCGGCGCCCTGCGAGACGTCGTGCGTGCTGGCGATCACCGATCCGGCGGTGATGATCAAGAAGATTGAGAACAGCATCGCCGACAGGGGCTGGAAGGAAGGCTGGATCCTGCCCGAACCGCCGATGATGGAGACCGGAAAAAAAGTCGCCGTGGTCGGTTCCGGCCCCGCCGGCCTGGCCGCCGCACAGCAACTCCGCCGCGCCGGCCACAAAGTCACCCTCTATGAACGCGACGACGCCCCCGGCGGCCTGCTCCTGTACGGCATCCCTGATTTCAAGCTTGAGAAGAAGCACATCAGGCGGCGCGTGAAGCAGATGAAGGCCGAAGGCGTGAAGTTCATGCTCGGCAAGGAGATCGGCAAGGACATTCCCGTGCAGAAGCTGATCGACGAGAACGACGCCGTGCTGCTGACCATCGGCTCGACTCACGCGCGCGACTTGCCGATTCCCGGGCGCGAACTGGACGGCATCCACCATGCGATGGAATTCTTGTCGCAGCAGAACCGGCGCGTGGCCGGGAAGGAAGTGCCCGGCGGCATCACGGCGCAGGGCAAGCGCGTGGTGATTCTCGGCGGCGGCGACACCGGCTCGGACTGCCACGGCACTGCGCTGCGCCAGGGCGCGGTGAGCGTGCAATCAGTCGAGTTGATGCCGCGCCCGCCCGATGACATGAACCCGGCGACCCCCTGGCCGAACTGGCCGATGATTGTGCGGACCTCCGCAAGCCACGAGGAGGGGGGCGAGCGCCAGTGGAGCGTGCTTACGAAGTCTTTCGTCGGTGAGAGCGGCAAGGTGACCGGAGTGCGCGGCGTGCAGCTTCATTGGAAGATGTCCAAGGAGGGCCGGCTGGAGATGAAGGAAATCCCTGGGACGGAGTTTGTGTGGGAGGCGGACCTCGTGCTGCTGGCGCTGGGTTTCGTGCATCCCGAGCACACGATCACGAAGGAGATCGGTCTCGATCTCGACGAGCGCAAGAACATCAAGGCGCCGTATGGCGCGCGCGGGCCGGAGGCGTATCGCACGAGCAATCCGAAGGTCTGGGCGGCGGGCGATGCGCGGCGCGGGCAGTCGCTCGTGGTGTGGGCGGTTCACGAGGGCCGCGAGGCGGCCCACGCGATCGACAAGGCGCTCATGGGTCACACCGACCTGGCCAGCATCAATAGCTTTGGATACGAAGAAGCGATGCCGGCGATGTGACGGGGGCTTTTTGACAGGATTTACATGATTTACAAGATTAATTATCCACCGATGAAATGTGATGAACACCGATTGAGCGTGCGAGTCCTCTGGATTGTTTTTTTCTTGGAAGAATGCAGAACGATGCCGGTGTCTTTGCGGGAAGCGTGGCGCCTGGTCTGCCGACGGGGAGATTCCTCGCTATCGCTCAGAATGACAAAATGAGCGAGGTCACAATCAGCATCCTTATTCACCATCGCGCCGTTGAACGATTGAGAAGAATCTTGTTAATCCTGTAAATCCTGTCCAAAAAAAAGCAGTAGGCGGCTGCGCTCATTTCGAGCGCAGCCGCCCGGATGATGTATGAGGCGTCCGGCTAGTTGGCCGCCTTTTTGCACTTCACCGTGGCGACGGGCGCGCCGGCCATCAGGAGGTCGCCATTCATCTCGTCGCCGGTCACCACGCCGGAGAAGGTGACGTCGTAAATCTGGCCCTGGTAGTTGACCGAGACGTCGTAGGTGAATTTGTCGCCGTCGCTGCCGATGTTGCGGAGATCCGCGTCGCCTTCTTCGGCGTGGAGCTTGCCGACGGTGGCGGACTCGATGGTGAGGTCGGCGCTGTAGGGGCCGGCCGGAGTCTCCGCTTCGAATGTCCACTTGCCCAGCGCCGCGGCGACGATGTCGACTTTGGACTTCGTCCCCGTTACGACAGCCATTGGGCTTCCATCCGCTTCAAAGTTTCCGTTGAGCGCATCGGCCGCCAGCGTGCCCTTGAAGGTGAGCGGCAGTTCCGTGCCTTGCGCGGAGACGGTGACCTTGAAGGTGACATTGGCCCCGTCGACCTTGAGTTCGGAGATCGCGTTGTCGGCGTCGGTGATGTATTTGCCGGTGCCGTCTTTGTAGACGACGAGCTTGCGCTCGAACTTGCCGAGCTGCGAGTCGCTCAGAATGTCCCACACGCCGGCGAGCGGATTGCCCGTGGCGCGCGTGGCCTTGACGGGCATGTTGCCCATGGTGGGGCTGACGAGCGTGCCCTCGAAGCTGTCCGGGCCGGTGAACTTACCGTCGAAGCTGAAAGTGATCGCCTGCTCGCCTTCGCCGATGGTGGCGCCGAAGGTGATGGCCTCGCCCGGCTTGTAGTCGACTTTCTGGAGCGCGAGTTCACCCAAAGGTGACTTCAGCGTGCCGCCGAAGCTACCGTCGTCGTTTTTATTAACGACGAGCGCGGCGTTCAACGGCGTGCCGCCCATGTCCACGATCACGTCCCAATTGCCGACGGGATCCGGCGCGGCGGCGTCCTGCGCGAACGCGCCCATCGAAATTAGTACCCATGCGGGGACCAGCGCGGCGCGGGTCCAAAATTTGAGCGACTTCATGGTGAATGACTCCTTCTACAGGTGGGGGTTTCGTACGAAATTGCAGCGGCACTACTCTAGGGTTTTTCCGGGCGCGGGTCAACACTTTATTTTTCTTACAGGACGGAACCGAGGAATTGGAGAGGGGAGATTGGGCGAGATGAGCCAAGGCGACCGAGAACCTAAAACAATACCCGACTCCGGCTGCCATAAACCCGCATGGGCGAGCCGCCCATGCTACGTACGTTGGGATTCGTAAGAGGCCTTAAGTGTCCCTACATCCCCAAGCCGCCGTCTACGCAGAGGACGTGGCCGGTGATGTAGGCGGCGGTGTCGGAGGCCAGGAAGAGGACGGCGGCGGCGACGTCGTGCGGAGTGCCGACGCGGCCGGCGGGGATGGTTTCGAGGAGTTTTTTGCGGGCTTCGTCGTTGAAACCGGCGGTCATGTCGGTGTCGATGTAGCCGGGGGCGACGACGTTTGCGGTGATGCCGCGCGAGGCGACTTCCTGGGCGAGGGCCTTCGTGAAGCCGATGACACCGGCTTTGGCGGCGGCGTAGTTGGTCTGTCCTCCCTGGCCGCGCAGGCCTACGATGGAGGAGAGGTTAATGATGCGTCCGGCACGGGCCTTGATCATGTCACGGCAGACGGCGCGGCAGGTGTAGAAGGCGCCGTTCAGGTTGGTGCGGAGCACGTCGTCCCACTGGTCGTCCTTCATCCGCATGAGCAGGCCGTCGCGGGTGATGCCGGCGTTGTTCACGAGAATCTGGATGGGGCCAAACTTGGCCGTGACCGCCTTGATTAGGGCATCCACGTCTTCCGATGAGGCTATGTCGGTGCGAAATCCGGCTACCTCCGGTGTGGTTGGGGCTGGTGGACCAAGTGGACTAATTGGACTGAGTGGACTGAGTGGACTAAGAGGACGGGCAGTTGCTGCGGCGCTGGAAATCTCGACGGCGGCGGCTTGGGCTTTGGCTTCGTCGCGGCCGCAGAGGGCGACCTTCGCGCCCTGGGCTGCGAAGGCCTGGGCGATGGCGCGACCGATGCCGCGGGTGCCGCCGGTGACCAGAACGGTTTTGCCAGTGAATTCGCTCATGCGGAGACCACGCTTTTCTTTTCAAAGAGGGCCTGGATTTGCGTCCAAGTTCCCGCCGAGCGGACGTGGGCGGAATTGGGCGTGCGGCGGGCGAGGCCTTGCAGGACATTGCCGGGCCCGGCCTCGATGGCCTCGACCGGGCCGAGGACCGCCATCACGTCGGTCCAACGGACGGGGGAGTAGAGCTGCCAGCCGAGGTGGAGGCGGATGAGATCCGGGTCGCTGACTTCTTCGCCGATGACGCTGGATACAAAGGTGCATGCGGGAGGCCGGATTTGCAGTGAATTCAATAGCGGCCGGAGCAGTTCCGAGGCGCGTTTCATGAGCGAACAGTGGAACGGCCCTGAAACATTCAAGCGAATTACCCTTTGCGCGCCGAGTTTCTGGAGTGTTTCAGTTGCAAGGTCGAGCGCTTTGGAGTCGCCGGAGATGATGGTCTGCGCAGGTCCGTTGAAGTTGGCAACTTCGACGCCCGGAGGAAGTGAATGTTCCATTTTTTTCGGGTCGAGCCCGATGACCGCGGCCATTCCGCCGGCGGGCGCTTCTTCGGTCATCAGCCGTGCGCGCTCTTGGGCGAGCCGCAGGGCGTCAGCGAGATCGAGAGAGCCGGCGGCGACCAGGGCGGAGAGTTCCCCGACGCTGTGCCCCGCGGTGGCGGAGGGTGGCATGCCCGCGGCTGAGAGGTGCGCGGCGATGGCGGACTCGACCGCAACGAGCGCGGGCTGGGTCACGCGCGTGTCGCGGAGGTGGTCCTCGGAGCCGTTGAAAATGAGGTCGACGAACTCGTGTCCGAGAACTTCGCGGGCCTGGTCGAATACGCGGCGGGCTGCGGGGGAGGCGTCGTGCAGGTCCCGGCCCATGCCGGGTTTCTGGCTGCCCTGGCCGGGGAAGAGGAAACAGGTCACGAGGGGGTGGCCGCCGGTGTTTGCGGCACCTCGACGGCGCGCAAAGCCTCGATGCCTTCGCGGATGTGGTCCATCAGGCCGAGCTCGGCCTCGGCCTCGATGCCGAGCAGGGCGGTCTTGATGGCCTCGTGCGTGCAGGAGCCGTGGGCGACGATGACGATGCCGTTCACGCCGAGGAGGGGCGCGCCGGGTTGCAGGTTCGGGTCGATGCGGCGCTTGAGCCGCTTGAAAGCGCCCAGGCTGAGCGCGCCGCCCACAAGACTGATGATGGACGCTCTGAGTTCGCGTTCGAGCAGGGTCTTCACGAGGTCTGCGGTGGCTTCGCAGGTCTTGAGCAGGAGATTGCCGATGAACCCGTCGCAGACGACGACATCCGCGTCGCCGGCGAACAGGGCCTTGGGTTCGATGTTGCCGATGAAATTAATGTGGGGGGTGGCGGTGAGACGCTGGTGCACCTTCTTCGCGATGTCGTTGCCTTTGGCTTTTTCCTCGCCGATGTTCAGCAGACCGACGCGGGGATGCTCGACGCCGAGCGTGAGCTGGGCGTAGACGTGGCCCATCTCCGCGAATTGGCAGAGGTGGTCGGCGGTGCAGTCGACGTTCGCGCCGAGATCGAGGACGACGACGGGGTTGAGTTTGGTGGGCAACACTTGGCAAATGGCCGAGCGCGCGACGCCGCGGATGGGCCCGAGGACGACGCGCGCGGCGAGCATGACGGCACCGGTGTTGCCCGCGCTGAGGAATCCGGCGGCGTTGCCCTCTTTGAGCAGGCGCATGCCGACCATCACGCTAGAGTCTTTTTTCTGGCGGACGGCGACCATGGGCGAGTCGTCCATGAGCACGCGCTCCGAGGCGTGCACGATGGAGACGTGGCCGCGCTTGGGGAACGCCGCGAGCTTTTGCTTTAGCAGCGGCTCATCGCCGACGAGGACGATTTCGGCCTTCGTCTCGAGACTCGCTTCGACGGCCCCGCGCACTTCGGGGTCGGGGGCCGCGTCTGACCCCATCGCGTCCAGCACGATTCGCATGGCACCCTCCCCGCGATCCATACGTTTCGGAACGGTCAGGCGTCTTCGCCCTTGAGCACGGTGCGCGCGTTGTAAAATCCGCACTTGCGGCAGACCCGGTGCGAAAGCGTTTTCTCGCCGCAGTTCGGGCAGTCGGTGTGGTTGGCCGGGGTGAGGGCATGGTGCGAACGGCGCTGATTGCGCTTCGACTTGCCCGTTCGTCTCTTGGGTACTGGCACGGTAGTTATTCCTCCGCAGCGTTGGATGGCAGATTCGGGAACAGGTCCTTGAGCGCCGCCAATCCTGAATGGTTCACTTCCTTTTTTTCTTCACGCGCGCATGTGCACGCGCCGGTGTTCAAATTCGTTCCGCATGTGGGGCAGAGACCCACGCAGGTCTCCCGGCAATGAAACTTCGCCGGGGCCGCGAGCACCAACTCCTCCCACACGCTCGGGCCGAGATCGATTTCTTCGCCTTCAAAATGCCGAATGCGCTCGCTCTCGTCTTCCACGTCGAAGACGACTTCGTCGTCCTCGCCGAGCGGCTCTTGGAACGGAGCGACCCCGCGTGTGAACAGCCAGACGACTTCGAGTTCCTCGCTCTGCTGCGCCGGTTCGAGGCAGCGATCGCAGGGCTGCTCGAAGTCGCCCGCGAGGACTCCGCGAAACATGAACTCTTCGTCCATCGCGGAGAGCGTGCCGCGCAGGCGCACGCGGCGCAACGGCGACTCGGCCACGCCGTGGGGACGCACTTCGCTTTCCGGCGCATCGACGTCCACGCGGTGGCCTCCGGAGCGGGCCGCCAAGGAAACTGGAATGACGATCCTGCTCACGGGTATGCCCCCAACGAGGACGGGCTAAATCGGCGGAAGTCTAGCAAAGGTGGGTGGAGGTATCAAACCCCCAAATCGCGCCATCTAATTCATTCGGGGTTCTGTTGACGGGCGCCCCGCGATCTCTGTATGGTCAGTGTTCAAGTCGGGGATCGGCATGAACACCGCGATATCTAGAGCTTCTAAGATTCGGTCCGTTGCTCGCCAACATACTCACTCGCTGTACAGGTACCCGGCTTCGATGTCGCCCTCGATCGCGGAGACAGTAATCAGGCGATTCACTCGACCGGGTGATTTGGTATTGGACCCTTTTTGTGGCGGAGGGACTACTGCGGTCGAGGCTCTCGTTTCGGGGCGCTCGGCAATTTGTGCGGACTTGAGTGCGTTAGCAGTTTTCCTTACGCGTGCGAAGGCGCGACCACTACTACAAGATCACATCGACGACCTTCGCAAATGGCTCGATAAGCTGGGGGACCCGTCTCAAACATTAAGCACGGCGACTCCCGAAGCGATTGTCACAAAGAGCGGACTGATATATTCTCCCAAAAGCTACGGACTCTTGCGGGGCATCGCAAAAAAAATTTCCAGTCTCGAGTTCGAGCAATCGCGGACGGCAGCGAAATTGATGGTTTTGCGAACGGGCCAGATCGCGTTTGATTCACGGGAGAAACCAATCACCCCCACGATTCTGGGAAAGATATTTCAGCGCACTGCCGTCGAGTTTTTGTCCAAGCACGAAGCTTATTCTCAAAAATGCAAGCAACAGAAGCCTGATCTTTCAGGCCAGCGCCGATTAACAACCATCCTCTGCGATGCGGAGCACTTGGCAAATCGCATTCGGCACAGATTGAAACATTGTTCGCTCGTGTTAACGTCGCCTCCTTATCCGGGCATACACGTTCTCTATCATCGCTGGCAGATTCGCGGTCGCAAGGAGGTGGCGCTACCTTTCGAACTCCTTGGTCTGCAGGACGGGTACTCCGAGGCACACTATACTCTCGCACCCAGGAGTGAGTTCGACAATGCAAAATATTTTGAGCGTATAACCCGAGTCTTCTCGGCAATAAATAAAGCACTTAGCCCGTCCACACCAATTGTCCAAGTTGTCGCGTTCAGTAGGCCGGAAATACAACTTCCGCTATACCTAGAGGCGATGGACACTGCGGGACTTAAGCCCGCGCTTCATCGTAAGCAGTCCGCGACCCTTGTAAAACGCGAAATCCCTAATGCAAGGTGGTATGTTAGGACAGATCCCACGCTAACGAGTCGAAAAGAATATGTTCTAATCCACAAGTCGACATCGTAAACAATGAACGGCCAGCAAATCCGCAAACTGAGAGGCGCAGGGACATGGATCTAACGAAGGCTGTGAATGCCCAAAAGCTTTGCGAACAATTGATAGCTGCTGAAACTGAGAGTGACGTCATCGACACGCTGACTTCGGCAAGACTTTGGGATAGATACGAACATTGGGTTCCATACGGCGGCATGGAGATGAACCGTAGCATCGTCGGCAACCAGCAGAGTTCACCCGTCGCCGCTCTCGTCGAGAAGCTGGTCAACTCCTTGGACGCCGTGCTGACGTGCGAGGCCATTTGTCGTGGTATTTCGCCTCGGTCTGCCGAAGCCCCGCAAACAATGATCGAGGCCGTTCAGCGATTCTTCTCTGTGCCGGACGGGCGCATTCAGAACCTCACGGCGTCAGCGAGAACGCGGCTCGCGGAAAAAATTCAGTTGGTCGCCACGGGACCAAAGAAAAATCCGAACTATACCATCGTAGATGAAGGCGAAGGCCAGCATCCCGACGCGTTTGCTAACACGTTCTTGTCACTGTTGAGAGAAAACAAATCTGGCATTCGATTCGTGCAGGGCAAATTCAATATGGGTGGAACAGGGGTGTTGCAATTTGCTGGGCGCGAAAGCTTCCAACTAATTGTATCGCGACGAAATACCGAAATCTTCTGCGCCGAGCATGGAACAGGGACTGAAAACCCGTGGGGTTTCACCATCGTGCGGCGAATCAACCCAGGCGACGGAAAACCGCATTCTCGGTATGTGTACCTTGCTCCCGCGGGAAGGGTTCCTCGCTTCAACGCTGATTCCATAGAGGTCCGACCGGCTGAATATCCGCATGCAACAAGCCGAGCACTGGAATCAGGATCAGTCATTAAGCTTTGGAACTTCAAAGTTCCTGGCGGGCTGAAAACCAACCTCATGTTCGACATGAGACGTGCACTCGAAAGACATTTGCCGGAACCTGTGTTACCGATTCGGCTATACGAGAGAAGAGCGGGATACAATGCCCATTCATATGAAACGACCATGTCTGGATTATCTTCGGTCATAGCGGATAATCCCGAAGATATCGAGGGCGGACTTGACACTGGTTCGCAGCTATCAATTCAGGGCGTGGGTGTCGTGGACGTCAGATTGACGGTCGTAAGGGAAGAAGCCGTCACGGGAAGTAATCCGAAGTACCCAAGAGGCGGAATCTTTTTCAATGTTAACGGCCAACTACACAGTGAGTTGGATAGCGGTTTTGTCTCTAGGCGAACGAAGTTGGATTACATTGCCAGTACCACCCTCGTTACAGTCGATTGTACCTCGCTTTCTGAGCGATTGCGTGAAGATCTCTTTCTTGGTTCTCGAGATCGCATGAGAGAGTGCGAGGAACGAGATAGGCTTTATGATGCCCTTGCGGACTATTTGCGAGACCACGGTGGTCTACGAGAACTGAATGCGCGCAGGCGCCAGGAGAGGATGGCTGCTGCCGTTTCAGATGAGGAAACAACAAAGATTGTTCAAGATCTGGTTAAGGCTGACCCTACGTTGGCCGCACTTTTCGGAAAGGGCACCAAGATCAAGATACCAATCGGCCCGGAGCCGGTGCCGGTGCCGTATGAAGGGAAGAGATTTCCCACTTACTTCAGGATTACTAACGAACCAAAGGATGGTCTCGTCAAGCGGTGTCCTCGCAATCGGAAATTTCGAATTACTTTCGAGACAGATGCAGCCAACGATTATTTCTCAAGGATGAAGGATCGTGGGCGGTACGCTACCCAAGGTTCTCCAAATCTCGCCTCGGTTCATTTATGGGACGGCGTAGCGACCTTCACTTTCGATATCCCCCAACATTGCGCGCCGAGAGATGTGTTGAACGTGGCCGTCGAGGTCATGGATGTTTCCCGAATCGAACCGTTCGCATCGTCGTTCAGAGTCGAAGTGGAACAGGACGCCCCGCCTCGCGAGCCGGGAGGTCTAAAACCGCCTTCCGGCGCCTTCTTCTCGGGTCTACCGAAGATCAAGGAGGTGCGGCGTGCAGAGTGGAACGATTGGAGTTTTGACGAGAGATCCGCACTTGCATTGCGAGCTAATATCTCGGAGGACGGTGAGCAACTAGACATTGCAGTAAACATCGATAACATTTACCTTCAAAACGAAAAGGACAAAAGACGAAGTTCGGATCCCAGGATGCTCGAATACTGGTTCAAGTACGGCCTGTTTCTACTTGCCCTCGGGATGCTCCATGACCACAAGACCCGGAAACCGGCGGAATCAAATGAAGCCCTCGCGGAGCCTGGTGCGTTTGAGGACATCGGCAAAGCATGTCGGGGGCTAGCGATTACAGTGATACCGGTCATAGAGCAACTTAGCAAAGAACGAGATCTCGCCAGAGTCTGAGGCAATCTTGCAAGGTGCGTGTTGCAGTATTGTTCGAGAATTTTCATTTCTCATCGTTTCGCCGTTTCCTGTCAACCAAAAGATTCTTGTTCCGCAACCGCGCTTTTGTGGGGAGCGCAGCGACGCAGCAATCCCGAGCGATCGCCGCACATTTCCGCACCCCATTGTTTCCCGGCCTCCACGCCGCGTCACGCACCCCCTTGTTCCGCACCGCGCACTTTCACCTGTTGACGAGTGTCCCCCTGGCGCCGAAGGCGCCCTAAACCGTCCGGGAGGACCGTCCGGCAGGACTGCAACAAGCCGCGCGCTCTATATAGGAGGACTCGCGGGCGACGACCCCTACTTTCTTTCTCGTAGGGGCAACCCCCTGTGGTTGCCCAGGGCGGGCACAGGGACCCGCCCCTAGGTCCGAAAGAAAGTTGGCAAAGAAAGACCGGGTGGAGGACCGATCGCGAGTGGGTGCGAAGAGCGAGATTCTTCGCTTCGCTCAGAATGACAACAGTGGGGGAGGACCGGGGACTATTGTCGGGGTTGCGTCAAGAAGGGATCATCGGTCTGATTTTATGAACGAAGCACGGTTGATCCTGGAGCGGCGGGATCAAACCCCGAAGAGTTTCGCGCCGAGGGTGACGACCGTGTAGATGGTGAATGAGATGTACACGGCGGCCGCGGCGGAGACGAACACGACGTTAATTGGTCCGGGGCGGACGGACTTGGGCAGGTATTTGAAGTTGATGTAGAGCGTCACCGGAACGTATACGGCCATGGCGACGCCGTTGATGAGGGCGTTGTAGAGAATTACGTCGAAGCCGGTCAACAATTTTTCGAAGAGGAAGGTGCTGACGATTCCGAGCAGCATCCCACCGATGGCGAAGCGCACGTATAATTTCGACTGCGGAATTTTCCGGAATCGCGCGTAGTTGGTGTGCAGCAGGTCGGCGCAGACCCGCGCGCCGCCGTCGACGAATGCGAGCTGCGTGCTCATCAGCGCGGCGACGCCGACGATGAGATAGAGATAGAGCCCCGAGGTGCCCATCGTGTCCTTGAGGATGCTGGCGAGTTCCCACACGATATTCGATTGCTTCGGCACGATGCCTTGCTTGTGCAGCACTGCGAGCGAACCGAACATGAACAGAAACATCGTGAAGGTGTTTAGAAGCCAGAAATAGAGGGTCTGGTCGAGCTTCACGAACAAGAACCAGTCGCGGAAGCGCCGTTGATTGTCCGCATTGTCGGGGAAGATGTAGCCCGTCGTGACGTTGGCCTCCTCGCGCTGCCGGAGCGGATTGACCAGCATCGGCACGCGCGCGCCCATGCCGATGCGCTTGTCGCGCAGGTAGTACGCGTAGAAGATGTTCGCGATGCCGCCCGCGCCGGCGAACACGACCGCGCTGAACAGGCTTATGTAGCCGAAATCATCCGCGACGTCGATGTGGCCGACGTTCACCAGGCCGCGTCCGAATTCGCCCAGCGTTTCGGCGTTCGCGGTGCGGATGAAGACATAGATGAGGCCGGCGGTGATCACGACCACCATCGCCGAGATGCTTTTTTCGATCGCGGAGTAGAAGGTCTTCGGGCCGAAGAGAATCAGCGCGATCACGGCGAAGGTGATCGCGGTCCAGAGCCAGTCCGGCCCGGCGGATTGCTGGCCGAAGAAGAGCATGCGCAGGGCCTGGCCCGAGGCACGCGCCCAGCCGGGCAACGCGAGGATGCAGACGTTGACGGCGAGGAAGAACGGCACAAACCCGCGCCACACGCGCGCGTATCCGGTAAAGGGGCTCTCGCCGGTGCAGATCGCCCAGCGCGCGATCTCCAGGTTGATCCAGAGTTGCACGAAGATGCTGAGCGCGGCGGCCCAGGCCATGCCCGCGCCGAAGCGCGCCATGATCCACGGCCAGATGATGAGTTCGCCCGCGCCGATGGAGAGCCCAACGAGGATCGCACCTGGACCGGCCAACTTCCAGAACGGCAACGTGCGATCGGGCAAGTCTTGTGGCTTCAGCGGGTCGAGCAGCAACGGCACAGGCGATCCTTTGGCGTGTAGAGTGATGTGTGAGCGCACAAGGTAGCCCGATGGAGGTTTTTAATGCAACACCGCGCAATGATGAGGATGGAACAGACCGGTGAGGCTGCGGGTTATCAAGGGTGCACACGGATTCCATGGGCGATTCGAGGAGGGTGTCATGCGTGTTTCGACGATTTTTAGTTTAGGGTGCGTGCTAATGAGCGCCGCGGTGTGGGCGGGGCCGGCCGTGGTGCTGTACCAGGGGCAGACGACGGCCATCGAGACGACGCTCGCCGATCCCAATGACCTGTGGGTGACGCCGGCGGACCTGCCGCGGGTGAATGGATTCGTGCTCAAGCCCGAGGGCGCGTGCCTGGATGCGATCTGCGTGCCGGTGAAGCAGTCGGAAGACGGCCCGCTGTACGTTACCCGCGAGGGCCAGGGCTGGTTCAACGTCACCGAACTTGCGCGCAAACTCGGGCAGGCCTTCGTACGCGATGCGGATTCTGGCGTGTGGAGTTTCGGTGAGGTTCCCGCCGCGCAGGCGTCTTATCTCCAAGCGGCGATCGCGCCGGACTTTGAACTGAAAGACCGCAGCGGGAAGACGGTAAAGCTCTCCAACTTTCGCGGGAAGAAAGTGCTGATCCAAACCTGGGCGTCGTGGTGCGGCTGCCGCAACGACGTGGCGGGATGGGAAAAGGTATACACGGAACTCAAGGACAAGGGCTTCGAGATTCTCTCCTTCGCCGAAGACACCGGCGGCGAGGCGGCGGCGGGGCAGTTCTTCGACAAGGGGAAAGCGACGTTTACGCAGGTGGTCGACGAGAACCACGTCATTAGCCGGTTGTACAACATGGTGAACGTGCCGACGGGCGTGTGGATCGATGAGCAGGGCCGCATCGTCCGGCCGAACGAGACCGCGTATTCGAGCGACGTGTCGCTCACGCTGGGCGGCAAGAGCATTGCCGTGAACGGCGCAGACTATGTCGCGGGCCTGCGCGATTGGATCGAGAAGGGCGGCCAGAGCGAGTACGCGATGTCGCCCGAGGAAGTCGCCAAGCGCGTCGCGCCGCGGACCACCGGCGAGGAAGCGGCTGAGGCGTATTTCCAGATGGGCAATCACTTCCATCGCGCGGGCGACGCCGTGCGCGCCGACAGGTACTGGGGCAAAGCGCAGACCCTGCGGCCCGATAGTTGGAACTACCACCGCCAGGACTGGTCCTTCACGCCGAGCGAGGCCGGCCCGAACTGGATGGAAAAATTTCTCGGCCTGGGCGACGCGCCGTACTACGCACCGCTGGAACTGCCCACGCGCCCGCAGTAAATTTGAATCGGGAACGCGTGTGGTGGGCCCGGGCGTCTTGCCGGGCTCACTTCGTTTTGAGGCGGACCAGAAGCCATTGCAGATAGATCGCCGTCAGTACGAATGAGATCGCGGTGCCGATTGCGGACCCGAGTCCGCCGAAGAAGGGAACGAGCGCGAGATTGAGCGCGGTGTTGCTCAGCAGTTGGACGAGGGCGATGGCGAAGAAGGCATTCGGCTGTCCCCATTGGTTGAACGCGACCCCAAAGGGCAGGCGGCCGGCGGCCAGCGTGAGCCCCGCGAGGATGATCGCGAAGAAGGGCCAGCCCTGCGCGAAGGCCGCGTCTCGCGTGAGCAGATCGGAGACGGTGGGGAAGAGCAGCGTACCCGCGACGCCGACCACAAGCATCGCGGGCGTGAGGTAGAGCGTGGCGCGCCGCATCAGGCCGCGGACGTGCAACCTGCGCGACTCGATGGGAATCGCGCTCAAAATCGGGCTGAGGTTGATCTGGACCACGTACAGGAGTTGGTAGGCGCCCTCGATCGCGAGCATCGCCGCGAAGGCGTACACGCCGACGGCGGCATCATCCGCGAAGAGTCCGAGGATGAGCACGTCCACCTTCATCGTGGCGTCCTGCAGTAGAGGGGTGAAGAACGAGCGCGCGCCGAAGCGAAAGTGCTCGCGCAGGTCCTCGCGGCTGATGCGTGCGAGACGGAACACGCGCTGGCGAAGGGCGTACGCGGCGATGGCCGGGCAGAGGAGAATCTCGCCCGCCGAGAGCGCGAGCGGCAGTTGCGCCGGCGTGGCGTCGAAGGCGATGAGCGCCGCGAGCACAGCGACGATAAGCAGATAGCGCGCGGCGACGAAAACGGCATGCGCGCGCATGTGAGCAAGGCCGTTCAACGCGAAGAGGAGCACCTTGTTCAGCGCGAAGCACACGAGGCCCGGCAATACCCAGCGGATGCCGGCGGCGACTTCCGGACTACGCGTCCATCGACCAATCGGTCCGCTGAGAAGCAGCGCCGCGGCGGTGGAGAGCAGCGCGAGCCCCACGGTAAGCGCGAGCGCGGCGGACACCGTATTTTGGAGACGCGCGCGGTCCGTGGCGTGCTTGGCCGCGAGGCTGACGGTGGAGTAGCCCAGGCCGCCGACGGCGAGCTGCGAGAAGATGTAGTAATACGCGAGGACCTGCGTGAACACGCCGAAGGCCGCGGGGCCGTAGTAGCGGCCGATGAGGACATTGAGCAGGAAGCCGCAAATCGCGAGGATGCCAAAGGCGAGCAGGTTCCAGACTAGCCCTGTGCGGAAGCGCCCCGGCATTGGCGGCGGCGCTCAGTCCGTGGAGTAGCGCTTGGGGATGGCGTTGATCGCGCGCAGCGCGTGTTGCATGTCAATCCCGATGGTGTCGCAATACCACTGGATCGAGTCGTAGCGCATGACGTTTTCCTGGTCCACGAGGCGCAGCGCCGTCTCCCGATCGATCATGCCGGCTCGCACCTGGTTGCTGCGGAAGGTGTCGATCTCGGTGAATCCACCGACCGTATAGTAGATGTAATTATAGAACGGCACGGTGCCATCGCCGATGCGCCAGGTCGTGGTCGTGTCAGGCGAAAGCTCCCAGTCGTATTTTTCGAGCAGGGTGGACACGATCTCGTGCTCGTCCCACGGGACATAGTGCTCGAAGGTCAGATAGCGGCGGTGCACCGGCGAGAGGTAATAGATCGCGAAGGCCCACGCGGTGTCCAGGAGGGAGGCATTGAGATATCCTGGGTTGGTGGCGAAATTTTTCAGGTAGTACTGAATCATGCGGACGTTCGCCTTGGATCCTGGGTAGTCGGCGCGCGCCCCGCGGCCAATCCCGCAATATCCGGACTTGAAATCGGTGTCCTCGAGGCTGTTCATCGAGAAGATCGTCAGATCGATTTCGTTCTGTTTCGCGACTTTGTCGGCGTAGTGGAAGAACTGTTTATCGCCGGCCATGAAGAGCGGAATGATGCCCATCTCGGGTTTGCGCAGCCACGCCTGAACGTTCTTGCGGATGTTCTCCCGCTTGCGCGCGATGTTGGCCGAGACCCAGATGTGCTCGACGCCGAGTTTGCTGCACATGCGCGACTGGTTGCGCCGCGCGAGGTCGGTGACCATGCCCCAATCGTAGGTGTACGCGAGCGGATTGAGGCCGAGAATGTTCTTGATGTAGTGGAGCGAGTAGCAACTGTCGCGCCCGCCCGACAAGGGTACGAGCACGTCTGCGCGCCCGTCGGTGCGCCGGAACTGCTGGACGGCCTCCAGGAGCTTTGCCTCGCCCAGATACGATCGCGATTGGTGATCGCGGCAGTCCGAGCAGACGCCATTCTCGTCGAAATCGAGAAACGGGATGGTTTCCGGCAACACGCAGCGGGCGCATCGCCGCACCATTGCGATGGCCCGCTTGTTTTGCTCCCACGCCTCGTCGACCCACTTGGGGACGACGTTGACCGTGGTGGCCACCAGGCGCGTCGCGATCGGGCGGGGCCGCCTCAGATCGCTGAGGTCGACGATGTCTCGATCAAGACCGTTCGGACTCAGGCCGTCCAGCGCGCGCGGCGATTCCTGAAAACTGAAGACGCTCGATTCGATGGTCGACGCGTCGATTACGCAGGCGTGGCCGGGGGTTAGATGGGCGATCTGGAGATCACCGAATTGGGCCTTGTGGCGCGGGCTGTCGATGAAGCTTTGAAGGATGTGTCTTTCAGACGCGAACACGAACACAGGTCGGCCTGGCGCGCTTGCGGCATACAAGGAGCCGTTATTGGTGGCCAGGACCACCTGATTGCGCTCGCGCAAGAACAACGCGACGTTTGCTACGCCGAAAATTTCTTCGAAGGTGCGGCCCAAGGATTTGGCCAACGAGTCGCCTTGGTCGAGGAAATTGCGGAGCAATGCCAGAATGATTTCCGTATCCACCTCGAGGCGGCGCTCCAATTGCGGATACTTCTTCCACAATGACGCGACGTTCACTACGATGCCATTGTGGATGCCCACGATCCCGCTGCTGACGACGGGTTGGTTATTCTCGTGTTGTTCGAGGCCGCCGTTTGTGGCCAGCCGGGTGTGTCCGATCATGGCGACGCCTGGCGCGCCGTTGGAATAGGGTTCGTCGAACAAGGCGCGGCAGGAGCGCGATCGGAACAGAGCGACCCCAGGCACAGGCTGTTTGTACACGCGAATCGTTTCCGCGTTCATGAGCGCGAGACCTGCGGCTTCCTTGCCGCGCGATTCGGAGAGGCGCATGAGGCCGCGCGCGCCGGCGAGGAGCTGGGACGACGAGAGTTCCGCGGAGCGATTGGTGATGATGCCAAATATGCCGCACATTAAGGATGGCTCAGCCGGCGCGCGCCGGTACATACGGAAATTATAGGCGCGAACGGCGCTACACACAAGGAGGGTTGAGCAGATCGCTCCGCATAGTCTCGAGGTACTACGCCTTTCTGGCGGCCACGATGTCGACGAGATTGACAAATCCATGCCGGAGGGTGCTGAACGCTCGCTTGTAAACCGCGTATGGATGGGTCGCGTAGTAGCCCAAGAGGTTTTGGCGAAATTCGGTCCGGCCGGCGTCGGCCAGTTGTTTGCGCACGCTGAAGGGGTCGAAGGGTTGGCGTTGTTGCATCGAGCCTTCTTCGCGCAGGCCGTGGCGCGCGAGGAGACGCCGGAAACTGCGCGACGTGAAATCCTGAAGATGGTAGGGATTGGCGTCCATGCTCGGCGTTACCGGCACCGATGCAACGAGGACTCCGCCGCGCGCTGCCGTAGCCGACGCCGCAGGCGAGATCGAGGACCCGCTTACCTTTCACGTATCCCGCAGCGAATGCGTAGCGTTCGAGATGAAGCCGCACGCTCTCCTGTTGGAAGGCGTCCTTGGCCGCGAGATGTTCGACGGAGAGGCGTTCGAGCGTGCTCACGATGCGTGAGACTCCCCGGTGGCGGCGACTCCGGATCGGGCGCGCAGTTCGGCGATCTGGGTGTTGGCGATCGATATGTGGATGATCAAGCGTTCGAGTTGGCGCTTGTTTCGGGATGCGACCGAAGTCAGCCACAGGCAGATGCAATAGAGAAAGAACATGGCGACGAGGAGCAGGGCATTGGCCGGGAGGCTGATGCCCAGCACGCTCGATCCGAAGGCCAGTAGCGGGTCACACCATACGATGACCACGCCGCCGATCAGGCCCATGAACCAGAGCAGCGCGTGCTCTTCCCGGATTCTTCGTCGCCAGACCATCCATACGACCAGCGCGATGCCGCCGAGCGCGAACCCGAGCACGCTCAGTTTTTGCTGAAACGTCGGCAAGAGTGTGAGAATTTCGTCATAGTTCATGGCGACTGCGCCTCCTTTTTACTTGTCCAGCGGCATCGAAGGTATACCAGCGACATCGAGAACAGCATCTTGTAGATGTAAAAGATCGGGCGCCAGAGCCCGCGGTGCATGGAGACGCCCGCGGCGCGCATGCGGAATTCAGCGGGCGCTTCCTTGATCCGAAGGCCATTGAGCAGCAAGAAGAGCAAGACGTTCGCGTCCGGGTAGTCGCTGGGGAAATCCTCTGAGAGATAGAGCCGGAACGCGCGCGGTCCGATCACCTGGAACCCGCTCGTGACGTCGTCGATCCGTTGACCGCCTAGCCGCAGCAAGAGCCACGAGAAGAGCCGCTGGCCCAGGCGGCGTGCGCCGGTGACGCGGTATGTAGAGTCGGCGTGAAACCGGGAACCGATCACCAAATCCGCTTCGCTCTCCGCAAGCGCTTTGAGCAGGCCTGGGATGGATTGCGGCGCGTGCTGGCCGTCTCCGTCGAGCTGGACGATCGTGTCGTATCCCGCGCGTCGGGCGAATTCGTATCCCGCGCGGAGCGCGTTTCCGTAGCCCAGATTCTGCACCAAGGTGAGCACCGTGGCGCCAGCGGCCCGCGCCGTTGCGGTGGTGGCGTCCGCGCTGCCGTCGTCGACGACGAGGACGTCGGCTGGTGCGGGCAGCGCGAGCCCGCGGACGGCCCGCACGAGCGAGTCGATCGTCTGAGCTTCATTGAACGCGGGGATGAGGATGAGGAGGTGGTTCATGCGAATGGTGTGGATTTCCGTCGACTGCGTTCGCCGATTCCTACGGGAAGCGGCCGAATCGCGCGCTTAGAATACATAATAAAACCCGGCCACCGATATTCCCTTGGCACGATCGGGATTGAGATCGCGGACGATCAGTTGGGCCTTCTCGCCGCGGTGAGCGGATACATCCCACTGGGAGGTGGCGAGCTCCGGTCCGGACGGCACGACGCGGAGTTCGGTGCCGGCGACGCGCAGCGCGACGTGGATCGACTCGGGATCGGTGTCCCCGGCGAGGACCACACCGATCATGTCCTCCTGGATGGTGAAGGGCTCGCAGAAGAGCACGCCGGTCGTGTCCGCGTCCTGGGGCAAGTCGGCTGGATATCTGAGTTTTAGTCGGGTGTCGACGCGGAAGGGGCTGATCTCCGATTCCGGGCGGTTCTTGGAGAGGGCGAACATGGGTCCAAATCCCGTGACATGCCAGGATTGGAGCGTGCCCTGTTCAAACATGCTATTGGGGAACACGGGCCGCTTGAGAAGGGTGTAGATGTCGTAGCCCTGCATGCGGGCGATCATGTGTGCGCGATTGACGGAAACAAACTCGCTGATCACGCTCTGTTCTCCGTCGAGGTCATAGGCCGGGCCGTTGAGCCATTGTGGTTTTTTCATTACCTTCGCCCATTTCGGATCCAGGATGCGAAGGTCGATCTGTCCGCTCATAAGAAAGTAGGAAAAATTCTTCTCGTTCGAAATTCTAGTGAGCAGCGAGGAGGTATAAGGCTCCGAGCGCGGCTGGTTGGCTAGGTATTCGACGTTATCTCCGAAGTAGAGGGGTAGACGGAAGCCGCTGTCGCGGTAGGCGGTCGACGGCATGATCAACAACCGGTTGGTGCTATTTACCCGCCCGCCCAGGACGTTGTATGCGCTGCGATAGATCGACGGTCGAAAAAGGTCTTTGTTCTTAAAATATCCTTCCCCGCCCGCCGCGTTCGGCCCGAACCACAGCACGACGCCGGCACCAACCGTGAGGAGCAGGGCCGAACGAAATCGCGGTCTCGATCCGCCCAGGTGGAAAAGGGCGCAGGCGGCGCCTATCAGCGCGAGGGGAAATAGGGGCAGGAAAATCCTCGCGTGAGTCCTGTCAAAGGCTCCGATGATAAGGGGAAATAGGAGCATGTAGGCCACGACGAGCAGCCAAGGTGTGTAGGCCGTGAAGGGGCGGCGATTGTGGGCGAAAATCCGATGGAGCAACCAGGCGAGCGGTGGGATGGCGACGAAGGCGGGAATCCAGCCACGCGCGCCGTAGGTGTAGAAGGAGGACACGCTGAGCACGTCAATGGGTACGCGGAAACGCGGTGCTTCTTCGACGTAGGTGGGGCTGAAGGCGCTAAGTCCGATCTCGTTGGAGAGCACCTGGTGGACTTTCTCATATCCGAAGACATAAATCCCAATACCGTAGGGCGCGAGCGTGGCGAGCGTGATCACGGCCGCGCGCAGGGCGAACCACGCGAAGGCGCGCGCGCCGTATCTCGACGAGAAGACCTGGATCGCCTGGCACGCGACGAATCCGAACCCCAGAAACCCGAGTTCGGCGTGCGTGTTCATCGCCAGACCAAGGGCGAATCCCGCGGCCGCGTCGTAGACGAGCCTGAGCACGTGAGGCGGATGAATGTGCGAGCGCGGCCGGAAGAGATAGACCGATAGGAGCACAAAGGTGCCGGAAATGGTGTGCGGCATGCCGCTGCGGCACATCTCTATCTCGTAGGGGAGCAGGGCGTAGAGGAGGCCCGCGGCGAGGCCCGGCAACAGACTGCCCGTGAGATGGCGCGCGATCAACAGGATCAACAGAATATTTGCTACGTCGAAGGCGCCGTTCACCGTTTTGATGGAATAATCGTTGTCACCGACCCAGCGCAGCGTCAATTCGTTGATAAAATAGACCACTGGCCGATAGAACTGGTCGCCGAGGAAGTCGGTGCGGTTACCCGAGGCCCAGCGCTTGGCGAGTGTGTA
This sequence comes from Candidatus Hydrogenedentales bacterium, assembly GCA_038916785.1. Classification (GTDB taxonomy): domain Bacteria; phylum Hydrogenedentota; class Hydrogenedentia; order Hydrogenedentales; genus VFKU01. The sequence continues at coordinate 21,194 of JBCLBO010000016.1, read as the reverse complement.
ATATCCGACCGTATCGCCCTCGTGGATGCCCTCGGTCGTGATGAGGTGGAAGCGGTAGTAAGCCCCGGCGAACAAAAGCGAGGCGCAGGCGGCAAGCAGCGCCGCGCGGATCGTGATGCGGCGGAACCGGGTGCCGCCGCCCTCGATCGCGCCGAGCCACGCGAGGCGAGAATCGCGCAGGCGACGCAATACGGCCAGACATCGCACCCCGGTGAGTGCGGAAAATTGCATGAGTGGGCCGGGATCGCGTGGAACTGAGTCGTCGTCCGGAGCTGGCCGGCCTGATCGCCCGCCCAGCGCCGCGAGTCTAGACGCCACCAAGCCCCAGATGAGACTCGGGACTCGGATCCAGAGCGGTGTGGTACCAGCCTTCACGCGAAATGGCTCCCAGAGCGTCGCCGATCTTTGCTATCGATGGACGGTTCCAGAGTGTATCAAAAGGGGCGGCAATCGGAGATTGCCCAGTAGGCGCGGGTCGCCTCGAGGTGCGGCGCTTGGAGTGAGGAGGAAAACTGCGGCGATCGCGCGGGTATCGCCTGCGGATAAACAAATGGTCGGGGTGAGAGGATTCGAACCTCCGGCCTCTTCGTCCAGAATCAGAACCACAGTACAGTTAAATTGCCGCAACCTGTTGATACACACAGTACGCCACCTTTGCAGTCGTTGCAAGTGTCTCGTCGCTTTCTGCCCGATTTCGTGCCTTCGCGGATAATTATCCGGTCGCACTTTGAGGGTGATTTTGCGTTGACAAGCAACGCTCGCTCGCAGATGATTGGTGATACGGAGAGGGCACTACATGACGCACATGCACGCAGCATTGACTCCGCGCCAAGAGCGTTTCGTCGAGGAGTATCTCGTCGATTCCAACGCCACGCAGGCGGCTATCCGTGCGGGGTACTCCAAGAAGACGGCCTACTCGCAGGGACATCGGCTGTTGAAGAATGTTGAAGTTGCTGAGGCCATCATGGAAGGCCGTGCTAGTGTTGCCGAAGAGGCTAGTGTAAGCGCCGCATGGGTCGTTCAGGAGGCCAAGCGCGACCACGAGCAAGCGGTACTTGATGGGCGGCTTCGGGATTCGTGCCGGGCGCTCGACATCATTGGGCGGGCCATCGGCGCGTTCGACCACAAGCGGCGGATAGCCCGCTACGTCACCTACAACTTTGTAGACCACCTTCCCTTGTCCCCGGCCTTGACGCGCCCGCTCGATTTTGAGCTTGTGCCCCTTGCGCGCGGCGTTTCGCCTCGAAGAAAAAGAAGGCATCGCGCGGCTCGAGCAGCAGGCCCGCTGGCTGGACAGACGGCAAGATCCAGCACCGTAAGCGGTTGGGTGGAATGCTCAATTACTACCACCGGAAGGTCGCATGATGGGGCGATCAAGTTTTTTGACCCTACGGCTTCCAGCTGTTCTCGCGTGAGATTCGGGTGAGTTGTGGAAGCGGCCGATCAAAACCTTCCGGTCTAAGGTGCCAAATCGCGAGAGGATCCATGTCGAGGGCCGCGGAGACCTGCAAGACGCGCTTGGGAGAGGGCAAACGCCGGTCACGAAGCCAGCGGTATTACGGTTGACCGATCGCTCCTAATGCTTGAGCAAAGTGCGGATATTGAAAGGTCGTCATCGCCGATCCGTTGAGTCGCTAGATCGCTATTGATGCGCATGATGCAAGATTTTGTGATAGTGTGCAACATGGCTCTGGGTAGGATAATGGTGAAGTTGGGCTGCCCCCTGAATCGTTGGCGGCTTAATGTTTGGATCCAGCACAGGCTTTTGGCGGATCGCAGGAAGTAAACCGACTTATTGCTCTGTTGAAAACCCCAATCTAAACCGTCATTGCGAGGAGCGCGGTTGCGACGAAGCAATCTCGTTTACCGGAAACCCCTATGATTTCGAGAGAGGCATCGGACTCGAATCCGTGTGAGTGGGGGACCATTTCAACAGAGCACCAACTTATCAGAGAGACGAGCAATTCCCGCATTGATGGTTGAAGTTTGATTTGGAAACGGCTTGACCCCTGAACCCGATTGCACGAGTAAGGGGGGCAGGTCAGTTGCGTTAGCAACTCCGGAGAATTCGGGAAATGAACCTGATCGACGCTTTCAATAGGTCTGGCACCTCGGGTAGGCGGCTCGCCTCAGTCTTCGTTTTCCTTTTGTTGCAGATCGCATTCGCTCCTCAATCGATCGCAGCGCCGCGATATCCGACCATATTCGTTCACGGGATTGGTTCAGAAGGCACCATTTGGGAGCCGATGGTGCAATACATGCATGCGAATGGAGTTCGGTTTGGCGGTCACGTCCACTATCAGGACAACGACTCCGCGAAACCGTTGGTGGTGGAACAAGATGCCCGATCGATTGGCGACCTCTCCAATGCCGTGTATTACGTAACCTTCTCGGACCAAGCCCGGCGCCAATCGGATCCCATCGTCGCGGAGGCGGCAGAGTTGAGCGCAATGATCACGCGTGTTCGCTCGGCGAGTTTTTCGAATTCCGCCAAAGTCAACCTCGTCGGCCACAGCATGGGTGGACTGGTATCGCGTGCATATGTCCAGAACGCAGGCGTGTACAACGCTCGGCAGGATGTTGATTCTCTGATTACTATCGGGAGTCCGCATTTGGGAACGTCGCTTAGCGTCGTCGCTGGTTTGGGCCTATTCTTGCCAGACCTCACGGAGCAGGAAATCGCCGTAAACCAAACGGTGAGTCCTACGCTTCAAGATTTGAACACACCGAGGGGCCAATTCTCAGCCTTACATTAGGCGATATCCTATTTCTCTATTGTGGGAAGGAATCGCTTGGACGACAATCGGGACCCGTTCGCGTTTTCAACAACTCTTGGCCAGAACGCATCAGTCACCTATCAAAATCCAGCATTGTCGACCGGCGGCGATGAGGTCGTGCATGTAAGCAGCCAGAATCTGAATCATACGGACGTGGGTCGTGATTACAGCCTTTTGACAAAAAAGCTATCCCGCTGACGCTCATTGACAATGCTTGGGTGGAGTGCAAAGGTCCTATTTGTTTTCGTCATTTCGGGGAGCCGAACGATCCCGTCATCATACCTCAGGTTTGGAACACTCTGACTGGAGTCGGTCGTGTTTCTTCGGAGGACGCGCGTTGGCATCCAAACGGGACTGTGATTCGAGGCGCCGGGCTGGATTTGTATCTCCTACAACACGGGGAGAAACGTCCTGCGTCGGAAATCGAACTGATTCAGCGCGGTTATGACCGGCGGCTCTTTGTGCACGTTACAGAAGCCGAGTTGGATGATTACAATACCGTCACGCCGTTGAGTGAGACTTATGATCCGAACAGCGGCGTCAATCTACTGCAAGTACCGGGCGATCCCAAAGTATACTCATTGGACGATAACAACACGGTTCGATGGATCAAGAATTCGACTATCTTTACTCAGCGCGGATACCGTTGGGATCGAATCCTTCCCGTATCTCGGGCAACGCTTCAGCAATACTCTCAAGGCGGACCGATCTCTTCCCAGTATAACGACGGCACGCTGGTCAAGATTGCCACCAGTCCGGACATCTGGATCCTCAGCGACGGCTATCGGACGCTCTACGACGATGAAGCCGCGTTTTGGAAGTCTGGGTACGATTTTGATTCGTGGAACGGACCCGACTGGTTGACGCTCTCGGAATCGGAACTCAATCAAATTGACGCCGCAGGGCCGCCGTTCGACGTGATTCGGGAATCTGACATTGTAGGTGGTAAGCCGAAGCAGAAGGGGCGTTGGGCTTGGTGGGGCTTCCCCAATGGCGGTGAAGTATTGATTCCCGGCCAGGTAATCAATCTTCAATATAATCTGCCGAACGGCTCCTACGCGCAGACGACGCCACGCTTTACGTCCAACGGATGGATCACGTCGAGTCTGCTCGGCGGCTCGTCTAGCTTGCTCAAATCCGCTCCGGATAAAGAAGGTCGAGGAGTAAGTCAGACGATTGCTTGGACGGTTCCTGATATTTCAACGACGCAGGCTGCGTTGAGTATTGAAGCGAGGGACGCGTACGGAAACCTTGTGGCGTTGGGAGTGACGGATTCCTTCTTCACCATTGCGGGGGGCACGACTTGCAACACGCCCTCCCCGCCGACGCTTACGCCGCCGTCATCGACCGTGGGTGGGAACTACACGCTGGGGTGGTCGAGCAGTGCGGGGGCGACGTCGTATGAGTTGCAGGAGGACGACGACATCGGGTTCACGTCGCCAGTGACGTTCCCGTTGATGACGAGCCTGTCCAAGTACGTGAGCGGGAAGGCGCCGGGTGTGTACTGGAATCGCGTTCGCGGGCGGAACGCGTGCGGCGCGGGGAGCTGGTCGAACTCGGTCGCGGTCTCCGTGCAGGGCCAGGTGTGGCCGGGAGACATTATCAATCCGTCGCCGACGGACGGCGCGACGAATCAAAATCTGAGCCTGACGCTGAGTTGGGTGTGCGATCATCCGACGGGTGAGGCGCAGACCTTCGATGTCATCTTCGCGAACTATTTCAAGCAGCCCAATGACGGCTACTTCGCTAGCGAGAAGGTCTCGGTGAATCAGTCCGCGAAGTCGTTCGCGGTCAGCAATCTGGAGTACAACCAGCAATACTCGTGGAAGATTGACGCGCGCGATGCGACTGGTGACGCGCGCACGAGTCCCTGGTTTCATTTCACGACGCGAAACGATACTACGCCTCCGACGGGGTCGGTGGTCATCAATAGCGGGGCGGCGAGTACGAGTTCCTATTCCGTCGCGTTGACGCTCGCCGCGACCGACTCGGATTCAGGCGTGGCGGGGTTCGAGGTGAGCAATAACGGGACCCACTGGAAGCGCTACACCGGGATGCAGAACACAGTGTCGTGGAACCTGGCGGATCCGAGCTTTGGCGGCCAGTATGGACTTACAAGCTATACCGTGCGGGTGCGGTATTTTGACCATCGCAACAACACGTCGGCGATCTACACGGACAGTATCAACAGGAGCTCGAGCACGCCGGGATCGATTCTGCTCAACGGACAAGTGTACGCGACGATTCAGGACGCACTGAACGCCGCCGTCGCGGGCGACACGGTATTTCTGACTGCTGGGGAGTTCGCGTTCGCGTCTCAGACGCAGGTCGATCATTACAACAACGGATCGATGCGGACCTGTGGAGTGGCGGTGCCGGCGGGGGTCACTCTGGCGGGTCAGGGTATTGGGAAGACGATCGTTCGCACGACAGCAAGCTTCAGCGCGGTGGTGATGTACAGCGACAGCCGGTTGCTGGGTCTTACGATAGTGGAGGCCGACCCGTATGGGGCGTCGTTCTATCGGGAGGCGATAGCTCCGCTGGGCTCAAACATCCTCATTGACACCTGCGAGATTACGAGCACGGGTACCGGGATTGCGAGCTATCCGAACACCCTAAACCTCACTGTTCAACGGAGCCTCATTCTTAACTGCGGGGGGTACGGCATCGGCAGCGGGAGTCCGGGGACAGCGGGCGATGGCTTCGTGCTACGCAATTCCACAATCGTCGGGAGCGCGGATGCGGGTGTCTGGAGCGTGGCGCTGAACTTGAGCATCACGAACTGCATCATCAGCGGGAACAGGTACGGCATCCAGCAGTACAGCACTCGCACGCCGGCGGTCGTGAAAACCGACGTCTATGGAAACAGTTCGGGCAATTACAGCTCTATGACCGACGCGACAGGGACGAACGGCAACATCTCGTCGAACCCGCTTTTCGTGGGTAGCGGCAATTATGCGCTTCAGTCCGGCTCACCTTGTCGCGACGCCGGGACAAATGTCGGACTCCCGGCGAACGGTACGCCGGACATGGGGGCCTTCGAGTTCGCAGCGACGGGTACAGTGGCCGTAGTCGGGAACCTGGCTGGGGCGTCGTTCACAGTCTACGGTCCGACGGGCAATTTTGCCCGATCGGGTGCGTCCTGGTCGCAGTCGGGCCTGGCCGCGGGCATATATATGGTCTCGTTTGTGGCGATTCCCGGTTATGACTCACCGCAATGGCAGGTGGGGATTCTTGGCCACGGACAAACCCTGACCTTCGATGGCGTGTATGACGTCGATGTCGCCGGACCGGTCGGACGTGTTTCCGTTCATCACGACTTTTTCGCCGTCGCGTTCCCGCGCGTCGATCTGACGCTGGAAGTTTCGGACCCCGCGAGCGGCCTGGGCGCCGGAGCGCAGATGCAGTTCAGCAACGATGGGGCGACCTGGTCGCAGGTGGAGCCGTATTCATCGCTGAAACGAGACTGGGACGTCAGGGCGTTTGGCGGGAGCAGCACCCCAGGCACCAAGACGGTGTACGCGCGAGTGAGCGACGCCAATGGGAATTGGACAGCCTCGCCATTGACGGATGTCATCTTGTTCGCCCCCAGCAGGCAGATACTCGTCGTGCCAGATGATTACGCGACTATTACCGATGCCCTTGCGGTTGCGCAGCCGGGCGATATGGTGCATGTGGAGCCAGGGACGTATTCGGACAACAGCTCGATACCCCCGGGTGTACGGTTGCAAGGCTCAGGTCCCGAACTGACTCAGCTTAACGGGAATGCGTATAGGAACCTTTCGGACGGAAGCATGGTCGACGGGTTCCGTATCGCGCTTCTCAGATCGACGGGGACGGAGGCGATCGTTTCCAATAATATTATTTGGGTCACGGTGAGGTTCCCTCTGTATTTCGTCTTCCAAGGGGTGGTTCTCATCCTACCAGTTTTTCTGTTGTTGTTCGCCGATCCAGTCGTTCATGAACTGGGTTGTCTACTTGGTCGCGGAGCTCAGGCGTGAGTTTAGAATAGGCCTTGAGGAAAGCTGCGGAGTAAATCAGTTCCATAGAAATCGTTACTTACTTGGCGCGAGCGACTTTGCGGTGTAGGTCGGAGATAAGTTCCTTAGCATTCTTGAACGGGCCGTGGACCTTGCCTGCCTTGATGTCCTTGAGGCCTCGGCGGATGGACGCGCGTGTTTTCGGACCAATCGCTTCGTCGGTAATGGGGAAGTTGTCCACGAACTTCTTGCGCGTGAGCACAGCCTGATTATTCCGGACGGAAACCTCGACGTAGTCGCCGGGGGCCAGGCCCAACTTTGAGAACACGGCCTTGGGGATGACGACTTGATGTCTGGTTCCGACGCGGGCGATGGGCATTGAGGGTTTCTCCATAAAGAGAATGGATATGGGTTAGAGAGGTATGAAAATCATACCTATAGAGAGATTACCACGGGGCGCGAGCGCGGTCAAGACGGGAAACGAGCGTTCAAAGCGAGGGGTCAGAACCAGCTCGCGCACGGATCACCTCGCGTCGCGTAACTGATCGATGACGGTCTCGACGGACTGGCCTTTGAGCTTGCCGGCCCGGAAGGCTTTGGCGGCCTTGCGGGCGGCGGCGGCTGTCTCCCGTCGCCAACCCTCAACGCGACGTTTGTGCAATAATTCTTCGAGCATGGCTTGCTCTTCTACTGGCAGGGATTCGGCGTCGCTCAAAACTCGTTCCAACGCGATCCCGGTGGTTTTCACGATTGTGTTCTCCAGTTGATCGTCCGTTTAACGGTCGCTGCGGACGGCCAAGGAACAGCTTACTGGAAAGCACTAGGCTCCATATACTGAGACGTTTTGAGAGCGTTGGAAAGCGAATCACATACAAGGACTTGACGGCGTAAGAGTCATCCTAATTCTTCAAGAAAATCATCTTTCGGAATACCAGATTGCGCTATGATTTCCTTTAGTGTGCCGCGTGGCATTTCTTTTCTGTTGGCAGGAACAATAGCAGTCCAATGACCGCCTTTAGGTCGCGGTTTTGTATACGCGAGATGGCTGCCGCCCTTTCGGCGACCGAGGATGAATCCAAAGTGTTTTAATGTGCGAATGATTTCATCGCTTGATCTGAGAGGTAACTGACCCACGCTCAGGCACAAACGGGGACCGAAATACGCGAGGACCACGTACCGGGCTGGATGCTGACCTTGATCGATCTTGGCTTGCGTGTTTCGTTTTTGAAGACCTTGATACGCCGCTCCTTGAAGACGCGCTCACGGTCGCCGAGATATTCGAGTGTATTCAGGTGCAGGAGAACGGCGTCTTTGAGGTTGGCCAGCGCCTCGTCGATGGTGTCGCCGAAGGAGGCGGTGCCGAGATCTTCGCACTTGGAGAGGAAGTGCTTGCCCTCTTGATGGATGCTCACCGTAAGCAGAACATATCGATCAGTATTCTTGCGCATGATCCCTACTCTCCGCGCCCCCGCGCGTCTCTTGGCTGAATTGTACCTGTTTTCGGGCAAATAGATTCGCTGGGCGCGTGTGCGTTAGTTGAACTGGGTATTCTACCATCCAAAAGCCGGTTTTGACAGTCTTGGCTAATCCATGATATCGGTGACCTGCCTAACGGCTTGTGGCGTCTGCGCTTCGGGGAGCGTGGGAGAGTCTCTCGCGCAACGCGTCGGCGCAAAAATCTACATCGCCGGGGAATTCGATGTAGCGGCCATGCTCGCCGATGCGGACCTTCTCAAATAGTGCGGGGTCGCGCAGCGTATCGAAGAGGCCTCCACGCGCGATGATCGGCCCGAAGTCTACCTCGCCCGCTTCGCCGTCCGTGTATTCGATCCAGACCTTGTGGTCCGATCTTGGCTGCACAATGGTGATTCTGTGAAGCATGACGGGGCTCCTTATACGAGTGGCGCGATGGCGACCGTGGGTTCGCCTTGTCGGCAACGCTCCCAATCGGCGAGTAACTCATTTTGATGCAACGCGGCCCATTCAAGCACCACCGAACGGACCCGGCCGGGCGCGTTCCCTTCGAGCACGCGAATGGGCGAAATGCCGACCTTCAATTCGTGTTCGGCATACGCGGCATGGAAATGCGGCGGCGCATGGTCGTCGTAAAACATGCGTACAGTGATGCCATAAAAGTGTGCGAGTCGGAATCACGAAGTTTTGTCTACCGAACCGTTTCAAGACCTTCAGAGGCAGGAACCCCTCGGCATTTCGAGCGTGCGCCGCGCCTTCCAAGTCAATAGCTGATTCTCAGTGTAGCCGCGTCCTCCGGTCGGCTCATACGCCGGTCATACAATCGCGTTGGATTCAAGCGCGTTGGTCGCGCCGGTTGCACGAAGTGAGTGCGCAGAAAATGCTTCTAGGTCAATTCCTCAGCCCACCTGGATGATCTGATTGAGCCGTTCGCACACTTGCAGAAACAACGCTTTGGGTAACGTGCCGAGCGGGTGTGTCTTAGCTTTACGCAATCGCCAGTCGAAAGACTTGGGTTGATGGCAAAGCACATAACTCGTCTTTCCCGCATTTCGTCCTGACGCCTTGCCCACGGCGACGGCAAACGGATTGTCCGAATTGTATTCCGCTGTTGTCATGGGCAAGCCGATGACTAGAGAGGTTTTCTCGTTGAAGATGCGCGGCGAAAGCACCAGAAATGGATGGACATCACGCATTTCACGTCCAACCTGCGGATTGCAATCGATCCAGATGATGTCCTGCCTATCCGGCACCCAAGGCTTACGTTTGCCTGCCGTTGTTGGTCTGGCGGCTACCAACGTTCGGCTCCGAGCGCTTGTGTCGTCGTCATGTACTCGCCGCCGTGACGCTTCGGATCATAGGCGGCCAAGCGTCGTTCCAACGTAAGCCGTGAATCACCGACCGGCCTGATGACGACCTGGTCGCCTTCTGCTGACACGCGCACACTCTGATCGACACGAAGGTGCGCTTCCCGTGCCACGGCCGCCGGCAAGCGAACGCCTAGATTGTTGCCCCACTGTTTGATATTCAAAATTCTTTCGACCATGGTGCCGCTCCTTGCGTCAATGTATAGACTCCAGTCTAAACAAATGAAGAAGGCCAGTCAATTTCCGAATCAGTAGCTTATTCTCAGCGTCGCCGCGTCCTCTGGCCGGCTCTTGCGCCGGTCGTAGAGGCGCGTAGTGCTCACGTTGGCGTGGCCCAGGTCCTCCTGCACCTTGGCGATGTCCGCGTCGTGTTCGAGCGCGTTCGTCGCGCCGGTGGCGCGAAGCGAGTGCGCCGAGAAGGCATCAAGGTCAATTCCCGCGCCCGCCGCGTAGGGACGAAGAATCTCGTCTATTGAGTCCGGGTGAAGTGCCTTGTCGAGTCGGCGAGTGAAATTGTTCTTGACCGGCCGGAAGAGGGGAGTCTTCGCGTCCTGGCCGTGTCCGGCCGCCTCAAGGTACTCGTGAATACGTTCGACCACGACCGGATGGGCGACGATGTTGCGGATGCGTCCGCCTTTGCCGTGGACGTGGAGGTAAGGCGTTCCTCGCCGTTAGATGGAGATCGCCGATGCGCAGATTGCAAAGCTCCTCGCGGCGGACCATCTGGTACAAAAAAGTGGCGACGATGGCGCGATCGCGTTTTCCTTTGAGCGTTTCCGTAGCTGGCGCGCTAAGCAGACGCCGGGCTTCCGCATCGGAAATCGCCGGTGTCTTGCCCTCGTTGTTGTTAGCTTTCGGCCGCTTCACGCCCTTGACCGGATTGTGCGTAATCGAATTCTGTTCACAGAGGTAATCGAAAAGTGAACTCAGGGCGGCGAGCTTAGCGCGGATCGTCGCCGGCGAGTTGCCGTCCCGCTCAATACGCCGCCGATGCTCAATGACATGGGCACGCGTGACTTCGCGGAACTGATCCGGGTGTTTGATGCCCACGAAGCGGGCAAACTCCGTCGCGTGGCGCTCGTAGTTGCGCCGGGTTCGGGCGTTGGGGATGTTGCCAAGCCACTCGAGGGCCGCCGGCACGTCGGAGAGGCGCCGGAACTGCTCGGCGGTCAGCAGGGTCCCCGGCGAAGGGGTTAGAGAGGTGGAGGGGGTTTTGGCGCGTTCCTTCATGGATTCAGTTTACCCTGATAAAATACATTATCAAGGGTAAATAAGTGGGGATAAGTCAGGCCGCGTGAATTCGTCACGATCTACTATTTGCGAGAGACACAGCTCTAGAACATAGGAAAAAGCGAGAACTTGCTTTTCGCAGTAGTCAAGTTCTCAATGACCGCGCCGGTCAAAACTGAACGCGCGTTTCATAGTCTTAAGTACTGATTGAACGTTACGTGTCGGTTTAACGCGGTTAAGCCGAATTGATCTAAAATGCGCTAGAGACGACGGAGAAATCCAAATATCGGCGCAGCCATTTGTCAAAATCCAGTCGTGATTTGTTCGTACTTGCTTCCACGCGCCTTGGGAACACTCGACCGTTAGTGTTGGCATTTTCTTTCCGTTGACAGCGGTATCGATTCGAATTGTACGCTCTGTTGTCGGAGCCACTTCGAATTCAAGTGCATAACACCCCGTTTCGGACACCACACAGGTCTCCCGGATTGCGCCGGAAGGTAGCACGTCGTCAATTGATGGAGCCCCTTGTCCAAATAGTCGACCTAAGCTCACTCGAGACCTCAATTCCGGCTCATATACAAGCTGAAGCCCGGCATTCATGTTGCGGTAGAATGAATTTAACTCTGGCAATACGTGCGGCAGCCAAAAATCACGGAATCCAAATTCGTTTCGATGGGTCATATTTTCCCCGTGATCGCGCCAAAACCCGAGACTTGTGGGACACGAGTATAGTGGACCATGTACAACCGATGTTCGACTTAGAAAGGCATCAGGACAGGTTCTAAGTCCGGCTGGAATTGGAGTGATTCTGTCAAAAACCTCCCGCCGAAACAGCAACGCTGAAGTTGGCAAAAATGGAGAAAAGCACAGCGTGGCATGGTCGTCGGGAATATTAAGTATTCCCTTGCCCCACTCCTTCCACAGTAGGAAAACATCGGCTGACATTACGCTGTTACGTTTCTTGCCGTATGGTGTATCGAGTTGATGTTGATAAATCCCGCCGTCGGGATTCTTTGTTACCAATTCGACCATTCGAGACACTTTTTCTGGATACCAGTAATCATCGCTGTCCAGCAAGGCGATTACTTCGCCTGTAGCTTCATTCAGTCCTTGATTGATCGCGGATCCTTGGCCACCGTTGGTCTTATAGACTTTCTTTGTTTTTATTGGGGCCTGCCGGACCAGATCGTCGATCAGTTCGCGAGAACCATCAGTGGAGCCATCGTCGACAACGATTAGTTCCAAGTTCGTATACGTCTGCCTGAATACACTTTCCAATGACTCCGCGACGTATTTCCGGTAGTTAAAACTCGTTAAAATCACACTTACCAAGGGCGACGCATTCATTAGAATCTCCTACCAACTTAGATTTGGTTCATCGGGTGGATTCAAAGTCTACGTGCAACAACCCCCCGGTTGGAAGCTCAGAAGTAATTTCCACGCGCCGTAACGCATCGAGGAATCCTCCCAGTCCGGCGGGCTTTGTTTGGACAAGTATAACAAGGTCGATAAAGTCATGGCCGGTGCACGCTGGGCCGTTTCCGCACATGGCACACTTGTGACAGCCATTTTCCCCACGCTATCTGCTGGAAAATCTAACTGTCTAATTCCGAGCGGCGAGGATCGGCAAGGAGAGACGAAAGACAATCCAGCCGGCGAAAAAGATTATCCCCGATACCGCGCAGGGGAGCACCAGTGCCACTGGGTTATCCATCGCGTTTGAAGTGGCGAGCAACCGCAGATTGATTATGATGGGCGCGATGGGATTCAAGGCGTTCACCATTGGCCATGGTATCGGCCACAGCACCGGCGATAAGTATCGCAGCGGTTGGAGCATGATCCGGGTCGCACGCTCGACGTCGCCGTATATTACGTTGAACGGAGCGAGCAACACCCCCAGGGCGATGCCGGGCAAGATGGCTAACGGGAACAGAACAACGCACTTTACAAATCCCACAAGTGAGAAGGCATGTAAACCTTGGGCCTCTGCGCTGCGGTATAACGCGAGTGACGATACCAATAAAATGGTAATGCGGAACAGCGCAAAGAACAAAGCGCGGTAGATTGACGAAAAAATTAGAGCCTCGGCTGGAACCCGTGTTTGGGACAGCAGCGATTTGGAGCGTTTAATGATTGATACCGTGTAGATAAGGGAATCGGCGAAGGTCTGGTAAATCATTACGCCGTAAATAGCGAACAACGACACAGGCATGTTCAGTTCGCCGATATCGATGATTCCGCGGCGCATGAGCAGCGCGAAGATGGCTGCAAGTACAAGAGGATCGACAAAATCCCACAGCGCGCCGAATGCGGACTGGGCGTATTCGGCCTTGATGTCCTTAATAAAGAGGCGGTAGCCGGCGTATCGAGATCGAGATGCGTCACGCGCCATCGCGCGCAGCAGCGAGCCGAATCGGAGCACATGTGGGTCGGCGGAATGCACCTCGTAGACAATCGGCGGCGTGGGATCGGAAGGTGAAATTGTCATGATACCGAGTCGTAAACGGGGTTGACGACCCGGTGGACAGCGAGATCATCGACGTCCCAGGCCAGATCCAATGGTTCCCACTGTACAATCCAGACCGTGTTCGGCACAGTCGCTATGTCCGGAAGATCAACGAACACAGCCACATCAGTCCAGGTATCGGCAGCGAGCTGGAAACTTGTGCTGCCGGAGATTTGTTCCTTCCCCCACGTGGTGGCTCCGGATTCATCATGCAGGCCCACAAGAAAGCGGGCGCTTGTACTCGGCGAGCGTAGTGAGCATTGCACGAGATAGCGCCCGGCCGGTTTTGAGGCGATTCCGTCGAGGCTGAAGGCGACGCCAGAGCGCCCGGCGGACATTGCTTGAACCCGCAGAGACCACGCGGGGGCGCCGCCGCGATTGCGGGATTCGACGCTCAATCGCGCGGAGTAGAGGGGTGCACAGCCGCCCAGTGCTTCTTGTTCGTCCGCGGATGGGTCGACAGCAGATCCTTTGGCAGAGAACGCTTCGCCCTTGGTCAATAGGCCGTACTCGGCTCGCCGGCCGTTTGCGTCCTGCGCAGCATCGGCCGCCGAATCGGCCTGTGGAGAATACCCGACACCCGTTGTCAGGACGCGGTAGCGGTAGGCCGGCGTGAACAGACCCCACGTCATCTGGCTGCGGACGCCAATCACCCGGAATTTTTTTACGATGTCGCGGTACAGATAGCTGTGACCTTCGTGGACAGGCAACACCAAAACGTACTCGCCGGGGTTGAAACTGAACCGAGGCACCGTGACTTCGCATTCGACGCGGCCCGTATGAATATTGCGGATCAGATCGCCGTTGAGCGTTGAGATGGTCGTATAGAGCAGGCCATCCGCGCGCCAAAACGAAAGTGAGACGTTCAGATCTTTCACCTCTCGTTTGAGGTCGAACGAGTAACGAATGATGACATCCTCGTTAAACCGCAGCGAATCCACGGACTTCCCATCGCACAGAAATCTCACATCGAGGTTCTCTATCTGGTCGAAGTCGTTGTAAATCCCCCCGTACAGACTCACGGACGACCGAGTCTGAGGCTTGGACCCAGTCTCGGATTTGACGCGATTCAATTCTTCGGTGCGATTGGCTTCCTGCTGATCAATGAAAGCCAAGTATTCTTTGACAACTTCTTTGGAGGGGCCGTGCTTGCGCGGCTTCCCGGAATGAAGCCAGAGGGCTTGGTCGCACAATTGGGTAATCTGCGTGTGATTGTGCGAGACGAGCACAATCGTGACACCGGACTTCTTCATTTGGTGCAGGCGCGTGAAGCATTTGTTCTGAAAGCCGATGTCGCCAACGGCGAGAATCTCATCGATGAGCAGAATCTGCGGATCGAGATGGATTGAAACGGAAAATCCAAGGCGCGAGTACATTCCCGAACTGTAGGTGCCGACGGGACTGTCGATGAACTCGCCCAGCTCGGCGAAGTCGACGATAGTGTCAATCAGGTCGTGCGCCTTACGGCGGGTCATGCCGATCAGCGCGGCGCTATTGTATACGTTCTCGCGGCCGGAGAGTTTGGGATGGAATCCGACCCCGAGCGCGATGAGCGCCTGGATTTTCCCGCCGATCAGAATGCGGCCGGCATCGGGGGTGATCAGGCGGTTGAGCAGCTTGAGTAGTGTCGTCTTGCCCGAGCCGTTGCGCCCGACCAGACCCAGCGAATCACCTGGATTGAGCGCAAACGAGACGTCGTGCAGCGCATAGAACTCATCAGGCCGCAGCGTTTCGCGGGGCCGCGCGCCCACGATGGCGCGACAAAGATCCGCGATTCCATAGCGCTTGTGGACATCGCTGTTTCTCGAATAGCGTTTCGAAATGTTTTCAGCGATGAGTATAGGTTTCATGCAACCAGGCGGTCCACGCGCGGGGGAACCGGGGCTGCATAGGCAGTCACGGTCCGATCCGAGTCAACTCGATCCCGTCAATATACCAAGGATCGGCGATCGGATCCCATCCGACGATCCAAAATTGGGCTCCACCCACACCCGCGCTCGGCACATCGATGAAGCCAGTGATATGTACCCACTCGCCCGGGACGACGGCCAGAGTATCCTTACCGCGGATAGTATCGCGAACCGCCAGCAAACTGTTCTCATTTGTTTGAATGCCGAAAAGGATTTCCCGCGCAATCCGGGGCGAATAAACGAAAGCCGAATACTGATACCGAGCGCCCGGCTCCAACGCGAAGTAGCTGTTGCCTTGGGCGACGCCGGATCGCGCGGCGCCGTTCGGACGGATTTGCAGAGCCAACTTGCCCACGGGAATCGACTCGAGATCCGCGCCGGCGCCCATCGCAGCCGGATTCCACTCGGGGCGGTCACCCGCCTTCGGGATTTTTGTCTGGCTCGATGGGATCGTCCACGTCGGCGGCAACGATCAGATCGGGGGCGTCCGTATCCAGCTTGTTTGCCTCCAGCACCGCGGTGTGCTTGGTTTCGAGTTCAGCGCGGGTTTGTTCGCTGAGATCCTGCGCGAATTCGAGGAAGGCGCGCTTGCGCACGATCAGTTCCCGGGCGTTGCGTGCCCAGGTTTCGATGCGCCCCGCCCAATATACAATTTCCTCGTCGGACTTGCCTTCAAACAACGAATTGAGATTCATCGTGATGTCCTCCCTGCAGTTACGGTTAAGCGTACGAGAGCCGGATTCCGATCAGCAGCACCGTTCCGTCGAAGGTGTCCAGCACATAGGCCTCGAGGCGGCGGATGAATAGTGTGAGCGTGTGGCCAGTGGCTGCGCCGTACGGAGTGCCCGTGTTCGAGAGCACATGCAGGTATTTCTGCCCGAGGAATGTATCGACGCTGTTGTTCTGCGCGCCTTCGACATTCATCGACTGCCCATCGCCGAACGCATTCCAGTACGTGTGCCAGAAGATGTCGCCCGAGCTCCCTGTCGTGGCGGTCCAGTAGTAGGTAATCTTGAGTGCGCTGCCGTCGTAGTCTTCGGGCAACGCAAGATTGACCACCTGTCCCGTGGCGTTTGCGGTGACGGCCGCTGCGTACACGCGCCCGCCGTACATCTCGACAAGCTGAAGTGTCGCCGGGCTATTTCGATCGTAAATGTCCGTGGCGCCAATCCAGCGACTCCACGTCTTGTCCACGCCGCCAACGCTGGCGCGAAGCTGCCCCGTGAACTGGACGTTGTCCATCGACGTCGCCGAGAGCTTGCCCGCGATCGTTACGTCACCATCTGTGGCAAGATGGCCCGCGCTGTCCACATCGAGCCCGCCGGCCGGAGATACACCGGCAGCAGCGCTGCCATAGCCTCCCCCGACTCGGAGGTACTCGCGCCCCACGTAGCCGCTGGGTATACTGGGTAATGCCATGGCCCCTCCCTCTAGTGTCCCGGAATCGCGCCATTCGCGCGAAAGTCTCCTATAAGGTATAGAAGGTTTGTTGCACTGATAGATGCCGGATCAGCAGCGAATCGAGCACGGAAAATGATGACTCAACAGGAAACCACGCGAAATCAACGAAGGAATTTCTTAAACCGCCGACGGCCGATCACGCTGATATTATTTCTGACGCTGCTCGTCGTAATGGCGATTGAGCTGGTAGGGGCAGCTCAACGCACAGGTTGGGGTTCTGATTTCGGGGTGCTAAAACAAGTATGGCCTCTGCTCAACCTTCCTCATGCCGTCAATCGATTCAAAAAGGCGACCGATTCAGAGAATTTCGCTCGTGCCCGGACGGAGTACTTTGTATTCGATGCCGTCCTTGGTAATCGTTTTCGGCCTAACTCTCTTGCGTACGGGCTCGAGCCGGATGAGACACTTCAGCCTCGCCTGGCCGTACAACGGCGATTACGTGTGGATTCCAGCGGATTTATTTCTCACACGAGCAACGGTGACGCGGGCGTCAAACAGCAAGGATTTCCGACCGACGAACAGATGCTTTGCGTGTACATATCCGGAGGTTCAACTGCGGCCGGGTGGGGTGCCTCGGACAACGAACATACATGGCCCGCGCTCCTCGAAACGCAGCTGCGTGAACGCCTAAGGACGGAATCGTCCTCCTCGTGGCGTGATGTGATCGTCGTTAATGGGGGCGTCTTTGGCTATGGTGTGTCCCAAGAACTCCGCCGCTATTTAGACGAAATCGCCTTCATTGAACCCGACATTGTTGTCAGCTTTGGCGGGATCAATGAAAGATGGGGGTTCAATGGATTCGTGGTCGACTACGGACTGGATGGGTCCCAGCGCGAGATGATGAATCAATTCAACCGTGGGACACCCTTCGACCCGCCAACCCTGTTACCTTACATTCGATGGTTTATATCGGACCTGAAGCGCCAAACACCTGCCCGCGCTGAGGCGGACCTCTATGGATTTCGCTCCGATTCCGCGCCCCGAGCGGTGACTGAACAACTGCTCGCTATGAAAGTCAGGCAGTTCCACGCCCTCTGCGCGCAACAGGGTGTACGGTTTCTTTACGTTCTTCAGCCGGCCATGGGCGTAGGCAACAAGCCGCTCACAGCACACGAGATTTCACTTCAACAATACATGGGCAGTCGGTACTACCCTGAATCTTGGGCGAGTTACGAGAAACGGGAACGCGAGTTTTATGCAGTAGCCCAAGCGACGCTGACCGAGAACTGGCACCGAGATTTTACCGGCGTATTCAACGCCATTGAAGAGACAGTTTATTTCGATCCACGGCACTACAACAATCTGGGCAACCAGATTGTTGCGGACAGAATGTACGATGAAATCTCATCGATACTGGGACTTTGAGCCCGGTTTCGGCCTCCTGCGTGACTAAGGTCGGCGCTAGGGTACGCCGATGGTCACGAACCGCTCTATACTGCGTTTTGTTGCACTACAGTCAGGATTTTCAGTATTCATGGTTCAAGCAGTGCACAAAAGGGTTAGATCGCTTGAAAAGAGCTTACGGTCGATCACCGAGAGCGCCATTTGCGCGGTGCGTTCACGCCCCGCGTCGCGGGTCCACGCGCGGGCGCGCTGCGCTGCGTCTGAACCAAAAATCTTCTTCTTGCCGGAATCCGTCGTCATGGCTGTTTCTCCGAATGGGCGGTCCCGCGGGACGCGCCGAAGCGGGAGTATACCTGCGGTTTCGCAAGATTTGAATTCTAAATAGCCGGTGATGGATCTGGATCATTCTTAAGTACATAAGCCCCTATTGGTTACACTGGATTTGGGTAGTCCAAGGTGCCACCCACGGAAGCTTCTCATGGCAAGAATACGTGTATGTTTATCGTCCGCGCAACGTTCGGATAGCCAGTCGATGACTCCCCTGCACGAAAGTCTCGACCCTTCGACAGACAGCGTAAAATGTCTCAGAATGATCACCGGCTATTTAGAAGGTTCCTCGTCCGCCCTTAGTTTTCACTTCGCGCCCGCGGACTGGGCCATCGGGCGTCCGTCGCGAACAGTCAGATCCAGGCGATTTGCAGGCACAATGGCGTCGAAATAGACCTGCGCCATTTCATCCTCCGCGCGATAACCTCCCTGCACGGGCACGCTGGGATTCGGATTATCGGGGTTGCCTTCCGAGTTGTCGAAGGTCGCTACGAGGGTGGCCATCGATCCACCCGGGATGAGCATGGGAGTCGCCAACTCGTATTTTTGTTGCCAGCGTGGACTAAACCGGGGAATTTGAAAGGAACGATTGGTTGTCCCGTCGGGACAGAGAATCTCAACGTTCAGCGAAGTTCCCCTGTAGTGCATGTGCCCAGCGAATGCATAGATCAACAGATCCTCGGACGAGAATTTTCGCGTGTCCTTGAGCTGCACGTTGCTGGTCGCAGCCGGTATTTGAAGCAATTCCGGACGCACTAGGGCGGTTACGGTTTTCATCGCGTGATGCACCGGGCCTTGGGCTAAGTAAATGCCAAGGCGGGCCGTATGCGATCGCGCGGTTTCTGACGGGGCGTAATGAATGTTCGCCCCGAATCGCGAACCTTTGGGTATGAGTATGGCCACGTTTTTCGGACACCACGACGGAGGCCTGCCCGGAGCCCACAGTGCCAGTAACTGCGACTCCTTCAGATGCGCGTTGCCGATGATTTTTTGAGCGGCCGGCAACTCATACGTGGGATCGACAATAAAAACATTCGCATGGTGCAGAACGCCGTCCGCCTCAGGAATGAAGCGCACGCCCCGGATCCACAAGTCGTCTGGTGCGACGTAGTCAAAAAATGTGAACACCCACTCGTCTGCGCTTTCGGCGGGTATCATGTCACTGCTAAGTGCACTCGTTATGAGATCGGGCTCTATCGTGTTCCATAGTTCCGGCGCGGCGGCGAGCTCGATGTGGGAATCGGCCAATTCCCCTTTCTTGCAGCCAACATCTATCCAACCAACAATCGTGTCGAGTTCGGTGTCAGTCAGGCGGACGTCGTTCAAGAAGAAACCCCGCGGTCCCTCGGCGCCAAACGGCGGCATACTACGGGAGGCGATCTCCGCGCGGATCTTCTTGGCCCATGGGCGAACCTGCTCGTAGCTTTGCAGAGCCATGGGAGCTGCTCCGCCAGATTTGTGGCACCTGACGCACGATCGCGCGAGAATCGGCGCGACATCGTCGTAGTCGAGAGGCGCTTCTGCGGCCACTCGCGCGGATACTAGGAGCAGATACCCAGCGAGGATCGCGATTCCCTGTTTGCGGGATCTACCTGGCGGCCTCACTGGCGCCTCCCTGTGAACTCGATGCGCGTGTCACACCGAAATAGAGTCTATCAGCCAAGCAGTGCCAAGGCCATAGTCATACCAACCGACATTTCCCATATGGACCGGCCCGTGACCATCACGGGCAAGTTCTTCTATACCATAAAGACAACCGCCGACGTTGTCAAGATCGATTTTGCTGTCACCACCCCTCCTTGATGTCGTTTATGGCCTGATGACAGCCATCGGAGGCGACCTTCAGCGCTGTTCGCGCGAGTTCGGACACACCTCCCCGTCGGGTCTTGAGCTATTTCCATTTTTTGCGAACACGGTCCTGGTCATGTTGGCACGGGTGACAATGGGCCGAGTCGTGAAATCCGGCGTAGGATGGCCTTGAACAGTCGTCTCGGAATGGCCACCTCGGCCATCTGAAACGTCACATACCGCGCGTGGGTCACGACCTTGGCGCCAATCTTCACCAGCTTCTCCCTCAACGTCGTCAGCGACCGGTAACGTTCCACGGCACTACAACAATCTGGGCAACCAGATTGTTGCGGACAGAATGTACGATGAAATCTCATCGATAACTGGGACTTTGAGCCCGGTTTCGGCCTCCTGCGTGACTAAGGTTTAAGGTTAAGGTCGGCGCTAGGGTACGCCGATGGTCACGAACCGCTCTATACTGCGTTTTGTTGCACTACAGTCAGGATTTTCAGTATTCGTGGTTCAAGCAGTGCACAAAAGGGTTATATCGCTTGAAAAGAGCTTACAAACGTTCAACGACGCATTAAGTTCGCTATAATAATTCTTTACGTTTCTATGCGATCGATTTAAGCTCGATCGGAGCAGGGAACACTCAACCCAATCGAATTGCCTACATCTGCGTCGGCAGAGAGTTGATTCCACCGAACTGTGGCGCAATTTCCGGCGGTACCTGATCAATGCTTGTTGCCAGTATCAAGCTGCTGAATAAACTCGGCCTCGTTGCCATTGAGGACCTCGCGTCGAATCTCGTCGGTGCGATCCCTCCCGACGCCATGGCTGCGGCCAACGGACCGCTATTGTCGCGGCTGGCGGCAGACGGTGCGCTCGTGCGGCGCCTGCTCTCGCGCGAAGATGCGCTCGAATCCGGCGTATGGTCCAACGTCGCGTTAATAGAGCAGCTCGCCCATCATTCGGCGTCGTTGGGCCGCCTTCTCGCGGTCCCCGAGGCGCAGGCGTGGATTCTCTCGAAT
>JBCLBO010000015.1:0-49534 GCA_038916785.1 Candidatus Hydrogenedentales bacterium | reverse complement strand
GGTTCACCTCGCGGCTCACGATATTCTGCAACGCCGCGAGCACGTGCCCCGCTACCGCGATGGGATCCACGCCCGACGCCGGATCGGCCGCGTGCGTCCCCTTGCCTTCGATCGTGATCCGGAAAAAGTCCGCGCTCGCCATCGCCGCTCCTTCCTTGATCGCCACCAATCCCGCCG
The DNA here is from genome assembly GCA_038916785.1 of Candidatus Hydrogenedentales bacterium. Taxonomy (GTDB): domain Bacteria; phylum Hydrogenedentota; class Hydrogenedentia; order Hydrogenedentales; genus VFKU01. The sequence continues at coordinate 49,357 of JBCLBO010000015.1, read as the reverse complement.
GCAGCCACGGCCAGCCGTGCAGGCCGAAGGCCGCGTCGACACCGTCGAGAACGCCCTCCAACACCATAAGCCGCCCACCGGCGGCGTTTTCTTCGGCGGGCTGAAACACGAATCGCACGCTCCCGCGCAACTCGTCGCGGTGCCGCTGGAGGGTCTGAATCACTCCGCAGAGATTGGCCATGTGTCCGTCGTGGCCACAGGCATGCATGCGCTGCGGAATGATCGAGGCGTAGGGCAGGCCGGTCTCCTCCTGAATCTCGAGCGCGTCCATGTCGCTGCGCAGAAGCACCGTCTTCGGACCGTCTCCATCGATCGTGGCGACGATGCCCGTACCCTTGCAGTAGCCGCGCCGGTAGGAGACGCCGAGTTCATCGAGAAATCGCGCGATGCGGTCCGCGGTCCACTTTTCCTCGAAGCGAATCTCCGGATGCTGGTGAAGCTCGTGACGGAGCGAGACAATTCCCGGCAACACGCCTGCGATCGTATCGCGCAGCGCTTCGGTCTTTACGGTCATACCGGACTCCTGGATAAAACTCAGGTATCTTAGCACGCGCCCGCGCGCGCCGGCGGGCTACATCCCGGCCCCAATCTCCGGGAAGTCGACCAGATTGATTTGGATGCCGAAGTCCACGCTGTCCTGCCGATCGCGCAGGGTAAATCCGATCTCCCAATCGTGGAGCTTGCGCAGCAGCGAGTAGGTCTGCCGCGTAAATTCCTGGCGCTCGAAATCGTAGCGCTGCTCGAAAGCGGCGGACCATTTTTTGGCGATCTTGTATCCCACGCCGTAGAGAATTTCCTGGTTCAGCACGCCAGGCCCGGATTCCGTATAGGCGAAGCCCACCCGGCCGTTTAACGTGTTCTTGCCGAGTTTGTTGTCGTAGAACCCGTACGTGATGAGCCGGTTGAAGTCGTCTCCGGGCAGCGCGGATGAACTGCTGACATCGTGAATTTCCGCGACCGTGCGCACACCCCAGGCCGGCCGCGGCCGCACCTCGAGGTCAATCTCGTAGTCGTTCGCCCGAATTGCCTCGTTCTCAAGGTCGTAGCCCTGGTAGAACGTCAGCCGGGCGACCGGCCAGACCTTTTTGTTCGCCGAGTTCCGCCCCAGCAGAATATTGTCCAGCGTGCTTTCCACTCGCACGCGCCCCGGGCGATCGTCTAGCGCGTCAAATCGCGGGTTCTCCGCGGCGTCCAGCGTGGCGGCCGGCCGGTAGCTGATCGTCGCCGAAGGAATGATGATGTGCTTGAACCCGGTGAAATTGCCCAGGCCCGGATACGATCGCTGCACCCGCGTCTGCACGGTCGTCCCGACGGTGGCCGTCCCGCGAAACGCGTCGCCCGATTCGTCCAGCGTCTGGGTATAGTAGGTGCCATCGAGTTCGAAAAACGGCAAGACGTTGAATCCGCGCGCGACGTTCCAATCGTACGATAGTCGCGCCAGCGTCGTCGCGCGCCCGGCGCCGATCGATTCCGGCTGCGTCTCGTAGTACCCGCCGACCGCGCCGAACGCACCATAGAAACCCCCGCCCAATTGGCGCTCGAACAGATGAAAGGTCAGCTCCGGTAGCTTCTGCGTGTCTCGCGTAAAATCGTGGGTCGAAGGGGCCACCGTGCCGGTGAGCATGTAGTCCGGCCGCGTGTGGGCCACGCTGAGGAACGACCTCGGTCCGGTGCGGTTCTCATAGTCGTTCGGATAGAAATCCTTGATGACGTCGCGCTCGTACCATTGTTCCCATTGGCCCAGTAATACCGTGTCCGGCGTGAGTTCCTGGCGGTGATACCACTCCGTGTATCCGTTCTGCTCCGTCGTGGACAGCGTCCGCAGTTGGCCCCGGCTGCGAAACAGCGCCGACGCAGGGTCCTTCATTAAGTTATACTCGGTGTCGAACCCGACGCCGGTTCCCAGCCTCGCAGTCGCAAAGACGCGGGGCGCCAATTGGACACTGTCGTTCACGCGAAACCAGTGCGCCACGTTCACGTAGCCGCCGAGCGCCGTCGATCCCGCGACCTTAATCTCGGTGTCTAGCCCCCGCGAGCCCGGCCCCAGCGCCACCGTGTAGCGCGGCACGTACAACGGCGTGGGGGCCCTGCGCAATTGCAGCCGCGCGTTTGTGACCACGACCTCATCGCCGGGCTCCGACTCTGCCCGCGATACGCGAAATCGATAGTGAGGCTCGGGCTCGTCGCACGTGGTCACCCAGAAATCCTCGCCCGCCGCCGCCCGCGGGCCCAGGATCCGCAGCGACTCCGCGCCAAAATACAAGGGGCCCGCCTGGCCTCTGACGTTTTCCAGGTTCGCCTGCCGCGCCAGCGTGTTCAGCTTTAAGCGGTCCGCCGTCAGACGCCGATCGGTCTCTTCCAACGCAACGTCCTCGAGCTCGATCGTGCCGAGCGACGGCCGCTTTTGCGGCGCAGGGTCCTTGTAACCCCGCGGCACGAGCGGATGAGGCACGGGCCGCGCGTTGCGCGACGGCACGATCGGCCAGAATCCCGGGATGTCCGGGAGCGGCGTGTCGAACGCGTACACGCGTTCGGCCGAAAGCACCGACGCGCCGCGGGTGAGCGTCGGCGATCCTTCCAATCGAAGCTCGCGCGGATCCGATTGCAGCGAAATACTCTCCGCGCTGACGTGCACGTCGCCCAAATCGAATTCGACGCCGCCGTCCGCGGTAACACCCGCGCGCCCGTCCGCGTTAATCGATCGCAACTGGCGGCCGAACTTCAGGTGCTCCAGACGGTCGGGAAATTCGGCGGACAGAATGCTGTCTTCATCCGCGCCTGCGTTGAGCGCGCGCGCGAGCGCCTCGTTGAAGGTGCGGCCCGTCGGATCGCCAAAATGCGGTGCGTAGGGCTTGAATCCCCCCAGGTGAAGCCGCTCAGGCTGCACCGTGAATCGAGACTCCGCCTCGGGAGCCGGCGCCGCGTCGATCGCCGGCGGCGCCGGGGCGGCGGGTGCCGGAGATTCGGCGGCGGCAAGTGTGGCCGACGCCGCAACGATCGGGTCGAGTGGCGCGAGAATCGGCGCCACCGTCTCGACCGCCGGCGCTAGTGCGGCGTCCACGCGCCACAAGCGCCCGAGCGTGCGGGACCATGCGAACAAGGCCCCGCCAATCGATCGGGCCGCGTCGGCCCCCTGGGGCAGCGCCACCGTTCCCGCCGCGCCGAGGTCAACGCCAAAGAACAGCACGGCGCCCTCCGCGACGCAAAGCACTCCGCCCGGATACGCATGCACGCTCTTCGCAAGAATATCGCGCGCCGGCGAGACCACCAGCGTCGCAGCGTCCAGGAGCATCATCCCGGCGTCCGTATCGATCGCAAAGCGGCCAGCCATCGGCGAAACGATCCCGCGCGGCGCGGCCGGCAGCGGGCCCGTTGCAATCACCGCGAGCGATTCCGCGTCGAGCATCCATACGGTCGGACGGGCCCGCCCTACGACGGCGATTCGCTCGCCATCGAAGGCCGCGCCCACCGGAACTCCGCCGTCGAGCACAACCCGCTTCATCACACTCCCGGCCTGAGTGTCGATAAGACAAATCTCGCCCGCGAATGAATTCATGGCGCCGAGCCGTCCCGCGCCCGCGGGAAACAATGTGCTCGTCCCGGGCGTCACCGGCACGCTCCGTTGGAACGAGAGGTCTGCCGGATCAAGCAGCGACACGCTCGCGGCGGCGCGGCTCAAGACTGCGACGCCCGACGAATGGACCACGATCGCCGTGGGACCCTCGGCCACTTTCACGCGGCGCCGGACCGCGCCGTCCGCCGGATCGATCTCGACGACTTCGTCCGAGGCGTAGGAAGAAAGGTACAGCGAATCGCCGGCCACGCTCCCCGCCACGTCGCGGACGCCGCCGCCTTCGTAAATGAGTCGCGCGCCCTCAGGCTCCGCGGCGGAGAATTCCACAGTGGCGGCGAGACACAGCGCGACGAAACACATCGGCCGTCCCCAGTTCCTCATTGCTTCGCCGCCCCCACCAGAATCGCCATGAACCGGGCTCGTGTGATGAAAAACCCGCCTCGCGGCCCACGCGACTCCCCCACTGCGAACCGCGCGCGAAGTATAGCAACGCCTCCAAAAACGGACAACGCGCACCGATGCGCCAGGGCTACACTCTTCACAACTCCCTGACATGCTTCGGATTACGACGGAAATCGACCCGCATCCGTGGCAAAAAACGGCGTTTTGCGGGTACAGTTCAAATGGAGGTTCGGCCCCAAGGGAGCGCCCTGCGCTCCCCGGCACAACCTCTTGGATCGTAATGGCTTAGCGACGCCCAACCGTGGAGGTAGCCGTGGGTCTGCGGAAGCTGTCGAAAAAATCGGCGTCAGTCGGAGGGCCGCATCCTTCGGATCGAGCTGATTGCGAAGCCGCCATTCGCCGTCTCCAGACCGAGGCGGATAGCGCTGCCGCGTCCAGCCGCGACGAGGCCCCCGGCGCCTACTCCGCGCGCGTCGGCACCGATCTGCAAACACCCCCACCGGCGCACCGCGAGTTCATGGACCTCGAACGCGACGACGCCGTCGCCTCGGCCACGCCAGTCGCGCCCCCGGCTTCATCGCCATCACCCGCGCGCACCGGGCCCGTCGACGCCTTCACCGCCGCGCTCGACGCGTTGCGCTCGACCCTCCGCCATTCGGCGGCCACGGCGCACGCGGCCCCTGGGCCCGTCACGGAATCTAGAACCAGTCCCGCCTCCGCGCGCGTCGAAGCGCGCGAAATTTCTCACGCTGCGCCGGCACTCGATACCGTGGAATCCGAGTCTGCCTTTGTGCTCGAAAAAATGCCGATCCCTACTTCCTCCGACGACTTCATTCAGGTAAGCGGCGGTATGTATCAGGAGTCGCCCGCACTGGAAAAACGCAAATCGCGCCCCGAAGCGAATCCAGCCCTTCGACGCTACGCGGGATCGATCGACTCCGCCCTGCAGGCCGTGCGCAACGCTGTCCCTGGACTCAACCTCACGCCGCCGAAGTCCGACACGCCAACAGCAGGACGCAAGCGCCCGTCGTCCGACGGCATCCCGAAGTCCGTCAGCGAAGACTTGCCAAAATATCCCGCGCGCCCGCGCATGAGGACCTGCACGCGCTGCGGCAACGAAACCAAACTGCGCGACGCCAAGTGCCAGAAATGCGGCCACGTCGACGAGAGCCTGGGCATCCTCGATGCGGTCATCTCCGGCGACCTCGCGCGGGTCGAGCAGGTGTTGCTCGTGCGGCCGCACCTCATCGCCCTGCGGACCAGCCGCCACGACTGGACGCTACTGCACTTGGCGGCCAGCGGCGGCAACCCGAAAATGGTCGAACTGCTGATCGAAAAGGGCGCCTCGGTGAACTCCGCCAACCGGGACGGCAAGACCGCCCTGCACTACGCCGCGGGCAAGGGCCACGCCGGAATCGTGCAGACCCTGCTCGCCCACCTCGCCGATCCGGCCGCCCTCTACAACGGCAAATCAGCGCTCGACCTGGCAAGGAAGAACGGCCACCGCGAGGTCGAAGAAGTCCTCCGGCAACACCTCCCACCCGAATAAGACACCCCGCCTTCGTAGCATGGGCGGCCCGCTCACGCGGGTGTGTTACTTCAGATTCGAGGGCCGGTAGCCGGCAGGACCCGCTCAAACTCTAAAGGGCCACTGTTTCAGTGGAACTTCTTCAGACAAAAATCCAACTCAACTATCGCCCGGATCGTTTCGCACGAATGTCCATAAAATCGCCTCTTGAAACACTACGAAACAACTCCGCTACACCAGAATCAGCGCGAGCACTCCCAGAATCAGAAGCCCAAGCCCCGCCATTCCGCCTACGATTCCAATAAGGTGCCAGGGATACTCCGCCGCGAGCGCCTCTTCCACTTCGCGCTGAAGATTGGACTTCACTTGAATCCCGTCGATCGCCAGCGATGCTCCGCCAGCGAGACCCTGTGCGGATCCGGCGGCGGCCGGCGGTTCAGACGCAAAGACCTCGGCCATCGCCGTCAGCCCGGCGGACTCGCGTCCCTGGCCCCGGAGAAACGCGATGCGGGCGCGGGCGCGGGACAATTCCCCGTCCCGCGTGGCCAGCGCGGCCTGGAGTTGAGCCAGGCCCGGCTCCTCGCCAGCCGCGGCCGGCGGCGCCGAGCGCAATCGCCAGACCTCGCTCTCGCGCTCGGCCATTCTGGCGCGAAGCATCTGCAATTCCCGCCTCTGCGCTTCCTCCTCATCCGTCGCTTGCCGCGCCCGGAGACGCAGTGATTCACACACTTGGCGGGATTCGTTCAGTTCCGCCTTGAGCTCGCTCTCGCGCATGGAGCAGGTCTCCACCGACTGCGCCTGATGCGCCACGACGAAGTCACGCTCGATGGACACCGCGCGAAGCGATTCCATCTCTTGGCGCAGCGCGTGCCCGAGACGTTCATGATCGAATTCGCGGCGTTCGATATCCGCGCGCGCCGCGTCCAATTCCTGGCGCAGCGCGCCGATCAAAAGTTCCTGCCCCTGCGCGGTGCCCTCGATTTGTTCCAGCGCCGCGCTTCGCTCCGCGATCACGCCTGCCAGCCGCGCGATGCCCGCGCCGCTCGTCGGCCCCATGGATTCCCACGCCGCGAGTTCGGTCCGCGCCGCGCCAAGCTCGCCGCGCAGGGCAAATATCTCATGCTCCCGCCGGATCACGCGCTCCTGCAGCGAGGCCGCCTCCGCGCGGATCGACATGTGGGACTCGACCACCGCGTCGTAGTCGTCGACCGGCACCGTCCTCGGGATCGCCGCCAGCCCAGCGTTGCCGCGCAGATCGGTGTTCTCGTTGCCCGATTGGATCAGCGCCCATTCCCGCGCGCGCAATTGCTCCAAGGTATCGTTTAGATCGAGCCGCGCCCGTCCCAGCGCGCGCGCCATTTCCTCCAGTTGTCCGGACTTCTCGTCGGCGCGCTGCCGCTGCTCGATGCCGTCGCGGCTGATCGCGAGCAATTGCTCCCGGGCGAATGCCAGCTCGGACTCGATCCGCTGTTTTTCCCGCCCCATCTCCGCGGCCCGGGCGTGCGCATCGAGAATGGATTGCGCGTCCACCGGAGGCGGCGCGGCGCGGGCGCTCACACCACGTTCGCGGTGCAGACGAAACGCGGGACGCGCCGCGTTCACTTTGACCTTGAGCCTGTCCGCCAATACCGATCGGACCTCGGACACTTCGGCGGCCCACGAATCGACGACGGATTGCAATTGCTTGTACCGGTCTTCCCCCAGCGCGGCCAAATGGATATCCCCCTACGACGCCGTTCGCGATTGGAATCGGCGTCTCCCCACAGCCCACGCCATTATAGGAGTCCGGCCTCGAAGCGTCAATGCCCCTGGGACACCCATCGCCGAAAAAATCTCCATCGCCGAGTCCGTTGACCCCCCGCGGCGCATATGGTACGGTCTTAACGGGGGAATCGCGTTCAAAACCTGTGGAGATCGCCATGTCCAAGCAGTGCATCAACGCCCCGGGCGCGCCGCCCGCCATCGGCCCCTACTCGCACGCCGTCCGCGCGGGCGACTTCCTCTTCCTCTCCGGACAAATCCCGCTTCGACCCGACGGCAGCGGCATCGCCCGCGGCACCATCGAAGAGGAAACGCACCAGGTCTTCGCGAACATTCAAGCCGTGCTCAACGCCTCCGGCGCCACGCTCAAAGACGTGGTGAAGTCCTGCGTGTTCCTCGCCGATCTCGAAAATTTCGCCGCCTTCAACAAGGTGTACCAAACCTATTTCCCGGAGAACCCGCCCGCGCGCACGACCATCCAGCCGGGCCGGCTGCCTGCGGACGCGAAGGTCGAGATCGACGTCACCGTGTATCTCGGGGGCCGCTAAGCCGCGGCGCGCCATGCGACAAAAACTCGGGGGAGTGCTGGGCGGCCGCTGGCTCGCCGCGTTCGCGGGCGCGGTGGTCCTGTGCTCGCTACCCGCCGGCGCGCAAGAGGCGACGCGCATGAATGCCCTTGGCGTGGAGCGCTACGAGCAACAGGACTGGACCGCCGCCGAGACGCACTTCGACGCTGCGCTCCGCCTCGAGCCCGGCAACGACACCGTTCGCCGAAACCTGACGAACGCCTTGCAGGCGCACGCCGCCGAATTGGCCAAGGCGGGAGACTATCCAAGCGCGATCGCGATACTCCGCCGCGCCATCCAGAACGATCCGGAAAACGCCATGCCGCTCGTGCAGATCGGCGCCTACGCCCTGCACGAAGGCGAGGTCCGCGAAGCCATCTTCCGTCTCGAAGAAGCGATCGAACTGGTCCCCGGGGACGCGGACGCGCATTACCTCCTCGGCGAAGCGTACTACCGCGACAACGACGTCACCTCGGCACTCGAACAGTGGAACTGGGTCGAAAGCATCGATCCGCAGCGCGACGGGCTCGCGGAGCGCCTGCAAAGCGCGCGGCGCGATCAGAAGGTGGAGGCCGACTTTGAAGACAAGGACTCGACCCATTTCAAAGTGACCTATAGCCGCGAAGCCGAAGGCAAACTCGTGCGCGAGGTCGTCGACATTCTCGAGTCCGCCTATCGCGACGTCGGCCGCGAACTCGGCCAGACCTTCCCCCCCACGCCCATCCAAGTCTCGCTCTACACCAGCGAGGGCTTCCTCGAAGCCACGCAGATGCAGGAACACGTCGGCGCCATCTACGACGGCACAAAGATCCGCTGCCCCGTCATCGGGCCCGACGGAAACCCGCTCTCCTCCGACGAAATGCGCCGGCGGCTGCACCACGAGTACGTCCACGTGGTCGTGCGGCACATCGCGCGCGAGGGCGTGCCCTGGTGGTTCAACGAAGGCATTGCCGAGGCACTCACGCTCGACCTCAGCGCCAGCGACCGGCAATACCTGCGCAAGGCGCGCGACGAGGGCGCGCTATTCAGTCTGCGCGACCTCGTCGAGGGCCAGCTCGACCGCCTCGACAAGGACCAGCTCTTCCTCGCCTACCGCCAGTCGCACGCAACCGTGTCCTACCTCAAGTCGCGCTTCGGCACTCGCCGTCTCGCCCAGTTCCTCCGCGAGATCGCCTCCGGCGCCGACGCCGAGACGGCCGTGCGCCGCGTCTTTCGCCAATCCTACAAGACGCTCCAACTCGCTACCGCCGACTTCATCGCTCAGTGATCCCGGTTTGGCCGAGTTCCCCCATTTCGTGCTCCTGATCGTCGTGCTCCCGATCGTAGTGCTCCGAAAACGGGTACGAGTCAGGCCGGCGGTTTCAAAACGGGGGAGCAGTAGCCCTTCGCCGGGCAAGGCTAGCAGCGCCCGCGCCATTCCTGTTACGATTCTTCCGTTCGCGAAGTGGAGCGGCGGCGCACACGATGTTCAGGCAGCGATTCCAAGGTTTCTCCCTCCTCGCGCTCGCCGCAGCGGCCGGATTCATCGGTCCCGGCCTCGCCGCTCATGCGCAGGGTCTCGCGAAAATTGACGGTACCGTGCGCGATGCGAGCGGCGCGCCCATCGCCGGCGCCAAGGTCTTCGTCGAGTCCGGCCTCGACGGCCCGCTCCTGGCCACCGAGACTGGCGCGTCGGGGGCCTTCGCATTCGCAGGGGTCCCGCCCGGCACCGCCGGTGTCTTCGCCATCGCGCCGGGCCGCGCGATCGACGGGCGCAGCGTCAAACTCGCCCTCGACGCCTCCGAACGCGTGGACATCAGCTTGCCGGAGCCCGGGACGCTTGCAGGGACCGTGCAGGAGGAGAAAGGCAAACCCATCGCGGGCGCCAGAATCACGCGCGTATTGATCCGCGGCGACAGCCTGGTCGGCATTCCCTTGTCGAAACTTGGCGCGTACGGCGTCGTGGAACCGGTGAGCGACGCCGCCGGACAGTTCAGCATCGCCGTGCTTCCGCAAGGCGCGGAGGTCTCGCTCAAAGTCGCGCACGCGCAATTTGCGCAGGAGGCGCCGCAGTTGCGCGTCGGCGACAAAAACGCGCGCGTCACGCTCACGCGCGGCGTGCTCGTCTCCGGAAATGTCGTCGCGCGCGGCCGCGATTTGGTCGTGCCGAACGCCACGCTCCTGTTCGTCAACGCAAATCCGCCGAACGACACCGTCGTCGCGCGCTCGCAGGGCGACGGCAGCTACGCCCTGCGCCTCAAGCCCGGGCCGTGGCTCTACCAAGCCTCCGGCCCATCCTTCCGCACGTCCAATTCCCAGCGCGTACTCATCAGCGCCGAATTCCCAAGTCAGCGCGTGATGCTGCAAGTCGCCGGCACGGCCTCGTTGCGCGGCAGCGTGAAAGATGCGAAGTCCGGCCAGGCCGTCGCGGGCGCGCGCCTCGAACTCCTCTCCTCGGGCGTGCCCGCCGCGATAGCGACCACCGGCCCCACCGGCGCCTACGAACTCACGGCCACCGAAGGCGAGGCCGTCGTCCGGCTCGCCAGCGCGCCGGGTTTCCTGCTGCCGCCCGACTCCGGATTGCGCGTGACGGTTCACGCGGGCCAGAAGGCCGACGTGCCCACGTTCTGGGTCGCGCCCTTGCCGCGCTACTCGCTCGAAGTCATCGACGCCGCCGAAAAACCCGTCGCCGGCGCAATAGTCCGCGTGCTTCGCCCGGAACAACTGGGTTGGTACGCCACCGATCAAGACGGCCTCGTCGAGCTGTCCTTCGGCTCTCTCCCGTCCGACGGCACCGTCGTCGGCATGGTCGAGCACCCCTCGCGCGCCGACGGCGCCCTGTTCGCCATCACGCGCGATCGCTCCACCGACGCCATTGTGCAACTCATGCCGCTCACCTCGCTGTCGGCAACCATCGTCAACGAAAAAAAATCTCCCGTGCCCGGCGTTCTCGTCGAAGCGCGGACCTCGCTCGCCGGCATCGCGGAGCCGATCACGCTGTGGCGCGCGTTCAGCGCCAGGGACGGCATGATCCGATGGCCCGCCGTCGTGCCCAAGACGCCGCTGTCTTGCGTCGCAACCTCCATCGCGACGGCGGACGCCCCGTCCGTGTCGGCAGCGTCCGCCGCAATCCTGCCTGAAGCCGGCGCGCCCGCAGACGGCGGAACGCTCGTACTCCCAGGGGATCCATCGGGTCGATCCACGCTCGGGAAAAAATATGCGTGGTACACGCACGCGCCCGTCTGCGGCACGCTCCCCGCCGACGCCGAGCGGCGGGCCGCCGTGATTGTGCACGTGCCCGCTGCCCAGGCCGCGATGATGGCGGACGTCCTCGCCCAGGCCCAGCGAATCCTCAATCGGCCCGACATCGTCTTCGTCGTCGTCACCACCGCGGACGTCCCCTGCGGCGACACGGCCGTGCCCATCCTGCGCGGCAAATCGCCGTCTAGCGCCTACACCTTCGTCGTCAGCGCCGATTCCATCGTCACCCTGGAGTGCGCCGGTCTTCCGCCGGTCTCGTCCATCGGCGCGCTCGCGCCCCGGAGCTGATCGGTGCGGCACGCCTTCGCCGCCGCAGTGTTGCTCGCCGCGCACGCATTGATTTCCGCCGCGTCGGCGCATACGCTCTCCGGCACGGTCGTGCGCGCCAATCGCGCGCCAATCGAAGGCGCCATCGTCTGGCTGAGCGTCTCCCGCGCTTCGTCCGCCGCGATCACGGACGCCGCCGGCCGCTTCTCCTTCACCGGCGTACCGACTGCCCAGGTACAATTGATCGCCTACCACGGCGAATTCGCGCTCGGCGGCGCCAATGGCCAGTGCGTATCGGACACCGCCATCGATATCGCGTTGCCCCCGTCCGCCGCCGCCACGCGGCTGCGAATCGTCAATGCGCGCTTCGAACCCATCGAAGGCGCGCGCATACGCCGCCTCGAAATTCCCGGTGTGTTCGCCGTCTACATCGAAGATCTCGTCCCGCTCGGGTTCCCGGCGCAACGCAGCGATTCCGAAGGCTTCCTCACCTTTCCGCCGCTGCCCGAGAACGCCTTCGTGTCCGTCACGATCGGGCACCCGGCCTACGCCGACGGCGCGCTGCCCGCGCTCCCGAGCGACATCGAACTCGATTTTCCGCTGCCCGACGGGATTCCAGCCGTCGGCCGCATCACCGACGCCGCGGGAAACGGTCTGGACCGCGCGCGCATCTCGCTCTATCAGCCGCGCGAGTTCGACTCGCCCCTGCTCGCCACCGAGGTCCTCTCCGGGCCCGACGGCTTCTACAGCGCGATGGTCCCGTCCGGAAAATATTTCGTCGCCGCGCACCACCCGAAGTTCGCCATGCCGCCGCCCAAGGCGATCCTGGCCGACGAAATCGCGGGGAGGGCCGTCGCCGATCTCGTTATGCCGGTCGGCCACCGGCTCTTCGGCCTCGCGCTCGACGCCGGCCAGGCGCCGGTCCCGCTCGCGGTGTTCTCCTATCGCGCGGGCAACTACGTCGTCGCCGAGACCGTCAGCGACAAGACCGGCCGCTTCGAGCTACTGGTCCCCGCGGGACAAGGCGTGCTACACATCCGCGCGCCACACCGCATGAGCACCGTGCAGTATCCGCGCATCGACTTCACCGTGGGCGACGCGCCCGAGATTGACCTCTCCACCATCGCTTTCCGCGCCGCGCCCACGCTCGCCGGCCGCGTGACCACGCGCGACGACACGCCGCTCGACAAAGTCCTGGTCACCTCGCTCAATCTCGATCCGCCCGTGGCCGTCACCCCCAACGCGCAAGGCGAATTCACGATCGAACTGGAGACGGTACCCGACGAGCCGCTGCGATTTCGCGCGGAGCACGCGCTGCGGTTCCTGCGCCGCGATTTCGATATCGACCCCGTGAAACTCGAGGTGCCCGAAGTCCGCCTGCGCGAGTTCAAGCCGGAGGCCCCCGCGCAGGACACGCATTGGGCCAACAACATCAAGCCGCTGGTGGGCCGGCCCGCCCCGGAGCTTGCGTGCCGCGCGTGGTTCAATCTCGCCGAAGAACAGGAGGCCATCCATCTCGCCGATCTGCATGGCAAGGTCGTCGTGCTCATGCTCTGGGCGAGCTTCGACGGGTCCGCGCCCAACCGGCAACACCTCGCGGAAATGAACGCGCTCCACACCCTCTACGCAGACGCGAACGACGTGGCCGTCATCTCCGTCCACGACGGCGCATCCACGCCCCAGACCGTCGCGCAATACATCCGGAACGCCGGCGTCGCCTTCCCCGTCGGCTGCGACGTCGAGTCCTCAGAGACCTTCACGCGCTATCGCACAGGCTACGTGCCGCAAGTCATTCTGATCGACAAGACCGGCGCAGTCCGCTACTACATGACCGACGGAAAACTACTTGAACTGATCAAAATCCTTCGCCGGGAGTAGCACTCAAAAGCAACGCAGAATTCACTCGGCGCCCTCACCTCCGTGAAGCGTCTGGCTCACCCAGTTCTTCGAGCAGAAATTCCACCGTTGCCCGGCTGACTTTGAGCCAACTTTCGTAGCGAAGGAAAAAATGCACCTCATCCGGAATCACGAGTGTCTCTGTCCTCACATTCAGGCGGCGCAGTTCCCGCACGAGCGTCGCAGTCTGAGAGAAAAAAACATTGCGGTCGTCGTCCCCGTGAATCAAGAGGACGGGCGAACGCCAACCGTCCACGAAATAGAGCGGCGAGGACTCCCAAGCCATCTTCGACTGTTGCGGGTAATCCTTCGGATCGTAGGTAGGCACGAAAATCCGCATGTCTTCCCGCCAATCGTGGACCCCGTGGACATCCACGCCCGCGGCGAAGAGATCCGATGCACGAGCCAGCGCGTGCGCCGTCAAGTATCCCCCATACGACCCTCCCCACACACCGATCCTCGCTGGATCCACATCGCGGCGCCCACGGAGGTAGAGTCCCGCACCGAGCACGTCGCGGAATTCACTCGCGCCAGTCACGCCATACTCGTGGGCCTCGCGGAACACCATCCCGTATCCGATGCCGCTGCGGTAATTTAACGAGAGCACCACAAACCCGCGCGAAACGAGGTACTGCATCACGCCATAGTTGTAGTGGTAATACTGCATATAATTCCAGCCGAGCAACATCTGCCGGCGCGATCCGCCATGAAGGAAAATGACGGCAGGCCGCCGCTCGTCCGGCCGCAGATTCCGTGGCACGAAAAGTTGTGCAGGCGCTTCCGCGCCGTCGACTGCCGTAATCGTCACCGCTTCGGGCGAGATCATTTCCTTCGCTGGAAATTCTGCGGGAAGAAAATCCGGCTCCAAGTCGCGGAGGCGGTTACGGCCGTCCACCATCGCTGGCCGCGCGGGGAGAACGGCATCGGACCGAAACAGCAACACCGTCTCGCCGTCACTCGACGGCGCTGGGCTCCACTCGATTCCGTTGCCCTTGGTGATCGCTTTTGGTTTTCCACCCTGAACGCTAACCTTCCACAGGTGTCTTCGATCCGGATCGTCTTGATTCGATGAAAAATACACCGTTTCCGAATCCGGCCCGAGTGCGACGTGCTCCACCTCGAAGGCACCCGGCGTCAGCAACGTTGGCTCTCCACCACCGGCGCCCACGCTGTACAAGTGATTCCACCCATCCCGCTCCCAGGCAAACAGGATGCGATCGCTTTTCGTCCACCAAATCTGTTGTTTCGCCGCAATCGGCCAATACACGCTGCCGGCTCCCTCCTCTGCACGCCACACTTCATCGCCGACGCCCGTTTCCGCGTCCGCTACGCGCAGGCTCCACGGGGAGGCCTCAAGCCTAGGTGTAAACGGCAATACATTGGGGTCAAGCGTCGGCCGCCGTAAAAAGGCGATCCGCTTACCGTCCGGGGACCACACAGGCTCGGAATCCCGATCGACGCTCGGATCGAGCCAGACAATCTCGCCATCTACCGACGATGATGCCGTGTCGAGTTGACCAGACCACACTCCGATGTAGCCATGCGTCCGCCGATCACTGGAGAAAGCCAGGCGTGATCCGTCGAGCGACCAGCGCAACTGCGAGACAGCGCCTCGAACGCCGAACAGCTTCCTCGGCTTCGGCTCGCCGCCGTCTAGAGGCGAAAGCCACACGCCATCCTTCTTTAGATAGGCGAAATATTTCCCCTCCGGGTGTGGTGCCGCACCCCAGCCATCGTCCAAACGGCGGGGTATCCCACCTTCGGTGTCGACAATCCACAAGGAGCGATCGACGCCGCCAGTGAGCGCCGCCGGGTTGGCTATTTCGCCCGCAGCATTTGGCGCGCCACCGCGCGCGTACACGATTTGTGTTGCGTCGGCGGTAAAGGTCAACTGGCCCAGTTCGATTCCGTCATCCTGAGTGTACGCGGTAAGGCGCTTCGCCTCGTATTCCGGCGGGCCGGCCAACCAGATGTTTCGCGCGCCATGGTCAAACATTGAGAAGGCTACTAGGCCCCGCGAAGGCGCGGCCTCAATATCGACCGGAAACGGCGGAGCGATCATGGCGTCGACCGGAAACACCTCACGCGTTTCGGCGGACGCAGCCACGCCAAAACTCAAGAGCACAAGCGCATAACAACCGAGCCCCCGGCCATTCATCTCACCGTTTCTCCCCGGAATGCTTTCGCGCCCCCGTCGAGGCAGGTGTTTGGCAATTCACCCAACCCGAATCGCCCTCGGCGTAGTGCTCCTTCTTCCATATCGGCAAACGATGCTTGATCGCGTCGATGATGTAGCGGCACGCATCGAACGCCGCGCCGCGGTGCGCCGCGCTTACTCCGACCCACACGGCCATGTCGCCAATCTCGAGCGTCCCGACGCGATGCACGCACTCCGCGCGCATCACCAGAAATTTTTCCAGCGCCTCGCGAAGGACCGCCTCGCCTTCCTTCACCGCCACGGACTCGTAGCCCTCGTATTCGAGACGCAGCACCGCGCGGCCTTCGTTCTCATCGCGCACCACGCCCTCGAACACGACGCATCCGCCCGCACGCGGGTCGTTCAATCTCGCGCGACATGCGCCCGCGTCGATCGGTCCGTGACTCAGCCTAAACACGCGCCCCGCTCCTCACCCGCCCGCCACCGGCGGGATAAACACGATCGTGTCGCCCTCGCGCACCGGGCGCGACCATTCGTCGAATTCCTCGTTCACCACCACCTTCAACCGCTCGCGTGTCAGCCCGAACCCATACCGTCCGCGCAATTCCTCATACAACTCGCCCATCGTGTTCGCCGATGTGCTCAGCGCCTCCTCCGAACGGCCCGCTTCCTCGCGCAACACCGCGAAGTACTGCACGCGCACCCGCCGGCCGGCGCTCACGCGCGCACCTCCGCCTGCGCGATCGCCAGCCGCACGCGCGCGAGGTCTTCGGGCGTATTCACGTTGCTAAGCGTCTGCTCGTCCGGCGGACACAGCAGCCGCACGTCCGCGTCCGCCAGCGCCTCGCGCAGGCTGTAGCGTCCGCGGCCGAGACGCTCCCGCAGCCACGGCTGCATCGCGGGTTCGTAAACGGCGAAGAGCGGCTCAAAAAATCCATCCGACGCCATGTACGCCGTGCCCAGGCGCGCGGGGTCGCGGCCCTCCAGCAGCGTGCGCACGCCGCGCGCGTCCGCCAGCGGCAAGTCGCACGCCAGCACCAGCCACGCGCATTCCGGCTGCGCCTCCATCGCCGAGATCACGCCGCTCACCGGTCCAACACCGTCATAGCGGTCCTCGATCAGCGGCAGCCCCGCAAGCGCCGGCAGCGCCCGCTGCTCCGGACGCGCACTCACCCATGTCTCCGGCAGAAACTGCTGCAAGAGTCCAAAGCAGTACCGCGCCTGCGGCGCGCCATGCAGCTCGAGCGCGCACTTGTCCACTCCCATGCGCGCGCTCCGCCCGCCGGCGAGCACGAGGCCATGGACGGGCGCGCTATCCCGCGACGTAGTCACTCTTGCCTCCACGCTTCTCGATCAGGCGCAGCTCGCGTATCACGATCCCGTGCGAGAGGCCCTTGCACATGTCGTAAATCGTCAGCGCCGCCACCGCCGCGCCGGTCATCGCTTCCATCTCCACGCCCGTCTTGTGCGTCACCGTCGCCGAGCAATCCACGTGCAGCGTGTTCGCCGTCTGCACCGTAATTTCGATCCTGCAGTCCTCCAGCCCAATCGGATGACACAGCGGAATCAATTCGCTCGTCTTCTTCGCCGCCATCACCCCCGCGATGATCGCCGTCTGGAACACAGGCCCCTTCGGCCCGGTGATCTCGCCGCCGGAAATCGCCTGGGCGACCGCCTCCGGCAGCTCGACCACGGCCCGCGCGTGCGCCGTGCGCCGGGTCGCGGTCTTCGCGCTTACGTCCACCATGGCAGGCTGGTTCTTCTCGTTCAGATGCGAAAGCATTCATCCACCTATCTTGTACATTTCGACCTTGGCTTCGCCCGCGGCATGCGGCCCCGCGCGTAATTCGGAATACCGGTCTTCGCGCGCGCTCCACGCCCCGCGCACCAGCGCGCGCAACTCCTCGTCGCCGGCGCCCGCGCGCAACGGGCCGCGCAAATCCAGGCCCGCCGAAGCGAAAAGACAGGTATATAACGATCCGTCTGCTGAAATCCGCGCGCGCGTACACCCGCCACAGAACGGTTCCGTCACACTCGAAATGAATCCCACCTCGCCGCGGCCGTCGTCGAATGCGTAGCGCTCGGCCACTTCGCCGCGGTAATTCGCTTCGACGGGCCGGATCGGCCACCGCGCGTGAATGCGATCGCGCAATTCGCGCGAGGGTACGACCTCGTCCAGCCGCCAGTGATTCCGCGTGCCGACGTCCATGTATTCGATGAACCGAAGAATCACGCCGCTGCCGCGAAAATGCTCGACCATGTCCACGGCCGTCGCATCGTTGATCCCGCGCTGCACGACCGCGTTCACTTTTATCGTCGTAAACCCTGCCGCCTGCGCCGCGGCGATCCCATCAAGCACAACCCCCGCCGCCACGCCGCGCCCGTTCATTTTTCCCGCGATCGCGTCATCCAGCGAATCCAGGCTCACCGTGATGCGATCCATGCCCGCGTCGCGCAGGGCCTTCGCCTGCCTCCGAAGCAATAGCCCGTTCGTCGTCAGCGCGATGTCCTCGACCCCCTCGATCGCGCGCAACGCGCGGATCAGATCCGCCAGGTCGCGCCGCAGCAGCGGCTCGCCCCCGGTGATCCGCAACTTCGCCGCGCCAAGCGAGACGAAAGCGCGCGCCACGCGTTCAATCTCCGGAAACGTCAGCAACTCCAGCTCGGACAGAAACCGGTACCCCTCGCCGTATTTCGCCTGCGGCATGCAATACGGACAGCGCAAGTTGCAATTATCGATCACCGAAATGCGCAGGTCGCGCAGGCGCCGGCCCAGCCGGTCGACCACCGGCAGCGCAGGCGCTACTATCGGTCGGACAGCCGCCATACGAAAACTCCCCAAACATCATACTAAACGCCCGCGGCCCGTCCGAAAGTTCCTCGCTTGCTTCCTGGCCGGTCGCCCAACTGATCCGCCTCGCCTGGAGAGACGTGAAAGGCCTCTTTGGACTGCGGCAGCGGTAGCTGCCGCTTTGCTTAGCCCAGCGGAGCTGGGCGTCGTCGCGCCGGAATCCCCGTTTTTTGCGCGCACTGCGCCGGAGTGAGCTCCCCGGCGCGAAAGCGGCAGCTATCGCTGCCGCAGTCCAAAGAAGTCCGAGTCGTTGAATTTCCGCGCCGTTGGTTTGGGCAACACGTCCTTTAGTGCCGGGTCGGCGACTCCAAACTTCGCTAAGTCCCGGAGGGACGGCTGAACACGCGAACTCGACGGGAAACGTCTGCTATGCTTGGCTATTCACGAGAGCGGATTTCACCAAAAAGGAAGCATCGATGGACTCAAACGAACTAATCGCGCTGGCCATGCGCTGGATTCATGTGCTGTGCGCCGTCGCCGTAGGCGGCAGCATCCTCTTCCACTGGCTCATCCTGCGTCCCGCCGCGAACAAGTCGCTCACCCCTGATCAGCACCGCGCCCTGCGCGACGCGATCATGAAGCGTTGGAAAATGATGATCCACCCCTCGATCGTGCTTTTCCTCATCAGCGGCTTTTACAACTACATCAAAGTGACCGCGCCGCTGCACGACGGCCAAGGCCTCTACCACGCGCTCTTCGGTGTGAAGTTTTTGGTGTCTATCGCCGCGTTCGCGCTCGCGATTGTGCTCACCTCGACGCGCAAGTGGTCGGAGAAATGGCGCGACGGCCGCCTCGGATGGACCCTGCTCGCCGTGGGCATCGTCGTGCTCGTGCTCATCGGCGGCTACATGAAACGGATGCCGAATGCGGCAAGCGTCGCGCCGAACGCACCGGCCGGACTCCAAGACGTCCCCGCAGCATACCTGCGAATGAATTGATGGCGCGCGCTGTCGCGGGTTGAAACTACGACGCGACGCTCGGCGCGGCGGCCCGCTCTCGTTCTAGCAGCGGGTTCGTTTTCTGGCCGCCGTCGCCCGCTACGCGCAAGGCCGCGTGCGGACGCTGTTGCTGCGCCCACAACAGGAACCGGTACACCCGCTCGAAGACCTCCTCCGATCGCGGGCCGTTGACAATCCCATGTTTGTCGCGCTCGAAGTAGGTCAATTCCTTCAGCGGCGTGCCCACTTGCGAGAAGATGTCCATGCCGCTCGCCGGGTCCACGATCGGGTCCCTGGACGACTGCACGATGAGCGTCGGCACGACGATGTCCACCAGCGCCTTCTCCATCGCCTCCATCGCGCGGTTCAATTCGCGCACGCCCGACAACGGATTGCGCTTGTAATTGATGTGCTCGTTTTCCGGCGAGGTCTGCACGTACTCCCACCCGGTGTCGCCGCCCCGGAGGCGCTGCAGCAGCGAATTGAATCCCACGACTGACGGCACCAGCCGCGCCGCGAACTGCCGCAATTTCAGCGGCGCGCAGATCGAGAAGACCGCCTTGATTTTGTCGCGCTTGAGCCCCGCGCCCATGAGCGCCAGCGTGCCGCCCGTCGAGAACCCGCCGATGATGATATCGTCCGTGAACGATTTGACGATCGCGTACCCGCGATTGAGCGACTCGTACCAATCGCGCCACGCCGTCCGCGCGAGGTCCTCCGGCGCCGTGCCGTGGCCCTTCAGGCGCACGCCATACACCACGTACCCGCGCTCATAGAGATAATTCGCCAGCGCCTGCATCTCGCGCGGCGCCGACAGATACCCGTGTACCAGCACCACGCCCGCGGTGTAGCGCTCGGGCACGAGCAGGAACGGCCGCCCAATGTCCGCCGGATGGCTCTCTGCGGATCGATAGTGGTGGTAATCTTCCTCGAACTCCCGGCGGTCCTCGTCGATGAAGCGCTGACGGAGCGTCTCGGACAATTCCTGGCGCGGCATGGCCGCCACGCGCTCGACCATGCTCGTGAAGCCTTCGAGCGGCTCGACTTCGTTCGCGATCACATACGCCATCTCGAGCGCGCGCACGGTATGGAAGTCCGTGTGCCCCGGTGTCACGCCGGGCGCGCGCCGGTACAAATTGCCTTCTTTCTGCAGCACTCCCTCGCGCAAACACAGGTCCAGGAAATCGTCAAACTTTGGGCTGGGATCCTCGTAGAGCACGTCCCGGTACGTCGAACGCAGCAGCGTGTGCATGTTGTGCTTGTTCTCGCGCGCCAGCTCGTCGGCGCAGATGAATATCCGGTTCCGGTAGCGCCGCTCCGTGAAGGGCGTCGCGCCCTGGTAGCGCACAATCGTCGCAAACACGTGGTCGTAATTCACGCGCGTCAGCCGGTAAATATTGGACATATACCGCTGCATGAGCTCGTTCGACACCTCGTGGAACAGCGACTTCGGGTCGGCCTCGAGCTTGTGCAGGTCGTCGCCGCAGGCCATCAGCTCCGCGTAGCGCGGATCGAAGAGATACGCCCGCACGTCGATCGGATCGCCTAGGGACACATCGACGTCTGTGTCCTCCGAGATCAGCGTGCCCTCGACCGAGAGCTCCTCGATGGTGCGTTCGCTCAAGTCCTTCGTGAGCGCCGACGCGATCCGCAATAGGAGGTTCTCGCGCGCGCGGATCGGGTAGTACGTAATGTTTATCGGAATGATCACCGTGCGCTTGGCGATGATGGCCGCCACGTCGTCCTGCGGGCCCAGATCGAACTTCGCCATCGCCTCGGCGAAACCCGGCTTCTTCGGGTTGTTGTAGATGCACTCCAGCTTGTGCCGGTAAAACTCCGCGCGCAACGCGAGTTGTCCCACGCCCCTGTGCGGGGGGCGCCGCCCGTCGCGGTTAAACACCGTGAACGCGCCGCTCGGATCGACGACTTTCTTGTCCTTGATCATCTGCCCTTCGGGGAAAATGATCCACGGGTGATTGCCTCGCAGCAGCGAACTGACGATCATCTTGTCCCGGTCGGGGTCCTGCGTCGAGACCGTCCCCATCGTGCGCAGGTACTTGCCCAGCCGCCCCACGAACAACTCGCCCGCCGCCAACGACCACACTTCGCGCCCCGTATGCTTGTGAATCTGGTAGGGAAGCAGAAAGGTTTCCAGGCGGGTAAAATGATTCACCGCGAAGATGATCGACATGTCGTCCTGGATGACCCCGGCGTTGTGCAAACGCACATCAGCCTTGATCAGCTTCGACGCGAGCCGCATGGCCCACTTCGTCGACGTGAACGCGAACGACGACATATCTCAACGCCCCCCAAGCGCAAGGCAACACGCGCCGGCGCAAGTCTCTGCCGAATCCCTACGCCATTGTAACCGACGACCCCGCCTTTCCCCGAATCCAGCCCGAGGTTCCGCTTTCCCGCCCGCTACCAATAAACTCCCGTCAGTGCGAGAACGCCGCGACCACCGACTCTTATTCGAGGCAGGAAATCCATCGCGACCGACGAAACAATCTCACCCTCCTAGCGACCCGCCTCGCAAGCCGGTCATCCCATCCCCTCGATCATCTGCGCTAATCTGCGCCATCTGCGGACACTCTCTTCCACTACCGCCCGGTCCCCGCCCCGCCAAGTTCCCGGTTCGTCCGATACACAAACGCCAACACTTCGGCCACCGCGCGATACAACGCCTCCGGGATTTCCATGTCCACGTCCAGCGCGGCCAAGGTCTGGAGCAAGTCTGGGTCTTCGTGGATCACGATCCCGTGTTCGCGCGCCACCTCCAGAATCCGCTCCGCGAGATGCCCGCTGCCCTTCGCCACCACCTTGGGCGCGCCGTCCTGCGCCGCGTCGTAACGCAGCGCAACGACCTTCCGCCGCGGAGTCGACTCGTCCATCACGCCTCCGCCTCGAAACTCGACGGCCGCGAGAGCAATAGCGCCGCCGCCTCCGCGCGGTCGCCGTCCCACGCCTCGGTGTGCACTTGCGCGGCAGGAAATCCCGCCCGCCGCAGCGCCGCCTCGAGCGACGGCGAGCCCGCATCGATCGCAGCGCGTACCACGCCGTTCTCGGCGCGAATCACGCACCGGCACGCCGGCCCGGAGGATTGAATCGTGATCCACAGCGCGCCCAGATTCGTCAGGTGCAAATCGAGCGCCACCAGGTGCGCCTCGCGCTCTCCCCCGCCGCCGGGGCCGCGCCCGTCACGGCCGATCACGTGCACCTGCGCATGTTCGATGCCTGTGCGCGGCGCAAACGGAATCGAAAAAAACTGATAGGGCGAATCCAACGCGCGTACATTTTGCAGCGTCGAATGGACCATCCGCTCGACGAAGGCGTCGAGCGTCTTGATCGTCTCGCCCGCCGCCCGGCCTTCCGCGCCGCCGCGCGCCGCCAGCGATTCGCGCAGCGTCGCGAGCTCGTCCGCCGCACCGCGCGCCAGCGTCTGTGGCTCGCGCCCTGCGCCCGCGGCCGCCCCGCGATCGCCGCGGGAGCCGATGAACTCCCGCGCCAGCTCCAGCGCGCGCCGGAATTCCTCCGGGGATTCGGCGTCCATCGTCCGCGCCAGCGTCTCCACCGCCTCGCCCATCCCCGGCTGTAGCCGGCGCCCGGAGACCTCCGCGTCCAGCATCGACGCCAGCCGTGCTAGCGCGCGCCCCGCATCGGACCGCGTGACAAACACGGTAAGCAGCGCTTCAACGGCCTTCGCCGGCAATCCCGCCAACTTCGGCAGCAGGACCGCCGCCTGCTCCGGTTTCAGCAACTCCGCAAGCGCGGGCGAAAGCGCGATCATTCGCGCGGGCACGGGCGCGGCCTGCGGAGCGGAGGTCTGCGGCTGCGAGGCCGCGTGCGTCTTCGGCGACGCAGCGTCCAATACCCGTAGCCGCAGTTGTTGCGTGCCCGATTCGTGCGAGAGTTGGACTTCGACCGCGGTGCCCGGCGGCAACGCCACGCTCTTGGGCAGCGGCATGCGCTGACCCGCGACGGCCAAACTCAACAGCGCCCCGTCGGCGGCGATGCGTCCGCGTAGCACCGCGCCGGACAATAGCAATCGCGAGACCGCCTCCGCCGCGCCGCCGCCCCCGAAGGTCAGCGGGACAAAGCGAACCCCTTCGACCGCGCCCATCCCCGAGCCCCTATCGCCAATCACGACTCTCCACACTGGTCGCCAAAGTGGAAGCGGCGTCCCGCCGCTTCAGAAGAGCCGAAACGGCCCCTCCACTCCTGAAGCCTCTAACATAATCCAATACTCGTAGCATGGGCGGCTCGCCCATGCGGGTTCCTGGCAGCCGGAGTCGGGTATTGTCAGAATCTCTTAGACGAAGGGTTGCTAGTGGTCGCGATCCTGCCGCAGGCTCAGGATGAGGCGCACCTCGCCCTTGCCCACGCCCAGTTCCCGCGCAATCTCCGGCACGCGCATCCCCGCGTCGCTGTATTCATAGACCCGCTGCTGGATCGGCGTCAGATACTGGCCGCCGTTCGACTTGCGGCCCGCATCCAGAATGTCCGACGACGAAGGCACGCTCGACCGGCCCGCGGGCTGCAAATTGAGCAGCGTGCGATAGGCCGCGCGCGTGTCTTCCGATTCCGCTTCCTCTTCCTCGCGCGACTCGCCGTTCAGGCCATTGTCCGCGTCGGCTTCCTCGTCGACGAGTTCCGGCTCGAGTTCCGCGCCACGCGTCCAGCGATCGATCAAGTCGGACGGATCCTCGGACGCCGGGTCCTGCGGCAGAATCTCGAGCGGCGCGGCCTCCGGCTCCTCGGCTTCGTCAATCGCGTCCGGCTCGGGCTGGCGCTCGGCCTCGCCCTCCGCTTCCGCGACCTCAGTGTCCACCTGGCCCAATCGCCGTTCCAGCGCCGCCAACTCATTGCGCGTGCGCGCCGAGAGCGCCGCCATTTCCCGCTTGGTCCGCTCCAGCTCGGCGCGCACGTCGCCATTGCTCTGCACCAGCTTGCGGACCTCGTTCACTTTCTTGTCAATGCTGATATTGAACTCGCGAGCGAGGTCCTTCTGTTGCGTCAGGATATCGCGCATCGTTTGAAACAAAATCATCATGTTCGTCAGGTCCGTGTTCGCGTGGCCCGGCGGCATCCCGCTGATCCGGTACTCGCGCGACATGATGAAAAAAATCGCGCCAAAACACACGACCACGAACAGGACAAGCCCGCCCAGCATGATCATCGCCTGGAAATCCAACGGCATTCTCGGCGTCCCTTGCTACGTGCGCGCGGGTACTCCGCGCCTCTAAACCGAATCGCCCTATATACTCACGTCGAAACCGTGGTGCTCGCCGGGCTCGATCGCCTTTCGCGCCACGGGCGGCGCATCCTCCGCCGCCGCCTGCTCCGCGGGACGCCGCCTGCGCCCGCGTTCGTGCGCATCGCCCTGCTCGTCCTGCTCGCCCACCTCGCGGTTGTCCGTCTGCTCCGCCTTGCCCACTTGCGTCTGCTGCGCCACGCGGACCTTGTCTTCTTCCACCTGCGCGCGCTGCTGGGCCAGCAACGCCGCGCGGGCCGACGCGTCTTGGATACGTTCCGCGACCATCGTCCGGCCGAGTTCCGTCTGCATATCGATTGGCTGCGGCATCCGCGCCTCCAGTCGCCCTACACGTCCCGGTGGACCGCCTGCCGCAGGCGCTTGAGCGCCGCGCTGTGAATCTGGCACACGCGCGACTCACTCACCTCAAGGACGGTCCCGATCTCCTTGAGCGTCAACTCCTCATAATAATATAAATTTAACACCTTCTGCTGCTGATCCGGCAACTCCACGATCGCGGCCATCAGTTTTGCCCGTCTTTCCACCGCCTGGGCCTCGGTTTCCGGGGATTTCGCCCCCGTGTCCTGGATCAGACTGAGCTTGCGCGCCTCTTCGCGGTCCTCGTTCGGAAGGTAGTCGTCCAGCGACAAGACCTGCGCCGTCTGCACCTGCGCCAGACACTCATCCACCTGTTCCACCGTCACGCCCATCTCCTGCGCGATGTCGTCGGCCGAGGGGTCCTTGCCCTGCGCATGCCGCAGCTTGTCGCGCGCGCCGCCAATCTTGCGCGCCATCGCGCGCAGCGATCGCGGTGCCCAATCCAGCGAACGGATTTCGTCGAGGATCGCCCCGCGTATGCGGATCGTCGCGTAGGTCGAAAACTTGATTTCCTGCGAGGGGTCGAACTTCTCCACCGCATCGAGGAGGCCCAGCACGCCCCAGCCGACCAGGTCGTCCAGATCGATCGTCGAGGGAATGTGCATCGCCATGCGCCCCGCGACGAAGCGCACGACGCCCATGTATTTGACGACGAGATCGTCGCGCGCGCCCGCGTCGCCGCGCTGCTTGAATCGCGCCCAGAGTTCCTTCTCGTCCAGCGCAGGCGTCAACGCAGGCTCTCAATTCGCTCCCGCGGGCTGACGATCTCCGTGATCCGCAATCCGAATTTCTCGTCCACGACCACCACGTCGCCGCGCGCGATCAGTTTGCCGTTCACCAGCAGTTCCACCGGCTCGTCCACCAGATGCCCGAGCTCGATGATCGACCCCGGCCCGTAGTTCAGCACCTCCGACAACGGCACCTCCACCCGGCCCATCCGCGCCGTCGCCGTTAGCTCGATGTCCATAATGACGTCGAGGTTCTCCGGAAAGGGACCGCTGTGGCCGCCGTTGCCCCCGCGATCGGGCTCGTGCTCGGGCCTAAACCCGGTCAAAATGTCCTTCACTTCGGCTTGACTCACTACCGCCCCCTCCGTCATTCCAGCGTCCTGCCGTTTGGCAACCCGTTTTTCCAACTCCTGCGAAAAAATGAATATCACGGAACCCGAGGCCGCCGCAGCCTCGAACTTTACATGAATGCCGCTCGGCGCCGGCCCGAGCAACTTGCCCAGCTCTCCCGCCGCCTTTCCGATCGAAGCCGCGGCCTCCAGCATCTGCACCGGCCCGCCCAGCATCTCGCTAAGAGCGCTTGATCCGCCGCCGACGACTGCGTCGGTCAGTTCCTTTAGCATAGCCAGGTCCGCCGGCGTCACACTGCTCTTGACCGCGGGGTCTTCGCCGCCTACCGCCGCCACCAAGCGCGCCGCGTCCGCCATCGGCCACAGCAGCGCCACGGCGCCGCCGCCCACGATCTGCGCGTGCATCCACACGGGATATTGCTCGCACCAGCGCGAGAGAAACGCGGCGTCGCCGGATTTTGCCGCCGACGCCGAGAAGGTGTGCGACGACCCCAGCAGCGCGTCGAGCGAGCTAAACGCCGCTCTCAGAAATTCGCCTGATATCTTTGCGGCTATCGCGGCGTCCACCGGCGCATCCCTCAGTCGTCTCGAACCACGGACGTCAACTGGACCGAACTCTGTTCGCCGCGCCGGCCCGGCTTGGCCAGAAACCGCGTCACCCCGCCCACGCGCACGGGAATCGGCTCGGCCGACGCCGTGTCGAGCGGGATGACGTCACCCGGCTGCAATCGCGCCAAGTCGCTCAGCATGATGCGCGCCTGGCCCAAGATCGGTTCAATGTCCACCTTCGATCGCCGCACGACACTCTCAATGTGACGATGGTTGCGTTCCAGCACGTCCGGCGCCAGTTGCCTTTGGAAATGCGTCTGCGAGGAAATCTGATCGAGAATCGGGTTCAACCCCACCAGCGGGATGCACATGTTCATGCTACCCACCGACTCGCCAATGTACACCTCGTAACCCACCAGCACAATCATTTCGCTGCCGGCGACGATCTGCACAATCAGCGGATCGCTCTCCTGGCTAACCACGCTCATCTTGAATTCGATCAGGTGTTCCCACGCGCGCTTCCATGTGTCCAGAATCATCAGCACGATCCGATAGACGATGCGATCCTCAATCTCCGTGAGCTCGCGCGCCGTCGTCAGCGCCGCGCCCTTGCCGCCCAGCAGCCGGTCAACAATCGGAAACACCATCGTCGGGCTCAACTCGATCACCGCGCGGCCTTCCAATGGCGACACGTCTATGATCGACATCGACGTCGGCCGCGCCACCGATAGAATGAACTCGTCGTAGGTGAGCTGATCGATCGACACCAAATCGACCCGGACCACCGTCCGCAGGAAGGGCGGCAACAGAATGCCCAGTTCGCGCGCCAAGGCCTCGAATAGACTTTGTAGGCCCTTGAGCTGGTCCTTCGAGACGCGCTCGGGCCGCCGGAAGTCGTAAGTGGACAGCACCGGCTGATCGGACCGGGCAGGCGCCGCCGGTTGATCGCCCCCGCCCTCGCTCACTGCCGAGAGCAGCAGATCGACTTCTTCCTGGCTTAACAGATCCGCCATGCCGACGCCCGCCCCGGACGGCTATCCGCCGTAACTGAAGAACCTAACGCCCGCCCCGAACGCCAGTCCTAAGTGTCTGCCCTTTCGGGCCTTAGTGCGCGCCGAGTATAACAGAGGATGTATCCCCCCGCAACGCAAATTCGAGAAGTCCGCACCCGCAACCAACCGAATCACGAGAATTCCATCCAGCGCTTTTTCCTGTTCGTGCTCGTATTCGGCCCTTTACCCTTTCACCTCACGACCCAGGAGCCAACCCAAGCCGCAACTCTCCTCCCGGGTCTCCACGCAAATCAATGGCGCCGGCAGCCTCGCTCGCCCAACAACACGGGAAGCGTGTGAGGTCCCCCGGTCCGGCTCTCGCCGAGTTCGACGCTAAGGGGCGCGCACTCAGCCGACTCATCGGCACCTGCCACTCGACTCAAGGAGTTTTGATCGTGTTGGGAACCGACCGGGGGGAATATTATAGATAGAGCATGGCCCGCTCCCATTCACCCGGAACGGCTCCGCGAAGCGGTTCGCGGAGCGACGCAGATCTCGAAGCCAAACGATTCGGATTTACTCCCAACGTACCGCGTAGGGCAATCGAATCTCCTCAAATCGATCGCTGGGACGAAACTTGATTCTGATGTGACCCGCGGAGACCTCTTCCCCGTCCAAGGGTCGAACGATCCTTATTTGGTAGGCAGAACTCGTTGATGTCGATTCCGTTTGTTGAACCGATACGCTCGACGGACTCTCGATGAGCCATTCGATCCCGCCGTGTTCAGGTTTCTTCGTCACCGAGAAACGTCCTAGAGCAACGCCCTTCGCGCTAAGCCGGATGGCGGGCGGAGTCGTAATGATCGGCGCGTAATGTTGCCAGTCCACCGCGATTGAGAGCCTTGAGATCGGATGGCCGGCCAAAACGAGACTGAGATCGCTAGCGGCGTCCCCAAGGTTTCCATCGGCGGCAAGCACCAACGACACCTCCTCCCGCGAAGGCTGCTTGGAAAGGGCCTTCCAATCCAACTGGGGATAGGGCGATTCAACGCGTGTTACGCTAAAGTTCTCGTAGATTTCGGAGCTTATCACGAGTGTTCTCATGTACGTTTGACCTGGATGAACCAGACCAAAGTCGATGGACACGGGATTCACGCTTAGTGACGCCGCGACGTAGCCCTTCAGGACGGCCACCACTTCGCCAATTCGACCCGGATGCCCAATCTCGTAACTAAACTTCACTCTCTTGTTCAAGTTCCCAGTGTTGTTGGCGGTGACGAGCTCGACAGAAATCTCCAAGGATCCCCCGGGGTCGATCGTCTTGCTCAGTACACTTTGGTCCGGAACGAGGCAACCACACTCCGTGGCAATCCCTGTGATGCGAATGACGTCGGCGGTAGGGTTGACAAGGCGAAAATTCCCAACAACCGGCGTGCCCTCCAGCACACGGCCGAACTCCATGATGCCTTCGCTCTCCAGAAATACCTCAATAGGCGGGATGTCCGTATTCACGGCCTTCGACGCAAGTTCGCAACCGGCAAGCACAACCAGATGTGTCGCGATTGCGATTGCGCTCGCAACACTCGCGACGAGACTACGGCTGTGTGCCGCGGTCATTTGCGTCCTCTGACACTCCACAAGACTGAGATGAAAATCACGCCTATCAGAACCCCGAGCGCGATTCCGAAATAGCTACCGGGGCGCTCCACTACCTCGTCCGACTTACTCGCATCGTCCGCGTCGGATGACAAGAACGCGCTCGATGCCGGCGGGGCAAGTGCGACGTCCCCGTCCCTTGTTTCAGCAAGCATCCTTTCCAACAGCTCCCCACGAATCTCTGGGCTCTTTCCCGCAACGAAGGACGTCTCGGTTCGAACATCGATCACTTCTGTTCCGTCCGGAAAGTCGAACGCAAAGTCGCCTACGTCGAGCGTCCCCAATCGAATGGATTCGAGCGGAATCTCAGCCATCGTCCTTGCAAATAATTCGGAAGCCACTCCCGGGTCCGGATCGAATCGACGAAACAATTCTTCGACCGTGCGCGCCGGAAACGGCATCCCGCCAATCTCGTGAATCTCCGGGATTTCGTAGCGTATTTGCAGGTTTTCTGGCTTAATTTGATTGTCGCTAAATCTGTCGACCCGCCGCGGCAGACCCCCATGTTTCGGGTCGATCCACAACTGTAGAAGAGTATCGACTTCCAGTATCACCATCCTCTCGCCGAAAAGCTCTGCTTCCCCCGCCACCCGTGTGCCCGCGTATTGAAGGATTTCCTCCAAATCGCCCAAGGCCCCGCGCTCGGGATAGATCGGCGGAGGCCAAAGTATCTGACGGGACAAGAAATCTTTACGTGCAATCGTCTTCGCGTACGAAAAGTCAACCTGGCCGCGGTTGTCGTCGGCAAAATACATCTTTCCCATCTTCTCGTTCTGCACGCCCGATCGAGTTTGGGTCGGCTGATCGATTCCGGCCGTGAAATACTGCTGCTCGTAATAAGCGTGGTCGCCCATTCGACGGACCTGCAACACTTCCCGATCTATTTGCGGCACGTCGTCGGCTCGAAAATTCTCGAACTTCATGCTGGCTTCATACGCAAACGACGGCAAGTTGGCCCGATAGACTTGCACGATGGCGAGCAGTTCTTCCTTGTCGTAGGCGTAACTACAATGCGTTACAAGAGATAGCACTGACGCCAAAACGATCTCGACCGGCTTTTTCAAGATGACTGCGCCCTTCGGTTTCGACGTACTCGGGCCAATCCGATCGCGGCAAGTACGAACCCGGCTCCGGCTGCGAGAGCAATGTTCCGGTTCCTCTTGCGCTCACCGGCCGCGCGCCCAAGGTCAGCAACCGCGTCAGCAGCAATGATAACTTCCCCGTTCCACAATGCCTTGATCGTCGAGTCTTCCCGGACCGCAATCCCGCGAGGGGGATCGAAGAACTCAACTCGATCCGGAGTCGCCATGTTGACCACGATCCAGTGATCAGGCTCTCTTGTTCGCGAGTAGGCCCCTGAATTTACGCGGATAACGGGATGCCTGTCTGAGATCCTTACAAGATCGTCGTAATCAAGACGGCACTTGATCATATCTACGTGAAGGTACTTCTCAAGGGCCCGCTCAAGTTCAAGCATAGACGTGCCCTGCGACGTAAGCGTGAAATCCTGCAAAATCTCGCCGTACGAAGGCCGCGCGGCGCCGTCATTCAAGCGTGTGAGGATATATACACTGTCCGGACCGCACAATACTTCGACCGGCAGATCTTCGAGAAACTGATACTCGAGCCGATCACCCGGCGATTGGCCGCGCGCGGATTCGAGCACGAAGCCTAGTAGTCCGCCACAGATCCAAAGCAACCGCATCGAGTATCCGATATGCAATACAACCCTGTTTACCGCGATTACAAGATCGTCAGCATACTCTTCGGTAAGATCCGCAATCAGTCGTTGCCTGCGGATGGGAGGTCACGATGCAATAGCATTGCGTCGTCGTGCCAGGCTTCCGGCTACATAGCTGCGTCTCACCCGTGCCGCACTGTTTGATCTCAGTTTCGATATAATTGTCGCCATCGGAACCGCTCCGAACCGGTTTGTATGCCACAGGGTCGCAGTTTGCACTGCATTGGCCACCTCCGGAATTGGTAATGTATCCATCACAAGTGTAGTTCGGCTCTGGACCTGCGGTACACACAGCGCTCTCGTTGCTACACGCATTCGTGGTAGAGCCTTCGTAGCCCCACGTAATGTCGCTGCATCCGCCAAATAACTTTGAGGCTGAAAAATCGTCTATCGAGGCAGGAACTCGCACAGTTTCAGCACGCTCCGAGATTGCCAGCGCGCCGAACAAAGCCATCGCAACCAAGAAAAATGACTTGAGGAAAAACGTCTTGTCGGTTCCGATCATCTCTAGACCCTCCCGAGGTCTCGGTAACGAAGAATTCTATGTGTGGAACACTCACCGGATTACTCTAGCACCCGCCATTCTGTCAACTACCAGATTTACTCTATTTTTCGCGCCAATTGGGTGGCTTGGCTGGGGAAACACGGCCTATTTCGGGATTATGGGGATCGTGTACGGTGAGCCAGGAACGGGGAAAATGCGACACTTGGGGCTGTCACTCGCATACGGCAGTGGCCTGCGAACAGGCCTAGGTAGCTCAAAAATTCATCCCGGCGCGCAGGAGTTGATTCACTAGTCGCCGCGCGCGAATGCCGACTCCGCTGTCCAGCCACGCCAGCCGGTCGAGCCGCCCTTCCACTTTCGCGCGAAAGGACTCCAGCGTGTCGCTGCGATCGATCCAGATTCGCCGAAGCGACCAGCGATCCGCTTTCGGGCCGTTGACGCCATATCGGTTGGAGACCGCGAACGCGTATCCCGACTCCCGCGCGATCGCGCAGGAAGCCTCGTTGAAATCCAGCGCTGATCCAAACGGATACGCGAAGCAATCCACGCCGCGCCCGATCCGTTCCTCGATTCGCGCCTTGCACTGGCCGATCTCCCGGCGCTGCTCCACCTCGCTGAGTCGTGACAACCGCGGATGCGTCATCGTATGTCCGCCGATCGTCCACCCGGCATCCGAGAGCGCGTGCAATTCCTCCCACGACATGATCTGCGATTCCGCGCAGCGGACGTCGTGGTCCAGCCAGCCGCCCATCCGTCCGGCCACCGCGAAGAGTGCCGCCGGTAGTCCAAGTTCCGACAACACCGGCGCCGCCTCGGTGAGATTGTCCCGATATCCGTCGTCGAAGGTGATTGCAACACCATCCGAATGTTCTACCGCGTCCGCAAGCGGAACCACCTGAACATGGTCCGACAGCCACGCCATCTGCTCTCGGAACGCGCCGGGCGTCACGTTCATCTCGTGGTCGCGCGTGCCCACGCTGTGGTACGTGAGAACCACGCAGCAGCCCTCGCGCGATCTCGCGGGGCCCGACATCGCGCCGCGCGCCGCGCGTTTCAGGCTGCTCTTGAATCGTTCCCCTGCGTGCATCCCGCCTCGTTCTCTCGCGCGGCCCGCGGCGCAATGCGCTGCGCACGCGCCAGCCCGTACACATAGCCCACGGCATACGCGCAATCCGCCACAAATCGAATCGCGTGGCCCCGCGCGATCGCCCCAACCATCCGCAGCGGAAATCGCAGCACGCGATAGGCCCACGGCCGCTGCGCGCGAAAGTCTCGCGAGTCCAGCGACTCATGGGTTTCGTAGACGCTCTTCGGCTCGAATTTTTGCGCGTACGCGGAACCGAAGCCATTGCGAAAATACGTACGCAGCGTCGTACGCCACCCGTCCGGCAGCGGATGATGAATGCGCGCGCCCGGCGCGAGCACCACGCGATAGCCCGCATTGCGCAGCCGCACACGCAAATCCGGATCGAGTCCCCGCGGAATATCTTCCCGCTCGCCGCCCACCTGATCGAACACGCGCCGCGGCATCGCGCAGCAGCCGTGACACGCCAGATCGCTGTCGGTCACTGCTGCAACCTCGGGTGTACACAGCCTCGGGAATTGCCGCGCCGCGCGCCGCTGAAACGGTGTCGACTCCGGATCAATCACCAAGCTCGCGCCGGCCATCCCGATGCGCGGATCAGAATCCAAACACGCCACGAGCGCCGCGATCGTATCCGCGTCCGCCAGCCGGCTGTCGTCGTCGACGACGACTACGATCTCGCCGCGCGACTCACGCACCCCCTGATTGATCGCGCGGCCCTGCGGCGCCACGCCGCGCACCAACACCACTTCGCGGTCCTGGAAACTCTGGCGCTCGATGCTCTCAAGCAGCCGCGGCACGAACCCGCCTCGGTGACCGTCGCGCGACGGAATAATGATCGAAACCCGCGGCTCCCCCATTCGCCCCCCGGCGCCGACGATGCGACGAACAACCCAGCCGCCCCCCGACGCGTAAAGACTAGCCGTCATGCCGCTTCCGCTGCAAATGGGCCCAATCGCGGGCTCCGGCCTGATTCGACCGAAGACACCGCATTATTTGGACTCGATGAATCCATCGAAATGTGGTAATTAAGTTTTACTTGCATACATATAGCGTTCCTGTTAGGATTAGCACCAATATCTTGGGTCTGAGGGGATTCCAGATACCACATTTGGTAGGCATCGCCTATCGGTGTTTCCAATTTTTTGCGGGGGGATGGGGCGAATGCCGGGTCCAGTGATTGTCGTGCGCGTGCCGGGTACACCGTTCACGCTCAGAGACTTGTGTCATGATCACTCGCTGCTCATCACGGCTAGTGACGCCGTCGAAGCCGGACGCCTAGTCAGCGTGCAAGACTTAGGCACGCTGCAAACCTTCGACTTACTCTATGCCGAGCGAGGGCGCGAACTGGCCAGCGCCTGGGCGTCCTCCGTATCTGGCGCCATACTGCGCCAGGTAGCGTCCGGCGTAGGCGACGACTCAGAAGTAACGATTCCCCAAGGGCTTAGGCGTTCTCATGCCGCGATCTATGAAATCCTCGGCGAGCGCCTGGTCTCACGCACCGAACCGGACTGCGTCGTATTCCACGTGCCGGCGCACAAGGACCTCGCACCCAGCATGCTGGCGGCCACACGCGTCCGCGCAGTACGACCCCGGGCCCGCGTCTTTGCGTGTGGACGTATCTTCGAGGCCGAGTCTCTACTTTCGAAAGCTCTTAAAGTATTTGACGCCATCAGCTTAGAAGACTTTTTCCCTGCCGGACAGGTCCTCGATTCGCCTGACGCCACCGGCTGGAAAAATATTCCATCACTCGCGTACTACAATGGCGCGCGGCTGACCTTGACCAGATCCTCGCGCCAGGCGTCTTTTATTTCTGCGACCCTCGCCGATCCAGAAAAAATTCTTTACACTTTCGCCGCGGAATACGATAAAATCAACGTCTTCGACGTCTTTGCCGTTGCGTCGACGCAAG
The DNA here is from genome assembly GCA_038916785.1 of Candidatus Hydrogenedentales bacterium. GTDB lineage: Bacteria > Hydrogenedentota > Hydrogenedentia > Hydrogenedentales > VFKU01. Next base: position 15,030 of record JBCLBO010000015.1, on the reverse strand, counting down.
GATGTACTGAAGTGGATTTTGCTCGGGAGGATCGCGCGTCAGAATCCGGTTCCGCCGTGTCCGCTTTACGTTCCATTACCGAGCAATTCGGCAGCCGCGCATTCCACTTCCGCGGCGTCGAACACACCCGCAACGCCTCGCTCGAACGCCGCCTCTTGGCGTCCGGCCTCAGCGCCACGTTTTCCTGCTCACTCGATCCCGCGCGCACGTCGAAGGCCCGCATGGGGCTCATGTCCTCCGCCGGATGCGTCGCGGTCGATGTCGATCTCGGCTCAGGCAGTCAGCGCCTGCTCGATACTTTCTACCGGCGCGACTTCACCGTTACGGAGGCCGAGCGCCTGATGCGCGCATCGCGCTTTGCCGGCATCTTCACCGCCGCACACATCACCTACCCCTGCGTCGAAGACGACTACCACACCGAAGACGAAACGGTGCGCCTCATTCGCCGCGCGAACCCGTCCTCCGTCGTCGTCAGCGCAAACGCGCCGGCGCCCGCCGCAGCCAAGGGACTCCTCGCGCAGGAATTCGGGCCCTTCCGCCGCCACCTGCGCGCGCGCGCGCTCAAACGCGCCGCAGCGCTCAAAGAAAAAATCCGCGAGCTCAGCATCCCGCTCGACATCGACGCGCACACCGCCCTGCTCTCCGGCCTCGCCGGGTTTCGCGGGCGCGAAGTCGAGTTCACCGAACTGGCCGGCTTGCAAATGCTGTCGGGGGACGCCACCGGCCTGGCCGAAACTATCGAGCGCATCAACACCGCGGCGGCGCGGCCCGCGCGATTGAACGCGTTCCGTCCGTACACTGCCGAAGGTAACGCAGTGGCGAATTAAGGAGTGCAGTCCCCCATGGTACGGTTTTCGGCGCAGCCGGTGGTCATCACGGGCGTGGGCGTCCTCGCGTGCAACGGCATCGGCCGTGAAGCATTCTGGAAGGCGCTCGAAGAGGGCCGCTCCGGCATCGGCTTCGTCGATCGTTTTGACACGAGCCGCTTCCCCAGCCACATCGGCGGACAACTGTGGGACTTCAATCCGCACGACTTCGTCAGCAAAGCCAACGTAAAGCGCTGGGGGCGCACCGTGCACCAGTCGATCGCTGCAACTAAGCTTGCACTCGCAGACGCTAGTTTTGAACCTCACCCTTACCCCAACGATCGGATCGCCGTCGGTATCGGCACCAGCATCGGCGATCCCGAAGAAATCTACAGGCGGGCGATGAAAATCTATACGGACAAAGGCTGGAGCGAGATAGACAAACTGACTACCAGCGCGTATTCGGGTCACTCATCCACCGCGAATGTCGTGGCGACTTTTGGGTTTCAAGGCCCCGCCGTCACCGTCGCCAGCGGCTGCGCCACGGGCCTCGATGTTCTCCAATGGGGCTGCACCCAGCTTCGCGCGGGCTTGGCCGATGCCGCCATCGTCGGCGCGACCGAAGCCCCCATCGAAGAACTCGGGTTCGCCTGCGCATGTTCGCTGGGGATTCTCTCGAAGGAAAACTCCGACCCGACCAAAGCCATGAAACCTTTCGACCGGCGCCGCGACGGACTCGCACTGGCCGAAGCCGCCGTCGTCTTCATACTCGAGCGCGAGGACGCCGCCAAGGCCCGCGGCGCACGCATTCTCGGCGAGGTCGCCGGACACGGCTCCGCCGCCGAAGGAAACAACCCGCTCGTCCTCGAGCGCGACGGCCAGGCCATCGGCCGGGCGATCATCAACGCCATCGCGGACGCCGGCCTCACCGCGGACGACATCGACTGCGCGCACTGCCACGGCGTCGCACTGATGAACTACGACCGCTGTGAAACGCACGGCTACAAAAACGCGCTCGGAGACCGGGCCTACCGCATTCCCATCGCGGCCACGAAATCCATGATTGGACAAGCCTACTCCTGCGGCGGACTGCTCAGCGCCACGGCCGCACTGATGACCTTGTGCGAGGGAATCGTCCCCGCGACTTTGAATCACGAAGAGCCGGACGAGGAATGCGATCTGGACTACGTGCCGGGCGCTCCGCGCATGTGTGACGCACAAACCGCGCTCGTCACTGCCCTGAGCTTCGGCGGCACGCACGCGGCAACCGTTCTCCGGCGAAACAACTAGGACTTTGCCGCCACCAATTGCGGCGGAACATGAGGCAGAGATATCGTGGGATCGCTAGACATACTGGTGCCTTCGCTCCTGAACGGCCTGACCGCCCTTGTCTGCCTCGGGTTCACCGTGATGGTGCTCGCGCGCAACTGGCGCAAACCCACCCACCAGTCCTTCGCACTCCTCTCCTCCACCCTCATGCTCTGGTCTCTCACGGTATTCGGCGCCGTCACTAGCCACAACCGCGAATCCGTCCTCGCATGGGTGCACGTCGCAGAGTTCATCGTCTGCTTTTCCCCGGGCACCCTCTACCAATTCGTCGGCCACTTCCCCAAGGGACGCTTCGACGGGAACCGCCCACTACTCGTCGCCCTATACTCCCTGGGCCTTCTTCTCGCGCTAAACTCCCTGGGCCCCTGGTACGTGGAAATCGTTTCGATGCCCGCAGGCAAACCCCCCATCGTCCGCCACCACGACAGCATCCTCGTCCTCGTTGCCCTCATCCTCCTCACCATATTCGCCGTACACACCAACCTACGCCGCAAACTCCGCGAGTCGCACGGTTTCGACCGCCGCCAGATTCAATTCGTCCTCAGCGGCTGCTACGGCATCGCCGTGATGTCCGCATTGACCTCCACGATCGAGCCCCTCTTCGGCATTCCCACCTTCCAGGCCTACACCCCCGCCGCCGTCATGCTGCTCATGGGCTTTTTCGCATACGCCATGGTCCGTTACCACCTACTCGACACGCGCGCCATGGTCTCGCGCGCCCTCGTCTATGGCGTCGCGACCACCTTCGTCATCCTCACCTTCATGCTCTTCACATTCGTCACGCGCGCCCTCGTCGGCGCCGAGACCACCGGCGCCGACCTCGTCCCGGGAATCCTCACCGCCTTCCTCGTCACCCTCGTCTTTCAAACGATCAAGGAGCGCGTGGCAAATACCATCGAAGTCTCCTTCCTGCGCCAGCGATACGACATGGACGCGCTCTACGCCCGCCTCGCCCAACAGTCCGCGGAAGTCGTCGAGCTCGGACCTTTCCTCGCCGGCCTCGCGCAGGACATCCAGAAAACCATCGGAGTGCGCACTATCCGCGTCCTCCTCACCGACCCGAACGACCCCACGCTCCTCATCACCGAATTCACCTCCGTGGCAGGTGAGCCTCCCATGCGCACGCGTGAACACGCCGTCCTCCTCGATTTCCTCAGCGACCATCCCCAGCCGCTGATCCTCGAACAAATCCTCCACGGCCAGCCCGACGAACGCATGGTCCGCGTCGCCAGTTGCCTGGCCGATCTCGAAGCCTTCTTCTGCCTCCCGCTAAAAACCGGCGACGGCCTCGTCGGCCTATTGACCCTCGGGCCCAAAGAAACGCACGACGTTTACTCGCACCAAGAGCGTGTCGCCTTCCGCGCGCTGGTCGGCCCGCTCGGCACGGCCATCGCCAACGCGCGGCTCTACCGGGAACTGGCCGGCGTACACCTTCGCCAGACCAACGTCTTCGCCAAAATGCGCGAAGGGGTCATCGCCGTCGACAAGCGCGGGATGGTTACCGTCATCAATCAGGCCGCGCTCAGCCTCCTCGGCCCCATCGAAGAAGGCCGGAACGTAGACGAACTCCCGGCCGAGATCGCCGACCTGCTCCGCACCACGCTCGATCGCGAGACACCGGTCAGCGATTTCGAAACCGCCATCACCAATCCCGAAGGCCAGTCCGTCACGCTCCTCATGTCGAGCTCCTGCCTGATGACCGAGGACGGCGCCACGAGCGGCGCCGTGGTCCTGCTCTACGACCTCTCGCTCATCAAGACCCTCGAGCGAAACGTGCAGCGCGCCGATCGCCTTTCCTCCATCGGCACGCTTGCCGCCGGCATGGCCCACGAAATCAAGAACCCCTTGGTCTCGATCAAGACCTTCACCCAGCTCCTCGCCGATCGCTACAAGGACCCCGAATTCCGCGCCACCTTCGAGGAAGTCGTACCGCATGAAGTCGATCGCATCGACACCATCGTCTCGCGGCTCCTCGATTTCGCCCGCCCAAGGCCCGTCGTCTACACCCACGTCAACATCCGCCGCACCATCGACGAAGTCGCCGCGCTCATCGAGAACCAACTGCGCAAGGCCTTCGTCACGGTCGAGCTGGACGCGCCCGACCAGTCCTTCTTCATCAGCGGTGACGACCAGCAATTGCACCAGGTCTTCCTCAATCTCTTCCTCAACGCGATCGACGCGATGAAACAGCGCGGCGAAGGCACGCTACGCATCAAGCTGCGCATGGGATATTTCTTCAAACGCCGCAAAAACGCGTCCAACCTCGTCGAGCGCAAGTGCGTGCACATCTCCGTCTCCGACACCGGCCACGGCATCCCCGCCGATCGCCTCCCCGAGATTTTCACGCCCTTCTTCACCACGAAACCGGAAGGCTGTGGGCTCGGCCTGGCCGTCGTCCACAGCATCATCGAGGAACACGGGGGCGAGATTGACGTGACCAGCGTCGCGGGCGAAGGCGCCACCTTCACGGTGTCCCTGCCCTCAACCACGGTCACGCAGCCGGTGGAGCCCGCAACCGTCAAATGAAAGGGGGAAACAAGAAACCTCAACCGTGTAGTACAATAGGTGCCTTATCATGAACATCATCCTTGCCCTCGTCAACGATCGCTCCCTCGCGGAATCGCTCCGCGCCTCGCTCCCCAAGAGCGATCTGCTCGTCATCGAAAAAACCATTCCCGACGCGCTTCGCCGCCTCATCAGCGTCCGCCCCGACGTCATCCTGCTCGATGACGCGCGCCAGCTCGGTCTCGACGCCGCGCGGCACCTCGCCGCCGCCGCGCCCACCGCGCCCATTGTCGCGCTGCTCTCCAACGGCCACGCGGAGACCGTCGCCGCTTACGCGATGGCCGGCGTGCGCACGTGCATCGTCAAGCCTTTCCAAATCGAAGAAATCGAAGCGGCGATCCAGACCTGCGCCGCCGGCGAGTCCCCCGCGCCCATCGCCCGCGCGCTGCCTGAGCCCGATTCCGCCGGCGGCTCGCCCGCGCACCACCAGATGGCGCTGCGCTGGATGGGCCGGGCCGTCGCCTACACCGATGACACCGCCCGCCTCGTCGAAAGCCTCGCCGACGCCCTCGTGGACATCTTCGACACGGTCCGCGTCGCCGTCCTCCTCCAGGCCAACGGCGTCGTGCGCGTCGCTGCCAGCCACGGCCTCGCGCCGCAACTCACCGCCGGCCTGCAATTCGGATTCGACCAGGGCCTCATGCGCCGACTCGAAGAACACGCCGCGCTCATCGACCGCCGCCGCCTCTCCCGCGCGGACGCCTGCCAGAAGGAACTGAATCTCCTCGGCGGCTCGCTCGTGCTCCCGCTCCTCGTGCTGGGCCGGCCCGCCGGCGCCATCGTCCTCGGCGACAGGGCCTCCGGCGCAGAATACTCGCGCGAGGACATAGACCTCTTCACCACGCTCGCCCGCTGCGCCTCCACCTGCCTCGAGCGCGCGCAGCGCCAGTTCGACGCGACGCGCCAGCAGGCCCGCCTCGACGCCGTCCTCTCCAACATCACCTCCGGCGTCGTCACCATCGGCCCGGACAAAACCATCACCATGATGAACGAGAGCGCAGAGCGCATCCTGCGCCTCTCCGCCCTAAACCTCCTCGGCCGCAGCGTCCAGAAACTCGGCTCCACCTTCGCCGACGTCGTCCTGCGCGCCATGCGCGACGGCAAACCGCGCCTGCGTCAGCGCGTGCGCGATGTCGCGCTGCGCGCCGATCTCGGTATCAGCGTCACCCCCATGGGCGCCGAAGGCGCCGTCGCCATCTTCTCCGTGCTCGAACCCGGCGCGCAACCCTCCGACGCGGACGCCGCCTTCAGCCCGCTCTGGCAATACCTCTCCAGCCGAGTCGCCCAGGAAATCAAGAATCCGATGGTCGCCATCAACACCTTCGCCCAGCTCCTGCCTACGCGTTACGAGTCCGAGGAGTTCCGCCGCGAATTCGCCGATCTCGTCCAAAAGGAAATCGCGCGCATCAATCGCGTCGTCGAGACCTTGTACGAATTCGCCGCGCAGCCCCGCCTCGATCGCAAGCGTTCCGACCTCAACCGCGACGTGAAATCCGTCCTTGCCGAGTTCGACAAAGTGCTCGAATCCAAGCGCATCAAACTCGAGACCCAGTTCGACGCCGCCGAGACGCCCATCGAGGTCGATACCGGACAATTCGCGCGGGCCATGCGAAATGTGATACAAAACTCCATCGAAGCCATGCCTGACGGGGGAACGCTCAGCGTGTCCACGCGCCGCCAAAACGGCTATTGCGAAGTCGTCGTCCGTGATTCGGGCGCCGGCATCGGCGACAAAGACGCCGATCACGTATTCACTCCGTTCTTCAGCACCAAGGAAACCGGCATGGGCCTGGGCCTGACGATCGCGAGCCGGATCATGAAGGAACACGAAGGCAGCCTCGACCTCGTCCACAATCCGGACGGCACCGGAGCGTTTGTGTTCCATCTACCGGTCGCGGCCGCGCAAGACCAGAACTAGCACGACCGCGGACGGGGAATCCGCGTATAAGTGGGGAGCGGGCGGAAAAACATTCCGCGCGCAGGGGGCACTATGGACAAGATTCTGGCCGTCGACGACGAAGAGGGCGTACGTCAGTCGTACAAGATGTTGCTCTCGCCGATCTACGGTATCCACCTCGCCAGGGGCGGCCAGGAGGCACTTGAATTCCTCGACAAGAACCACGTCGACCTGATCCTGCTCGACCTCACGATGCCTGGCATGACCGGCGACGAAGTGCTCCGCCGACTCGGCGAACGCGGAAACGTCGCGCCGGTCATCATCATCACTGCGTCCGCATCGGTGAGCTCCGCCGTGGAAGCCATGAAGCTCGGCGCGCGGGACTACTTCACCAAACCCTGGGACAACTCCGCGCTCCTCTTCAGCATCGACCGCATCCTCAAAGACGAGCGCGCCAAGCGCGAGTTGACCTCCCTTCGCGAGTCCGAGAACGAGGGCTTCGAATCCTTCATCGGCTCGAGTCCGGCCTTCCTCGAAGCCCTCGCCAAGGCCCGGCAGGCCATGAACGTCGACAGCACCGTACTCGTCACCGGCGAAAGCGGCACCGGCAAGGACCTCCTCGCGCGCTCCATCCATTTCGGCGGCAAGCGCAAGGACCAGCCCTTCGTGCCGCTGTCCTGCTGCGCCATCCCTGCGCAACTCGTCGAAAGCGAACTCTTCGGTTACGAAAAGGGCGCCTTCACCGGCGCGGACGCCTCGCGCATCGGCAAAATGAAAGTTGCCGATCGCGGCACGCTCTTCCTCGACGAAATCGGCGAAATGCCACTCGAAGCCCAAGCTAAACTGCTGCGCGTCCTCCAGGACAGTTGTTTCTACCCCGTCGGAAGCGTCAAACAGGTCCAAGTCGACGTCCGCATCATCTGCGCGACCAACCGCATCCTCCCCGATGCCATCGCCAAGGGCCAATTCCGCGAGGACCTCTTCTACCGGGTAAATGTGCTCAGCATCGAAATGCCCCCGCTGCGCCGCCGCCGCCAGGACATCCCGCTGCTCATCGAATTCTTCCGCAGAAAACACGCGCCCCGCGTCAACGCGCAGACCCGCGAATTCCACCCGAAAGCCACCGCGCGCCTCACCACGCACGACTGGCCCGGAAACATCCGCGAACTCGAAAACACCATCGAGCGCCTGCTCGTGTATTACGGCCAAGAGCGCGTCATCCTCGCCGAACACGTCGAGGCCCTGCTCCCCGGCGGCGCGTCGAAATCCGCCACCCACAGCTCCATCCTCGACGAATTCGAAGGCATGCCCCTCGAAGAAGCGACCCGCCGCATCGAAGAGTTCCTCATCCGCCGCGCCCTCGAACGCGCCGAAGGCGTCCAATCCCGCGCCGCGGAATTCCTAGGCACCACCCGCCGCATCCTCAAATACAAAATCGACCAGTTTAACATCCCGGCAAAAACCAGCGACTAACCGCTCCCCAAAAAGTGGAAGCGGCGTCCCGCCGCTTCGCACAAACTCCCGATCCCAATATCCGCCAGTCTCCGAAGCACCGAGCGGCCACTCCCTGACCGCGCGCTCTTCACTCTCATCGTGCTCGTAATCGGCGCGTAACCTTGACCCTTTCCTTGTCATCCCACTTGTAATCCCCCACCCCCACCCGCTATAAATCCGCACTTCACTCGCTACCATCCGACCTCCCCAAAAAAGGAACCTCCCATGAGCCTAGCCGTAGTCGGCTCCGTCGCGCTCGACACCGTCGAAACCCCCGCCGGGAAAAACACCGAAGGCCTCGGCGGCGCCGCCGTCTTCGCCTCGCTCGCCGCGGCGAACTACACGCCCGTCCACCTGGTCGGCGTCGTCGGCACGGACTTTCCCGAGGAACACGTCCAGCTCCTGCGCTCCAAGAATATCGATCTTACCGGCCTTGAGCGCGTCCCAGGCCGCACCTTTCGCTGGACCGGCAAGTACCACGAAGACGTGAACCAGCGCGACACGTTGGACACGCAACTCAACGTCTTCGAGACCTTCCACCCCAAGCTTCCCAAGGCCGCCGCCGAAGCCAAGTACCTCTTCCTCGGCAACATCCACCCCGCGCTCCAGCTCGAAGTCCTCGCGCAGTCCCGCGCCGAATTCATCGCCATGGACACGATGAACCTCTGGATTCAGATCGAGCGCCAAAAGCTCGAAGAGGTCCTCGCCAAAGTCCACTGCCTCATCATCAACAACGACGAGGTCTTCCTACTCACCGGCGAACGCAATCTCATCCGCGGCGCGCGCAAAATCCAGCGCATGGGCCCGTCCATCGTCGCGCCGAAAAAAGGCGAGCACGGATGCCTGCTCTTCGACGGCCCGCGCATCTTCTCCGCGCCCGCGTTCCCCATGGCCGATGTCGTCGATCCCACGGGCGCGGGCGACACCTTCGCCGGCGGATTCCTGGGCTACATCGCGCAGCAAGACTCCACCGATTTCGACACGCTCAAACGCGCCGTCATCCACGGCAGCGTGCTCGCGTCCTACACCTGCGAGGAATTCGGCGTATTGGGCCTGGCTCGTGTCACCCCCGGCGACCTCAGGACCCGCTACGACGCCTTCGTACACCTCTCGCGATTCTGAGCGGACTCCGGGCGCTATGCTATAATTGCGGCCACGGGCGGGGGTCTCGAGGGGACTATGGACTATGGACGTTCACGCATGGCAAACGCCGATCCGCGCGGTCTGGCACAAATCCAACACGCTGGTGGGTTTGAACTACGTGCCGGAAGGCCTTGAAATCATCCTCGAAGAAGACGAAACCAAGCAGCACTGGTGCATCGCGTTCAAAGATCTCGTCGCCCTCAAAGTCATCATCGGCGACAACGCGAATTGGAGCCTGCAACCCCTCCCGCCCGACGGTGGGTTCTTCGAACTCACAGACTCCCCGTGGCTCGCCGCCCTCGGCCTCACCGAAAACAACGACCAGCGCATCCCCCACCATTACGTGATCTGCTGCAAGCGCGAATTGATCGAAGTCGGCACCTTCAACGCAGCCTTCACAACCAAATAGCCCTCCCGGGCCGACCTTCGGTGGCATGGGCTTCCAGCCGATGGAGCATGGGCCGGAACCCACTTTTCGTGCCGAATACCGGTCCCCCATTTCAAGAGCCAGGCCCGCCCCCGCATGGGCTGGAAGCCCATGCCACCCAAACCCTCCGCGTGGGCCATATCTCCTTCACCGATTCAGTTCCCCAACCTTCCGCTCAATCATCCCCTTGATTTCCTTGAGCCGCTTCGCGCTCTGCGCCTCCGCGCGCATCACCAGCATCGGAGACGTGTTCGACACGCGCAACAGGCCCCACCCGTCCGCAAATTCGATCCGCGCGCCGTCAATCGTGTTCACCTCGAAGCCCTGCGCCTGGAAAAACTTCGTCGCCTCCTCCACGATCCTGAACTTGCGCGCGTCCGTCGCCGGGATACGGATTTCTTCCGTGGCGTACATCTTCGGGAGCCCCTCGAAGTGCGCGCTCAGCGGCCTGCGTTCCGCCGCCACGAGCTCCAGCAGCCGCGCCCCCGCATACACCGCGCAGTCAAACCCGTACCACCGGTGCTTGAAAAAGATGTGCCCGCTCATCTCGCCCGCCATCAGCGCGCCGAATTTTTTCATCGCGTCCTTGATCAGCGAGTGCCCCGCCATCCACATCACCGGTTTACCGCCGTTTGCCGCGATGTCCTGATACAGCACGCGCGAACACTTCACCTCGCCGATCACCGTCGCGCCCGGCTGGTCGTCGAGCACCGCGCGCGCGAACAGCAACAGCAGCATGTCCCCGGGGATGATGTTCCCCTGCTCGTCCACCGCGCCGATCCGGTCCGCGTCGCCGTCGAACGCAATGCCGAGGTCCGCCTTCTCCTTCTTCACGGCCGCGATCAATTGCTTGAGCGAGGCCGGAATCGTCGGGTCGGGATGGTGGTTTGGAAAGCGGCCGTCCACGTCGCAATACAGCGGAACCACCGTACACCCAAGCTTCTCATACAGCGGCACGGCGATTTCCCCGCCCACGCCGTTCCCCGCGTCCACCACCACCTTGAGCTTGCGCTTGAGCTTAATATTTTTGAGAATCTCCGCCTGATACTTCGGCGCGAGGTCCATCCGCGTGATCGTCACCGGCTTCTTCGCATCGAGGAACGACCCCGCCTCCGCAATTTCACGCAGCTTCTGGATCTCTTTGCCATGGATCGTTGAATCGCCGACCGCAATTTTGAGCCCGTTGTACTCTTTCGGATTGTGGCTGCCCGTAATCTGCACGCCTCCGTCCACCGGCAGCGTGAACAACCCGTAATACGTCAGCCCGGTCGGCGCCTGGCCGATGTCAATCACGTCCACGCCCGAAGCCGTCAGCCCGTCCGTCAGCGCATGCGCGAACGCCCGAGACGTCAGCCGCCCGTCGCGCCCGATCACCATACAATTGTGCTTCTTCTTCTTCGCCTTCAAATACACCGCGAGAGCGCGCCCAATCGTCTCAACGGTCTCCAACGTCAAGTCTTCGCCGGCGATTCCGCGGATGTCGTATTCCCTGAAAATGTTCTTCGGCAACTTCATAAATCCGCGCACCCCTTTTTCATTGTGATAAAAACTGTTCGTAACAATTAGTAAAAACTACAGGAATTCGAATTCACGGCGTTCATCATTGTTCATCGGTGGATAATTCCTCTACGCTGCGTCCCCGGCATCCATCCGCCGCAGAATCGACTCCACAAATCGCGCCGACCGCAGCAACACGTCCGCATCAAGCCGGCCCGGCGCGTCGTCGTCGCTGTTCCACGCCACCGGAAAGTCGTCCGGCCCAGTCGCCATCACCGTGATCGCCTCGTAGCCGCGCGCCATCGGAATCGCCGCGTCCGTCGGCAGGCCCCGCCACACGATCGGCCTCGCCGCATGCGCCGGGCCCTCGTGCTGCGCCGCCGCCGTCAGCGTCTTGCCCGCGCTGTACACATGCAGCATCCCCTCGCCCGAAACGTAGCGCAACTGACCCGCTCCAACTCCCGTCACGTTCACAAAAAATAGCGACTTCTTGTCGGCCTCTAGCCCGCGAAACAACTGCCGCATGCCGCTGAGCCACATCTCCTTGGCCCCCGTCGCCACCAACAACACCTCCGTCGACCCGAGCGGCGATTCCTTGAAGCGCGCGGCCAACTCGAGCAACACCGCGCAGCCGGACGCGTTATTGTTTGCGCCGGAGGTGAACGGCGCGTTGCGGGCCCCGTTGAACAAGGTCGCCGCGCCGACGAGCAGCACCGCCACCCCCACGCCCCGCGCCGCCAGATCGACACGCGGAAAATCGTCGCCGATCACGTGCAGTCCCTGCGCCCCACACGACACCAACACCATCACCATCGCCCCGACCAGCACAAGATGCCGCAGCCGCAACCGGCGCACGGCACCCGGCGCGGTCCACGGATACGCCTTGGGCGAGTCGTAATTCGCCGTCACCACGATGAGCCGGTCCGCCTTCGCGGACGGAAATCGCGCCGTCACGTTCTGTGTCTCGTAGTGCGGCAGGAACCGGCCCATCGACGAGTAGCCCGTGAACTCGGCCATATACAGGAGGAAAATAATCAGGCCGTAGATCAGCGCAATCCACGGCCAGAACATCGCGATCACGCCGACAAACAGAAACTCTGCGTAGTACATCGCGAAGATGTAGGGGTAGGCGTCGGTGCTGTAAAAATCCTCGATCTGCACCAGCGGCGTATACTCTTTGAACCGCCGATCCAGATACTCCGCCGCGCGCCGCTCGTTCTCCGTGATCCCCCCGCGATGCGGCAGTTCCCCCGCCAAATAACTCAGATCGCGCCAAGACGAAGACGGCCCCGCCGCCTCCACCGCCTCGCGCCCGTTTGTGTGAACGACCCCCATCGTCGCAAGAATATCATCGCCAAGCCCGCGTCCGCCAACTCCTCGCCCCTGTCGCCGGCGGGTGTGTTCACGCCCGGCTTTCACTCTGACTGTCATTGCGAGGAGCGCAGTTGCGACGAAGCAATCTCTTCGACTTGCAAGCCCACAAAAATTACCGGGAGATCGGCGGAGCCAATCTCCCGGTTCCATAGTCGGTTTGCGGTTTGCGGCTCACGCCTACGCCGCGACCATCTTGTGCGGATCGATGATGAATTTCTTCGCGGCGCCCTTGTCGAAGTCCTTGTATCCTTGCGGGGCTTTGTCGAGGGAGATGACCGTGGCATTGACGGCCTTCGCGATCTTGATCTTGTCGTGCAAGATGCACTGCATCAATTGCCGGTGGTATTTCATCACCGGACATTGGCCCGTCGAGAAGCAATGCGACTTCGCCCAGCCCAATCCGATGCGGATGCCGAGCATACCGACCTTCGCGTTGTCATCCACGCCGCCCGGGTCGCCGGTGACATACAAGCCCGGGATGCCGAGCGCGCCGCCGGCCCGCGTGACTTCCATGATCGCATTGAGCACGGTCGCGGGGCGCTCGACGCCGCAATCGGACCCGTGGCCGCGGGCCTCAAAGCCGACACAGTCGACCGCTGCATCCACCTCGGGCACGCCGACGATCGCTTCGATCTGCTCGGCGAGCGTCGCTTTCTTCCTCAAATCGATCGTTTCGCACCCGAAACTCCTCGCCTGCTTGAGCCGCTCGGGAATCATGTCGCCGACGATGACACACGCCGCGCCCAGCAGATGACAGGACGCAGCAGAAGCCAAGCCCACCGGCCCCGCCCCGGCGACATACACGATCGAGCCGGGGCCCACTCCCGCCGTCACTGCGCCGTGATAACCCGTCGGAAAAATATCGGACAGCAGGGTCAAGTCCTTGATCTTCGCCAGGGCCTCGTCCTTGTCCGGGAACTTGAGCAAGTTGAAGTCCGCATAAGGCACCATGACGTACTCCGCCTGCCCTCCCACCCAGCCGCCCATATCGACATATCCGTAGGCGGCGCCGGGACGAGCTGGATTGACGCTGAGGCAGATGCCGGTCCGGCCTTCCTTGCAGTTACGGCAGCGGCCGCACGCGATGTTAAACGGCACGGACACGATGTCGCCCTTCTTGATGAATTCAACGTCGCGCCCAAGCTCGATCACCTGCCCCGTGATTTCATGCCCCAGAATCAGCCCGCGCGGCGCCGTCGTCCGGCCGCGCACCATATGCTGATCGCTCCCGCAAATGTTCGTCGTCACCACCTTGAGGATGACGCCGTGCTCACACTTCCGTTTTCCCTGTGCCAACTTCGGATAGTCGATCGACTGAATCTCGACGACCCCCGGCTTGATGTACGCCACTCCACGATTTCCGGCCATTGTGTGTCCTCCTCAGTAGGTAGCCCTGCGCCGCGATACGGTAACCAAACTTCAGTCCCGCAGCGCGACGCCCATCTCGAAACCTCGCCAGCGAGCCCGATCAGGCATTATGCGGCACGAAACCCGTTTTGGCAAGACAAGATTGAAATAGGATTAGGAGTAGCATTGATGTGCATAATTTATCCAAAGAATTGGGCTCCTTTCGATTGCCCCTAAGAACGACTGTCGAGGAAGAGATGCCCGCAGAACATATCGGCGAAACGACTCAGTGTAAATTGTGTAAGAAATTCCGCGTGCTACGGAATTCCCACATCATTCCTGAGTTCTTATATAAGTCTTTGTACGATACCAAGCATCGCTTTATACGTGTGTCCGCAAGTAGAACTCTGGAACCAACCTACGAACAAAAGGGTGTTCGTGAAAAACTCTTATGTAATGAATGCGAGGTAAAATTTAGTAGTCATGAGACGTATGCACGAGGTGTTCTATATGGCGGCGCCCCTATCGATATCATTTCGAATAGCACGCGTGCCTTCGAAGCTCATTTGGATTACAAAAAATTCAAACTGTTCCAGTTATCAATCTTGTGGAGGATTGGCATTACTGCGTTGCCTGAATTCAAATCTGTCAAGCTTGGAAAGCACGAGGGAATCTTACGACAGATGTTATTGCAGGATGAGCCTGGCGAGACAGCGACGTATGGGTGCATACTCACATGGCCTCCGAACAACCGGGAGATTGTTGATCAAGTAATTATGGACATGGGCACCGTAAGAATTGGTCGAGTCAAGTGCTTTCGATTGATCCTAGGAGGAATGCACTGGCTATATTTCTTGTCGAAGCGCAGTCTTGACGTTGGCCAAAAGGGACTATTTCTTCAGTCGAATGGCTTAATTCGAATTCTTAAATCAGACTTTGGATCAGATAAATTCATTAAAAATCTTGCGAAGGAATTCAAAGCAAACAATCCCAGATTGTTCGACAACTTGGCATAAAATCCCTCAAGACACCCATGAATCTCGCAGGCGGTAGACCGCCTTCGGCGCGAGGACAAAATCACTCGTCGAATCGTCAACCCGAAGGGTTGCCAGAAATTAGCCGGGGGTCGCAGCGCAGCGGAGACCCCCGGA
>JBCLBO010000014.1:0-52052 GCA_038916785.1 Candidatus Hydrogenedentales bacterium | reverse complement strand
AGAATTGTTGCGATCGAGAGCCCCGTCGGCGTTCGGCCGGCGACGTAACTGAGCAGCCAGAGAATTGCGATTGGTCCGGGCGGATGGACTTTGGCGTGCATCGAGAGGTAGGGGTGGATTTTTTCGTAGTCGTGGAAGAGGCCGCGGATGGAGCCGCCCGCGCCGATGTCACCGATGTATTCGTAGCTTTGGCGCGCGTAGGCCTGCGAAATGGCGTCGGGTCCGCCGCGCATCATTGCGACGGCGGCGGGGAAGAGCGCGGCGAAGGTGACGAGAAGGGCGAGTTGCTTGCGTGTGAGCGCCTTGCACCGTTCTCCGGAAACCCACGAACGACTCCGTAGGGGCGACCCCCCGTGGTCGCCCTCGTGTGTACCGGAGTCGTCGGCGGAATCAGGGCGGCCACGGGGGGCCGCCCCTACGAATACGATCGGCTTGCGCGTGAGCGGCGCGGAAGGCTCGTCCGACATCCACGAGGGATCGGGTAGGGGCGACCCCCTGTGGTCGCCCTCGTGTTCACCGGAGTCGTCGGCGGAATCAGGGCGGCCACGGGCGGCCGCCCCTACGAGAATGCGCGATGCGAGCGCCCGGAGCAGTAGATACAGGAGAGCCGCGGCCACGAGAGCGCTGCCGATCGCCCAGAGGGTCTCGGCCGCCTCTCCGAAGACAGGCGCGATTAGTGCGTAAAATGGCGTAGGGTGGGCGTGGATGGCTTCGAAGCCGAGTATCCAGAGCGCCGCGACCAATCCGAGGTACCAGAGGCTGGCGCGCACGTACACCCCGAGCAGAGCGTGGGGATAGTGCGTGCCGGGGGAATTCGGCGCTGGGGCTCGGGACATGCGGCGTATTCTATGAATTCGATGGGCCGGGGTCTAGGCGGGGCGGGCGGTGGGGGAAAATTGAATCGCTTGAGTGGATGGGTTCGATGGGACCTTTGGGACCTAGAGGACGCAAAGGACCTATGGAAACTATCGGAAACTCGCTAAGGTTTTCGGACAGGAATGGTGGTAGGCCGGTCGGGGAACCCGGTGGAGGCTTTCGTGGATTACAGGAGTCTGGCAGGCTTCGCCGGGTTTCCGGAGCGGTGCGCGTCCCCGTGCCAGCAGTGATTCATTGACGCGGAAGGGCGAAGAGCGCTAAAATCATGAGTCTAAGGGGTTCGGGGGAATTCCGTGGGTTTCGCCGTGACACGCCGTCGCTTTTCGACCGGTCCGCGTAAGTCATTGCGGGCGGCCATCGTCGCATCGGTCGTGCTGCATGGGGCGGTGATAGTAATCGCGCTGTCGGATTGGCGCCCGCTGCCGCCCAAGGCCATCCCTATTTCTTTTGACATGAGCTTTGTCGCGCCGCCGTCGCCGGATCCGGACGAGAAGGCCAAGCCTGTCCCCGCGCCGCCAGCGCCTCCCAAGAAAGTGGAGCCCAAGCCGGAGCCCAAGAAGGAAGAACCTAAACCGGAACCGAAGAAGGAGCCACCGAAAAAGGAAGTGGAGAAGAAGTCCGAGCCCACGCCGGTCAAACCTACGACCGTGCCAGCGCCGGAGGTTGTGGCGAAGGCGCCGCCGGCGTCCAGCGGTGTGCAACAGTCGCAATTGCCCTCCGCGCTCAACATGTGGGGCCGAATGGTGCAGCGCAAGGTCGAGAAATACTGGGTGGCTCCCGGCGGTCTTCAGCTTTCGCCGGAAGATCGCGAGGTGCACATCGCGTTTTGGGTTGGGCGCGATGGCATGTTGCTGAGCCAGCCGGAGGTGATGAAGGCGGCGAACCAGTCGCTTGCGCAGTCGAGCATCAGCGCGATCATCAGCGCGCAGCCGTTGCCGCCGCTGCCGCTCGAGTATGCCGCGGAGAAACAACAAGTGGTCTACGTGTTTAGCGTGATGGATACTGTCCCGACTGGAGGGGGAACCGGGTGATGACGAGATTTTTGAGATTGGCGCTGGCGGTGTTTTGCACGGCCGGCTTCGCGCAGGCGCAGCAGCAAGCGGTCCGAATCAACAGCACGCAGGCGCTCGATTCGCGCATCAAGGTGGCCGTGCCGTCCTTCGTTGCTGGGGCTGGGATGGAGGCGTATGCGCCGATGCTGGCGCAGGTGGTTGCGAACGACCTTGATTTTACCGGGCTGTTCACGATCGTTCCTGCGGGCCAGTATCCGGCAGGGTTTCGCGGGCTGCCGCTCGATGTTGCGCAGATCGATTACCTCCCCTGGCGCACGACGCCGGCCGAGAATCTCGTCCACGGCGTCGTGCGCAACGAAGCGAACGTCATCGTGGCCGAGTGCCGGCTCTTCGACGTGCCCACTGGCCAGCAGGTCATCGGCAAGCGCCTGCGCGCCGACCCACAGTGGGTCCGCCTGCTCGCGCACCAGTTTTCCGACGAAGGCGTGCGCTACCAGACCGGCGTCGCGGGGGTCGCGTCGTCCGAGATTGTGTTCAGCGGCGGGCAGGGTAAGGTGAAGGAGATATACATCGCGGACTACGACGCCGGCAAGGTGACCCAGGTGACCAAACACGGCTCGATCACGATCAAACCGAAGTTCTCGCCCAACGGCAAGCAAGTGGCCTACATGTCGTACAAGGATCGTTACCCTTGGATCTACATTTACGATCGGCAGACCGGCGCTTCGCGCGTGTTTTCCAAGCGCGCCGGCCTTAACCACGCGCCGGCGTGGTCGCCCGACGGTTCCAAGCTGGCGTATGTTCTGAGCAAAGACGGCAACACCGAGATTTACATCAAGGGCGCCGACGGCTCCGGCGAGACGCGCATCACGAACAACAAGTTCGGCGATACCGGGCCATGCTTCTCGCCGGACGGACGCCAGATCGTGTTTGTGAGCGATCGCGACGGCCGCCCGCAAATCTACGTGATGAATTCCGACGGCAGCGGCCAGCGCCGCGTATCGTTTCAGGGCGGCAGTTCCTACGACGCCGCGTGGTCGCCGGATGGCCGGACGATCTCGTGCATCGTGGAGAAAGACGGTGAAGGGCTCGAACTCTGGGTGATGAACGTGGACGGGAGCGGCGCTCGCGCGCTGACGAATTCGGTCGGTAGCAGCGAGTCGCCGAGCTGGTCGCCTGATTCGCGCCACATCATGTTCCAGTCCTCGCGCACCGGCAAGGCGCAGCTCTACACCGCTACGGTCGGGACCGGCGTCGTCCGCATGGTGGGCAACCTCGGCCACCTCGCCTGCGAAGGGCCGTCGTGGGGGCCGCGGCGGCAGTAGCCAAATTCGAATCACGCGGAGACGCGGAGGGCGCGGAGAAGAGATTATGCCCACCGTGCTAGAGTCATCGCATGACGCACGCGGCACGTAATTTCATGGCCATCCTCTACAAGGAGGATGACTGGTATGTTGCTGAATGCCCCGAGGTCGGCACAGCGAGCCAGGGCGTCACGCCCGTCGAGGCATTATCCAATCTCAAAAAGGCCACGGAGCTATTTCTCGAAGACTTTCCGCTCCCAGGCGTGACATCACCGGTTGAAGTCGCGTTTGAAGTGAAGACCTTCGCGAAGGACGGCATTCAGTAGCCCCGACAGGGCGTCACAGAGTAGCCCAAGGCCGAGCGAGCGGTAGCGAGCGCCGCGCCCTGGGTCAGTCGCACAATATGCCTTTTGATCCCCGTAAGGACGGCAGAGATGACCACTAAGAACATGAGCGAGAAAATCATTTCCGAGAATCGCCAGGCGCGGCGCATGTACGACGTGCTCGAGCGGCACGAGGCGGGCATCGCGCTGACGGGCACCGAGGTGAAATCGCTGCGCGCGGGCGGGTTGACGCTGAAGGACAGTTACGTCGAGGAGCGGCGCGGCGAATTGTTTCTCGTGAAGGCGCATATCCCTCCCTATATCCACGGCAACATTTACAATCACGACCCCGAGCGTCCCCGAAAATTGTTGATGCACAAGCAGGAGATATTGAAGCTGGGGGCGCGCGTCGTCGAGAAGCGGCTGACGATGATCCCGCTCAAGGTGTATTTCAAGGCGGGCAAGGTGAAGGTCGAGGTTGGCGTGTGCAAGGGCCGGCAGCACGCGGACCAGCGCGACGCCATCATCAAGCGTGAGGCGCAGCGCGATATGGACCGCGCGCTGGTGGACGCGGCCAAGAATAGGACACGCGATGACCGCTGAACCGCGCCACTTGCTCGTCGAACTGCCCATCCGCGTGAAGACCTACGACATCGACTTCGTCGGCCATGTGAACAACATCGTCTACGTCCGCTGGCTCGAAGACCTGCGCCTTCACCTGCTCGATACTTATTTCCCGATCGAGCCGATGCGGCAGAGCGGCGTCGTGCCGATCATTGTGAGTACACACGTCGATTACCAGCAGGGCATCATGCTCGCCGACCGTGAGGTCCTCGCGCGGATGTGGGTCAATAAATTCGGCAAGGCGACGTTCTATCTCGACGCCGAGTTCTGCGTGCGCGAACAAGTCCGCTGCACGGCCTGGCAACGCGGCGCGTTTGTGGACGCGAAGACGCTGCGCCCCGTGCGGGTGCCGGAAGGGCTGGCGAAACAGCATCCCGGCGGCGTGGAGTAGCGCGCTGCAGGGCGGGCCGGATTATTGAGGCACTACGACCGGTTTTCGGCAGGACGCGTAGGTTCCGGCTCATTCTTCATCGGCCGGAGACCGACGCTACGGAAGGACGGCGCCCGCTTCTATTTTGTGAGCGCGATGCTGGGTAGCGCGAGTTAACGTGGGCGGGCGGACTTCATCCCACGGCCGGCGGCGCGCAGCTTGTCGCTGTACGAGCTGCCGCCGCTGATCTCGCCGGGCTTGGGTTTCTTGTTTTGCATAGGTTTGGCCTTGAGGCGTGTCGGGCGGATGATGACGACGACGTAGAGCAGGAGCGCGGCGATGGCCAGCTCCAGCCAGAACAGCCACTGCGGGTTGTAAAGACTCATCTGCCAGAAATCGAGACTGAAGGGTGTCGTATAGGGGGTCCAGTCCCCAACAACGTCTCCCTTGAAGTTTTTGAATTCCGTCTCCTCGCGAAACCAGGAGAACGCGCGGACGAAGCCGGCGAGGAACGAGTGTGCGGCGGCGAAGTAGATGGCGTACTCCACGGTGTGGTAGAGGAAGGGAATGACCCACTTGCGGAAGACGACGGTGATGACGAGTGCGGCCGCCGCGGCGACGGCGTAGATCGCGGCGTTGGATTGCAGGTTGGAAATGAGGTTGTCGGTGTTCATGGGTGCTTCCCCGTGGTGAGCGTCTGATTGAAATGTACCACCTGAATTGGGGCGTGACAAATCTCTTTACTTATTATCATTTTTAGCATTATTTGGGCAAAGTCCACGGAGTTGATAGCGCCCGGACGGGTTTTGTTATATTACGGGGCGTTCCCGCGGCCGTATTGCCATCTGCGGCCGCATTTTTTTGACCGGACGGCAGTGTCCATCGGGTGTAAGTAACATGGACGACAAGATTTACGTATCCGAGGGAGGCCTGGTGAAGATGCGGGCGGACCTGGTGCTGATGAACGAACAGCGCATGATTATCGCGCATACTATAGAGCACGCGCGTGGGCTGGGGGATCTCAAGGAGAACGCGGAGTACCACTCGGCGAAGGAAGCGCAGGCGCATTTGCATGCGCGAATCCGGGATTTGCAGGACAAAATTGCGCGGTCGGTGGTGCTCGATCACAATGCGCTCGACCAGACGAAAGCGCTGATGGGCGCGAAGGTCCGGGTGTTGAACAAGAAGACGAAGAAGGAAGTGACCTACGTGCTGGTGAGCCCGGTGGAGGCGGACATGGCGGCGGGGAAAATTTCGACGAAGTCGCCGGTGGGCCAGGCCTTGCTGGGCCACGAAGCCGGCGACACGGTGGTGGCCAAGGTGCCGGCGGGCGATTTGCAGTTGGAGATTTTGGAGATTTCGCGGTAGGGCGTTCGGTTCGGTGGCTGCGGGTCGCGGTGATCGGAGTGTGAGATTGCTTCGTCGGCCGCGGAATTGGATCTTTGTGCGAGGGGCGGATTCGCGGCGCGGCCTCCTCGCAATGACGGGTTTTTGGGGTGTGAAAGTGTAATGCCGAAGCGCACTGACATCAAGCGAATTATGCTGATCGGGTCCGGGCCGATCGTGATCGGGCAGGCCTGCGAGTTCGACTACTCGGGGACCCAGGCGTGCAAGGCGCTGCGCGAGGAGGGGTATCATGTCATCCTCGTGAACAGCAATCCCGCGACGATCATGACCGACCCGGAGACGGCCGACCGCACGTACATCGAGCCGCTCACGGTCGAGGTGCTGACGCAGATCATCGAGCGCGAGAAGCCGGACGCGCTGCTGCCGACGGTGGGCGGGCAGACGGCGCTGAACCTCGCGGTGGCCCTGGCGAAGCAGGGCGTGCTGGCGAAGTATGGCGTGGAGCTGATCGGCGCGAAGCTGCCGGCGATCGAGAAGGCCGAGGACCGCGGGCAGTTTCGCTCGGCGATGATTCGGATCGGCCTGGACGTGCCGCGCAGCTTCGTTGCTCGTATCGAGGATCCCAAGGAATACGCGGCGCTTGCCGAACGCGGCGTGCTGCCGGCCGGGGTGATGGAATTCGGCGAGTCGCAGGGCTATCACGCCGTGATCCGGCCGGCGTTTACCTTGGGCGGGACGGGCGCGGGTCTCGCCTTCAATCGGGTCGAATACGAGGCGGCGGTAAAACACGGCATCGTGTCGAGTCCGGTCCGAGAAGTGCTCATCGAGGAATCGATCGTGGGCTGGAAAGAATTCGAGCTCGAGGTGATGCGCGACACAAAAGACAACGTCGTGATCGTTTGCAGCATCGAGAACTTTGACCCGATGGGCGTGCATACCGGCGACAGCATCACCGTGGCGCCCGCGCAGACGCTGACGGACAAGGAATACCAGATCATGCGCAACGCCGCAATCGCGATCATCCGCGAGATCGGCGTCGAAACGGGCGGGTCGAACATCCAGTTTGCCACGCACCCGGAGACGGGCCGCATGATCGTGATCGAGATGAACCCGCGCGTGTCGCGCAGCTCTGCGCTGGCCTCGAAGGCGACGGGGTTCCCGATAGCGAAGATCGCGGCGAAGCTCGCGATCGGGTACACGCTGGACGAAATTCCGAACGACATTACCAAAAAGACTCCGGCCTCCTTCGAGCCTACGATCGACTATGTGGTCACGAAAATTCCGCGCTGGGCCTTTGAAAAGTTTCCCGGCGCCTCGCGCAATTTGACCGTGCAGATGAAGAGCGTCGGCGAGACGATGAGTATCGGCCGGACGTTTAAGGAGTCGCTGCAAAAGGCCGTGCGCGGCCTCGAGATCGGGCGGCACGGCCTGGGCGCGGACGGCAAGGACAAGCCGATGACGGAGTCCGGCGATCCGGCGGAGGAGAAATCGGCCTTGCTGGCGGCGATGCGTACGCCGACCCCCGAGCGGCTGCTGCAAATCGCGCAGGGGCTGCGCGCCGGGTTGAGGGTCGAGGAAATCAACAAGGCGACGTTTATCGACCCGTGGTTTTTGAGGCAGATGCGCGACATCGTGGCGGAGGAGGCGGTGATCCGCAAGGGAAAACCCGACGACCGCGCGCTGATGCGCCGCGCGAAAGAGTTCGGGTTTTCCGATCACCAGTTGGGTTTCCTGTGGGGGATGGACCCGAAGAAGGTGCGCGCGGCGCGCATTCAACTCGGGGTCGTGCCGACGTACAAACTGGTGGACACCTGCGCGGCGGAGTTTGAAGCGTACACGCCGTATTACTACTCGACTTACGGCGACGAGGACGAGGTGCGCCCGGCGACGAAGCAGAAGGTGATGATCCTCGGCGGCGGTCCGAACCGGATCGGCCAGGGCATCGAGTTCGACTACTGCTGTGTGCACGCGGCGTTTGCGCTCAAGGAAGACGGCTACGAGACCATCATGGTCAACAGCAATCCGGAGACGGTGTCGACGGACTACGACACCTCGGATCGGCTGTACTTCGAACCGGTGACGTACGAAGACGTGCTCAACATTGTCGATCGCGAAAAACCGATGGGCGTGATCGTGCAGTTTGGCGGGCAGACGCCGCTGAACCTGGCGCGCGATCTGGAGGCCGCGGGCGTGCCGATCATCGGCACCTCGCCGGACAGCATTGATCGCGCCGAGGACCGCAAACGATTCCGCGATCTCGTGGAAAAACTCGGCCTGCGGCAGCCGCCGAACGAAACGGCGGTGTCGACCGCCGAGGCGGTCGCGGTCGCGGAGCAGATAGGATATCCCGTCGTGGTGCGGCCGTCGTTCGTGCTGGGCGGGCGGGCGATGGAGATTGTGTACGAGCGCGCGTCGCTCGAGCGCTACATGCAGAAGGCGGTGGACGCGGCGCCGGATCGGCCGGTGCTGATCGACAAGTTTATCGAGGCGGCGATCGAGTTCGACGTGGACGCGCTGAGCGACGGCAAGGACGTGATCGTCGCGGGGATCATGCAGCACATTGAAGAGGCCGGGATACATTCCGGCGACAGCGCGTGCATTCTGCCGCCGCACGACATCGCGCCGCGCGTGATCGAGGAAATCCGCGCGCAGACCCGCGCGATGGCCAAGGAACTCGGCGTCGTCGGGCTGATGAACGTGCAATTCGCCGTGCGGGACGAGGAAGTGTTCGTGCTTGAGGTGAATCCGCGGGCGTCGCGCACGGTGCCTTTCGTGAGCAAGGCGGTCGGCCTGCCGCTGGCGAAAATTGCGGCGCGGCTGATGGTCGGCCAGACCCTGCGCGACCTCGGCATCACGCGCGATCCCCAGCCGGGCTTCGTGAGCGCGAAGGAAGTCGTGCTGCCGTTCCTCAAGTTCCCCGGCGTGGACATTTTGCTCGGGCCGGAAATGCGCAGCACCGGCGAGGTGATGGGCATCGCGCGCGACATGGGATCGGCCTTCGCCAAGAGCCAGATCGCCGCGGGCAGCCATTTGCCGATGTCGGGCACGGTATTTCTGAGCTTCAACGATCGCGACAAGCCCAAGGCCGCCGCGCTGGCGAAGGACCTCATCGAGCTGGGATTCAGCCTGGTGGCGACGGACGGGACGGCGGCGCGGATCCGCGAGAAGGGCCTGGCGGTGACGGACGTGTTCAAGGTGGGCGAAGGCCGGCCGAACATTGTGGACCTGATGATCAACAAGCAGGTGCAGTGGATCATCAACACGCCGTTTGGCGTGCAATCGAAGTACGACGAGAAGGCGATTCGCCGGACGGCGCTGGAGCTGGGTCTGCCGACGATGACGACGATCGCCGCGGCGAAGGCGGCCGTCGCGGGCATTCGCGCGCTGAAGGCGCAGCCGGCCAGCGTGATGTCGTTGCAGGAGTATCACATGGAGTTGCGCGCACGGACGGGCACGGAAGGGTGACGGGCGAATAGACGGACCGAGTTAAATCTCTGTAGGGGCGGCCCCTGTGGCCGCCCTGATCTCCGGGCGGGTGCAGGGCGGGGACAGAGCCCCGCCCCTACGACTGGACCGCTGTTGCTGGATATAGAAAGGAGAAGAATCTTGGGCAAAGTGGAAGGTAAGGCGCTGGTGGCGCAAGGCGGCGGCCCGACGGCGGTGATCAACCAGAGTTTCGTCGGGATCGTGCTGGAGGCGCGCAAGTATCCGCAGGTGCATCGCGTGTATGGAGCGGTGCATGGCATCCAGGGGATTGTCGAGGAGACGCTGGTCGACCTGACGGAATCGACGACGCACAATCTTGAGCAGGTGGCGGCGACGCCGTCGGCGGCGCTGCGATCGACGCGGATGAAACCGACGGCGGAAGTGTGCCATCGGATTTTTGAGGTCTGCCGCGCGCACGACGTGCGCTACTTTTTCTATATCGGCGGCAACGACAGCGCCGACACGTGCCGCATCGTGAACGAAGAGGCGAGGAAGGCCGAGTACGAGATGCGGGTCATTCACGTCCCGAAAACGATCGACAACGACCTGCGCGTGACGGACCATTGCCCTGGGTACGGATCGGCGGCGAAGTTTGTCGCGCAGGCCTTCATGGGCGCGAACCACGACAACCGCGCGCTGCCCGGCGTGTACATCGGCATCGTGATGGGCCGGAACGCGGGTTTCCTAACGGCGGCCTCCGCGCTTGGGCGAATGTATCCCGACGACGGCCCTCATCTGGTCTACGTTCCTGAGGTCGCGTTCTCAAAGAAGAAATTCATCGACGACGTGAAGCGGGTCTACGCGAAACATGGCCGTTGTGTCGTGGCGGCCTCCGAAGGGATCCATGACGCGAAGGGGAATTTAGTCGCTGAACAATTTATGGGCGGCGAGAAGGACTCGCACGGCAACGTGCAGCTTTCCGGCAGCGGCGGGCTGGGCGACCTGCTCGCGCGCTGGGTGCGGGAGTCGGCGGAGATCAAGCGCGTGCGCGCGGACACGCTGGGATACGTGCAGCGCAGTTTCGTGGGCTGCGCGAGCGAAGTGGACCAGCACGAAGCGCGCGAAGTGGGCGAGAAGGCCGCGCACTACGCCATCTGGCACGCGCAGGACGGGTCGGTGGCGATTCGGCGCGTGGGCGATTACGCGGTGGAATATTTCCTGACGCCGCTGGACACCGTCGCGCGCCACACCGCGGAAATGCCGAAAAAATTTATCAATAAGGAAGGCAACGACGTGACGCAGGCCTTCATTCAATACGCCCGCCCGCTGATTGGTCCGCTGCCGGTGTCCGCGCGGCTTGCCGCGCCGGCGGTGAAAAAAGTGCTCGGCGGCGGCAAGGCGAAGTAGACGGGCGGGCGCATGGGCGCTTCAGAGACCATACGCATCGGGGTCGTCGGCCTCGGCGGCGTCTGCCGCGCGCGGCACGTGCCGGGATTTCGAAAGGTGCCGGGCGTGGAGATCGTCGCCGTGGCCAATCGCACGCCGAGGTCGTCCGAGTCCGCCGCATCGGAGCTGCGGATTCCGCACGCGGCGGGGTCTTGGCAGGAACTTGTCGCACGCGAGGACATCGACCTGGTCGTCGTGGGCACCTGGCCGAACCTGCACAAGGCAGTGACGGTGGCCGCGTTGGAGACCGGCAAGCACGTGTTCTGCCAGGCGCGCATGGCGATGGACGCGGCCGAGGCGCAGGTGATGTACGACGCGGCGCGGCGATCGAACCGCGTCACCGGATTGTGTCCGGTGCCCTTCGGCCTCACGTACGATCGCGCGCTGGCGCGGCTGATGCGCGAGGGCGCGTTGGGCGATATCCGGCTCGTGCGCGTGCAGAGTTTTGCCGATGCCTACGCGTCAGCCGGCGCGCCGATGAACTGGCGCAAGGACCACCGGCTGTCCGGGCGCAACATGCACACGCTGGGCATGTACATTGAGCTCGTGCACCGGTGGTTCGGGTGGACGCGCGAGATTTCGGCACTCACGAATGTGTTCGTGCCTCGGCGAGTGGATGCGGCGGGGGAGAGCGTGGCCGTGCACATTCCTGATCAGGTGCTCGCAACCGCAATCGTCGGCGAGGGCGTGCCTGTGCAATACACGGTGAACGCCGCGGTGCACAAGGGCGAGGACCGGATCGAGATCTATGGTTCGCGCGGGACGATTCGCTACGACGTGCTCGCCGACGCGATGTATGTGGCTACAGACGAGCGCGATTTCGAGGCGGTCGAGCTGCGCACGGAGGAGTATTACGACGTGAAGGACTGGACCGTCGAGCGCGACTTCATCGCGGCGATCCGTGACGGCGCGGAATACCATCCGGATTTCTTCGACGGCCTCAAGTATATGCAGGTGATCGAGGCGATTTACGCCTCTGCCGTCGAGGACCGCGCCGTTGCGCTCGAGTAGCGCGCGTGCAGGCATCCGTCGGGGCCTGCTATAGTCTTCGTTCTGTCGTTTTGGCGGTATCCAGGGTCCGATCGCACCGATGAGTGAGCCAATTCCCGTCCCGCGGCGCGGGTCCGTGCTTGTGCCCGGCTTGACCGTATTTCTTTCCAACGCCGCCGTGATGGTGGTCGAGTTGGTCGCGGGCCGCGTCGTTTCGTCTTTCCTCGGGATGTCGCTGTACACCTGGACGGCGATCATCGGCGTAATCATGGCGGGCATGACCGCGGGGAATTTTCTGGGTGGACGGCTGGCCGATCGATTCCGGCCGCGGCGGATCTTGGCGGCGGCGTTCCTGCTGAGTGCGGCGGCGCTGATCGCGTTGCTGCCGTTGAATGGAGCGGTGGGCGAGTGGCCGGCGCTGCACGGGCTGTCCTGGCCGCTCCGCATCTTCTGCCATGTGGCGATCGTATTTTTGCTCCCTGGCCTGTTGCTGGGTGTGATCAATCCAGTTGCCGCCAAGATGGCATTGAGTTCCGGCCAGGCGACCGGCAGGACGATCGGCCGGGTGTTTGCCTGCGGCGCCGCGGGCAGCATCCTGGGCACCTTCGCGGCAGGCTATTACTTGATTTTGGCGTTGGGCGTGCGCGAGATCGTCACGGCGATGTCCGTGGTGCTGGGCGGGCTGGGAGTGTGTTACGCCGCGGGCGCGTGGCGCGAAGCGCCAGGCGGCACGCGCGCGGGCGTCGGCCGGACGATGGTCGCCATGGGGCCGATGCTGACGGTGTTCGTGTCGAACGCCGCCTTCATGACGCTGGAGCTCGCGGCTTCGCGCGTGGTTTCGCGGCAATTCGGATCGTCGTTGTACACCTGGACGGCGGTGATCGGCGTCGCGCTCGCGGGAGTCACCGCCGGCAACTACGCGGGCGGCTGGATCGCGGACCGGGCCGCGTCGCGCCGCACGCTGGCGGGCCTGTTTGCCTGCGCGTCGATCGCGAGCGTGTCCGCGGCGCTGGGCGGCACGGCGCTCGGCGGCGGCTGGGACCTATGTTATTTCCTTCTCGCGCTGCCGTGGCCCTTGCAGATCGCAGCGTTCATGGCGATGGTCTACTTTGCGCCCTGTTTTTTCATGGGCACGATTAGTCCGATCGTCATCAAGATCGCGCTGCGCGAGGATCACACCGCCGGGCGTGTGGTCGGCGCGATTTACGCCTGGGGATCGGCCGGGGCGATCGTGGGCACGTTTGTCACCGGCTATTTTCTGGTTGACTGGCTCGGGATGGTGGCTGTGATTCTGCTGGTGGCGCTTGTGCTCGCCGCGGCGAGCCTGGTGTACGCGCCATCGAAGCTGCTGGTGGCGTCCTGGGGGATCGCGGCGGCGGCGATCTTTGGCCGCGTGGTGAGCTTGCCGTCGACCGGCGGCAACGTCGTGTACAAGCAGGAGAGCAACTATTCCTACATCGAAGTCCTCGCGCAGGAGGGATCGCCCGACATCCGCCGGATGGTGCTCGACAAACTCGTGCACAGCCTGGTGAACGTCCGCGATCCGCTGGCGCTGTCCTATCCCTACGAGTGGGTGTATGAGGGCGTGCTGAACCGGCGACACCCGGCGGGCGCGCCGATCCGCGCGCTGGTGCTGGGCGGGGGCGGGTTCACGTTTCCCCGCTATCTCGAAGTCGCGCGGCCGGGCAGCTACGTTGAAGTCGCAGAGATTGACCCCGCAGTGACCGGCGCGGCGCATGAGGCATTCGGATTTCCGCGCGATACCTCGGTGGCAGTGTTCAACATGGACGCGCGCAATCGCGTGGAGGACATTCTGGGGGCGATGGCGGCGGGTGAGGACGCGGTGCGTTTCGATTTCGTGTTCGGCGATGCGATCAACGACTACTCGGTGCCCTACCACCTGACGACGCGAGAATTCGCGCGGAACGTGCACGCGATTCTGAAGCCCGGCGGCGTATACCTGTTGAACCTGATCGACGTGCTCGATTCCGGGCGCTTCGTCGCTGCTGCGGCGGGCGCGTGCGGGGAGGCGTTTGAACACATGCAGGTGTTCAGCACGCTCGGCGTGCCGGACAAGCGAGACACCTTCGTGCTGGTGTGTTCCGATGCGCCGCTCGATCTGGCGGGCGCGGCCGAGGAGATCGGCAAGACCAACGCCTTCGCGGGGCGGCTGCTGGGACCGGCGGAGGTGGACGCGTTGCTCGCGCGGACGGGCCGCGTGGTGCTCACGGACAACTACGCGCCGGTGGAGAATTTGCTCGCGCCGGTCGCGGGCACGCGGCAGGGCGGGCCGGCGGAGATTCGGTATCGGCTGGCGCGGCGCTATGCCGCGCGCGAGTGGTACACACTCGCGGAGAAGCAGGCGCGCAAGGCGCTCACCCTGCGGCCGGAGTGGGCGGAGGCGCAGGCCTTTCTGGCGTGGGTACTGTTCACGCAAGGGGACACGGACGGCGCGAAGGCGATACTGGTGACGCTGAGTTCCGGCGGCGGGGGCCTGGTGGAGCCGTGGGTCACGCTCGGCGGGACGCGCATCGATCAAGGCGATCTCAGCGAGGGCGCGGCGCTGCTGGCGGCGGCGGTCGAGATCGAAGCGGCGGATGTCGGTGCGCGGACGCGGCTGGGCGACGTGTCGATCCGGTTTGGACGGACGGACCTGGCGATCGAGCATTGGACGATGGCGCTGGCGGGCGACCCGAAGAATGCGGAGGTACTTCGGCGCTTGGGCAACGCGTTCGCGGCGCAACAGGAGTTTGAACCCGCGATCGGGTATTGGCGACGCTCGCTCGCGGTCCAGCCGAAGGACGCCGAGACGACGCACAACCTGATCTCGGCGCTGATCGTGTTGGGGAGAATTACGGAGGCGGCGGACGCGCTCGGCGACGCCGATCTCGCGGGTGTGCGCGTGGATGACGCGCTGCACGAGCGCATCTTGTCCGCGGCGGGGAATTAGCGGCCGCGGATCACGCTTCTTCCGCGGCGTCGCGCGGGGGCGGAGGCAGGGTCGCCGTGATCGCCAGAGGGATGATGACGGCGGCGGCGAGGATGGCGTAGGCGATGGTCGCGCCGAGGCGCCAATAGAGCACGCAGGCGAGGAGGGGACCCACGCCGCGGGCAAGCGCGCCGAGCGAACGGAAGACCCCGAGCACGCGGCCTTGGACGTTGGCGGGGGCGTAGGCTGAGGCGAGGGAAGTGAGGCAGGGGATGACTTGCGCTGAGCCGACCGCCATGAAGAAGAGGCCGAGGTACATGAGCGGCGCGGTCTGGGCGAAGGCGAGCATGAGCACGCCGGGGATGAGCGCTGCGAAGCCGTGCACGCTCATGCGCTTGGGGCCGATGATGGGCGCGCGGCGGCGGACGTAGCCGCCCTGAACGAGGGCGAGCGTGATGCCGACGAAGATGAAGAGGTAGGCGTTCTGGCGCGGGCCGTAGTTGAGGCGTTCCGCGGCGAGGAAGGTGAGGCCGAACTCCGTGCCGGAGAAGGCCGTCAGGAAGAGGAAATTGATCAGGCTGGTCTGCATGACGCCGGGATAGGCGGCGCTCTTAAACAGCGAGAAGGGGTTGATCGTGCGCTGGACGCGATCGGCGGCGTCGGGGTTGGGCGGCAGGGTCTCGCGGAAGACCAGCGCGACGTAGATTAAATTCGCAATCGCGAGCGCGAACGCGATGAGCGCGGGCATCGAAAAGGGATTGAGGCCGTAGGCGACCAGCGAGGGGAAGTGCTCCGTCAAGTCGAGCATTGCCGAGATGCCGCCGATGGCGGGGCCGAGGACGAAGCCGAGGCCAAAGGCCATGCCGATGATGGCCATGCCGCGCGGGCGGTTGCGTACCGAGGTCACGTCCGCGACGACCGCGCTCGCGGTCGAGATGTTTCCCGCCATCATGCCGCCGAGCACGCGCGCGAGCACCAGGACGATGAACGCGCCGGCGAAGACCCAGAGGACGTACGACATGGCGATGCCCGCAATCGAGATCAGCAGGAGCGGCTTGCGGCCGTAGCGGTCCGAGAGGCTGCCGATGATCGGCGAGAAGAGAAACTGGAGCAGCGAATAGACCGAGGCGAGCACGCCGCCGAAGAGCACGATGACGCCGGTGTCCGTCCCACCGGCCACACTCTCGTTGAAGCGCTCGAGCAGAGAAATCAAGTGGCCGAGCAGGCCGGCGTCGCCTTCCTTCTTCACGTAGTAATCGAGCATTGCCGGAAAGAGCGGAAAGATGATCGAGAAGCCGACCAGGTCGAGGAAGAGCGTGACAAAGACTGCGACCAACACCGATCGCGCGCGATCGGTCATCGGTTCGGCGGCTTTCGTTTTCGTGTCGGACATGATTTCGGGACCCGGGCTGGACTGCGTGGGCGCGAAGGATAGGGACTTCGCCATCCCGGATGCAAAACCGAGTACTGTGTCGTCGCAAAACTCCTGTCATTGCAAGGAGCGCGGTTGCGACGAAGCAATCTCTCCCGGCGCAATCCCCGCGTCGGGAGTCTTCATCTCGCGCGGACTCCAAACCAACTCCTCCTATATATATACGAGGGTTGTTGCACTGCTCGGCATGGGTAGGAAGTGCGGGTGCGAAACAAGGGCGGAGCGGCGGGACGCCGGTTGCACTCTGGGAGCGCGGAGCGAGGGCGGCTTCGTAAATTCGCCGTGCGGGACAAGGGGAATTATATTGACAAATATGATAAAATTGTAAAAAACTTGCTTTGGAATGATGAAGGAGGATTGGGTAGGCTCTGGCCGGGTCGTCTCAATGTAATAGGTAGCGTGGGTCTCGACCCGCCTCCTACTTTCCTTCTGGCTAGAAAGAAAGGGGCTTTTACCGTTAACTCCCTTGCTGAGGCCAAAACCTGAAAACAGAGGGATTTCAAGAGTGCGAGAAATTTATCATCGTCGCACGTCGCGCAGATTTACACCATTTTCGATGTAACTCTTTCGACAAGGGAGTTAAAAGTACAATTCCCGAAAGAAAGTTGGTAAAGAAAGACCGATGCGGTCGCGCGGGAGCGCGACCTTCCCGGGGTTATGGGCGGAGATTTGCGGCTGAAGCGCCATGCCGAATTCCCGCTCGCTCAGTTCACCCACGCTCTTGACAACCAGCAGGCGGTCGACAATCGGCGATAGAAACATCAGGACGGACTCGGATTCCGCCTCGGAGAAAGCACGTCGCCGGGATGGCGAGAGAATGCGCATGGATTTTGGCTCATTAGTGTGTGGCGGCGGGGACGCTATATGAAGAAGGACCACTATGTAGCGGAAACTTACTTGAGGACGTTCGCCGCTTCCGGCGGCAGATTGACTCCGTACTACAAGAACAGCCCAACGATAATTGGCAATGCGAGGAAACCAAGATCTCTGTGCTCTAAGATTTCCGGAGACACAAACTCGTATTTCTCCAACCCGCGAATTCTTGAAGAGTATCTTCGTCTCTTTGAGAACCGCTGGGCTCATAACGTAGACCGGCTAGAACGACGAGAAATGTGCTGCCGCCTTCGGTATCAGCTCTAGGGATACATCGGCTATCTCCGGGCATGTAACCCAGTCGCTGTTCGGCTAGGGAAGAAGCTACTGGAAGGTCAGGTATGGCCGTTGGCCTATCGGGTAATGAAGGAATCTCTCCAATCAAGTACGTCGATGAGCGATGATTTACGAACCACTCTGGCCGAACATCTTGATAACGGCAAGATCGGCGTCAACGTCGATCCTGAGTACGCCCATGCCCTAGGAATTGCCAGTCTTGTAGATTTCGCGAAGACGATTTTCCGAAGTCCTTGGGCAGTTCTTCTAAACAGATCGGATACGCCATTTGTCACTAGCGACAATCCGGCGGTGCTTTGGTACCCTGGCAACAATCCCCAAGTCGCGCTCACATACGTACCGGTGTCTCCAGCATGCGGGATCCTTGTCAATCCGCATGCCGGGCGAAATGCAGGACAAAATGGTGCGGAGTGGAAGTATTTTCCCGACGAAACGACGTTTGGTGTCGCGAAATCAGAGTATGTCGACGAACTGAATGATTTGGTAATCAAAAGCGCCGAGACTGTTGTTCTACATGGTTACCGCGCA
Organism: Candidatus Hydrogenedentales bacterium; assembly: GCA_038916785.1. Taxonomy (GTDB): domain Bacteria; phylum Hydrogenedentota; class Hydrogenedentia; order Hydrogenedentales; genus VFKU01. Next base: position 34,274 of record JBCLBO010000014.1, on the reverse strand, counting down.
GAGTGGTTAAAACAACACGTATATCGAAATCGAACCTGGCGGGTCGAAGGTTCGACCACGTACTTAGGACCGTACACCATCAGTCAGACCCGAGCCAGAGATATGAGCGTATCAACGTATCAGCTCTCTAAACTTGAATAAATCTTTCTGCGATTAGATCGATATCTTGTTCATCGCGCTAAAGTTCATGCGTCGATAAAATCGTGCAGTTTGCTGCCCTAAGTCGATCGGCGCGGAGATCGAACGGAACCGCATGGCTAAAGGTCAAGGGCGTTTAACCGCAGAGGTCGCAGAGGGGCGCGGAGGAAGGTCAAGGGCTGACGGGCGCGGTGAAGGACGCGCCGTTCTCGGTGTTGCTGTTCGACGAGATCGAGAAGGCGCATCCGCGGGTGTTCGATTTGTTTTTGCCGATACTGGACGAGGGGCGGCTCAAGGATTCGGACGGGCGGCTGGTGGACTTCCGGCATTGCATGATCATTTTCACGTCGAACGCGGGCGCGGAGGTGATCGCGCGGGCGGGCGCGGGCGTGGGAGAAAACGAGGTATTGGCGGCGCTGCAGCGGCATTTCCGGCCGGAATTCATCAATCGCATCGACGAGATCGTTCCATTCTATCCGCTGCTGTTCGAGGACGTGCGCGCGATTTTGAAGGGCATGATCGACAGCGTGCGCGCGCGGGTGAAGGGGCAGGACATTCGCATCCGGATGTACCAGCGCGCGTATGAATTTCTCGCGCAGGAGGGATACAGCCCGGCATACGGCGCGCGCGAGTTGCGGCGGGCCTTAGTGCCGTTGCGCCGGGTGGCACGGTCCGAGTGCTCGTTGGTTCTACTTCCTTCACTACAGTTCTAAGCGATCCCCTCACGATCGAGTCTGTGGGCGGGACTGTCCGCATCGGTAGCCTGTAGCCCCAGTCGAAGCCGCGAATCCGTAGATAGTCCGTCCCGGTTCTCGTGTGGGTTGCCGCTATCTCGAGCACTTCCGCGCTTGCCCAGTCGCTGTATATTTCGGAAATCAAACCACTTTTCCCCACCACATTTGATTGACAGTAGATAATATCCCTACCTACGGATTGCGATATACGGTGCCATTATGGAACTATAACGCACAAGTCAGAAATCCCAATGAAAGAAAAGGGTTGACAGGAGGGGCTTTAAGTGGTAAATTAGTGGTTGTAAGTGGTAGAAAGTGGGTTTGTGGAGATTTACGGTGTATTTCGGCGAAAGCTCAACGACGCTGGACGACAAGGGCCGGGTGACGATGGCCAGTCAGTTCCGGAGGACCGCCGAGGTGCTTTCTCATGCTGTTTGGTTTATGACCCGCGGTTTTGATGGGTCGATCTTCCTTTTTCCCAAGGAGCGCTGGGACGTGATCCGGGGTGAGGCTGCGCGGTATTCGTCGATGGATTCCCGGGCGGTGGATTTCCGGCGGATGTTTTTCGGGAGCGTGTCGGAGGTCCGTCCGGACGGCCAGGGCCGGATTGCCGTTGCGCAGCATTTACAGGAGCACGCGGGGCTTTCGCAGTCCGCCAAGGATGCGGTATTGGTCGGTTGCGACGACCATCTTGAGTTGTGGTCGCGCGACGGCTGGAAGAAATATCAGAAGGGTATGGAAGCGAAGTACAAGGAAATGGGACGCGAGTTGTTCCAGTCTGCCGGCTCGGGGGAGTCGGCGGCGGGAAAGTAAGGTTCGATAGCGCGTCGTTTTTGAATCGCCGGTGTGGGAAAGCAAAGCAAGGCAAGGCAAGGCAAGGCACGACCAGGTCAGGCTTAGGGATCGGGGACACGGACCGGGGGGTCCGAGGAGGAGGAAGGCATGATCAGCATTGAGACCCTGAGACGGGGAGGCGTCAGTATTGTTCGCGTCGAGGGGGACGTGGACGAGGATGGCGTCCGGCAGTTGCGCATGACCTTGGTGAATTGCTTGCGTGACAACGGGTACACCGTGGTGGTGAACCTGTCCGGGATGAAGTTCATCAGCTACATGGGCGTGGGGGTGCTCGTGGAGCGGCTGCGTCAGTTCCGCACGTACAACGGCGACATGAAGTTGGTCGGGTTGAACGTCTACACGCAGCGCCTGTTCCGGATGACGGGAGTCACCTCGCTGTTCGACACCTACGACACCGAGGCGGACGCGATCCGGGAGTGTCAGAAGGCCGCGTAGTGTCGCGGCATGTCCCGGTCCTCGCCATCGAGGCGCTCGAATACCTCGATGTTCGCGCGGACGGGACCTATGTGGATTGCACGGCGGGCACCGGGGGGCACTCGTCGCTCATTGCAGCGCGGCTGGGTCCGGGGGGACGGCTGTTCGCGCTGGATCGGGATCCGGTGGCGGTGGGGACCGCTCGGGCGCGACTCGAAGGGTATCCATGGGCCTCCGTAATGCAGGGGAATTACGGTGAGTTGGCTTCTGTGGCGGCTTCGCTGGGTCTCGAGGCGGTGGACGGTATTTTGATAGACGCCGGTGTGTCGAGCATGCAGCTTGACGATGCGCGGCGAGGGTTTACGTTTCAGCAGGAGGGTCCGCTGGACATGCGGATGGACCCGACGCAAGGCTGCACGGCGGCCGAGTACCTCGCGGCGGTGGACGAGGTGGAGCTGGAGCGGGTGTTGCGCGCGTACGGCGACGTGCCGCGGGCGCGGAGGCTGGCGCGGGCGATGATCGAGCAGCGGGACAAGCGTCCCATTCACACCTCGCAGGACCTGGTGAGCGTGCTGGTGGAGGCGTGCCACACGGGCGGCAAGGTCCCCGACGAGACCCGGACGGTATTTCAGGCGATCCGGATCGCGGTGAACGGCGAGTTGGACTCATTGACGAAGGGCATTGAAGCCGCGGTCGACCTGTTGAGTCAGGGCGGCCGCTTGGTGTGTATCACGTTTCATTCCGGCGAAGACCGGATCGTGAAGAATTATTTGCGCGAGCATTCGCGTCCGATCCGGCTCGTGCATCCGGACGGGCGCACGAGGGGGACGGTCCCGCCGAAGTTGCGGCTGCTGACGAAGCGGCCGGTGACGCCTTCTGCGGAGGAGACACGGGCGAACCCGCGCGCGCACAGCGCCCGGCTTCGCGCCGCCGAAAAGATTTAAGGGGGGACGATGCGCAAGGGACGGCGTCGCCGGCGGGCTTCGCTCCGCGGCTGGTGGCGCGCGCTTCCGTTTACCGCGTGCGCGGGGGCGCTGTTTTTTGTGTTTGCGTGGCTGCACACCCAGGTGTTGCGTAACGAGTATCGTTCGATCGAGATTACGGCGGAAATCCAGCGCGTCAAAGACCGGATCGCGGGTCTTCGCGGCGAGCGCTACCAGCTCGGAAGCCTGGAGCGCATGCAGGAATCGGCGCCGCAACAAAAGCTGATCGAGCCCAAGCCTGGGCAAGTGGAAATCATTCGGCCGACGCTCGAGGAAGTGTCGGCGCTGGCGGGCGCGTCGCGGCCCGCGGCCAAGCCCGAGCGCGTCACGCGCTCGGTGATGGTCATCCTGAGGAAGGCGGGGGAACCTTCGGCGGGGACGGTGGCGCCGGAGACGTCGATGGCGCAGGGCGAAGCGGCTGCCGGCGGCGCGGAGACAGGCGAATTATGATGCGGCGCGTGCGCAATAAGCCGAGGCCGGGCGCCGCTGCGAAGATGGGCGCGGCGCGGCCTGATGCGTCCGAAGTGACTCCCAAACACCGGCGCCGGGTGGCGCTGGTGATGTGTCTTTTCGTGCTTCCGTATGTGGCGGTGGGAATCCGGCTCGTGATGTTTCAGGTGGATCCCGATCTGCGATTTAACGACGAAGAGTTGTTTCACATTCGCGAGGTTTTCATTCCGCAGGCGCGCGGCGAAATTCTGGATCGGAACCAGCGGGTGCTTGCGACGAATAGAGACGTCCCGTCGTTGAGCGTCAACCCGAGCGCGGTGAAGGATCCTGTCGCACTGGCGGCGTGGCTGGCCCCGCGCATCGGCGAGGACAGCGATGCGATTCACGAGCGCCTCACCCGCAGGTCGGGGACGGGCGAGGCGATGAAGTTTGTGTGGCTCAAGCGTCGAATGACGCGGGAGGAATTTTCGCGGCTGGGGGACCTCGCGCAATCGCCGGAGCCGCGGGCGCTCGCGCTGCATGACGAGCCGGTGCGATCGTATCCGGAGGGGCCGTTGGCCGCGCACCTGCTCGGGTTCGCCAATCGTGAGGGCGTGGGCAGCGAAGGGATCGAGGCGCGGTACGACTCGTACCTGCGGCCGGTGCCGGGGCGGCGCGTGTCCCGGACCGACCGGCAGCAGAACATGATGGGGTTCCGGACGCTGGAATTTGAGCCGCCGAGCGGCGGCGACAACGTGCACCTGACGATCGACGCGGCGCTGCAGTACAGTCTCGAGCGGGAGCTGGATGCCGCGATTGAGGCGAACCACGCCCGCCGCGCGATGGGAATACTGATGGACCCGAAGACGGGGGCCGTGTATGCGCTGGCGACGCGGCCCGCGTTTGACCCGAACGACTATATGAACAGCGAGCCGTCGCTGCGGCGGAACGGCGCGGTGATTGATATGTTCGAGCCGGGGTCGTCGTTCAAGATTGTGACGGCGGCGGCGGCGCTGGAGGCTGGGCTGATCTCGCCGAGCGACCGGATCGATTGCATGAAGGGGCATTTCAATCCCTACGGGCACACCGTGCGCGACACGCACCCGATGGGCGTGGAGACGTTCGCGGAATGCTTCGCGGCGTCGAGCAACATCGCGATGATCAAGGTGGCGGCGCTGCTGGGTCCGGAGCGCATGGAGCAGTGGATCCACCGTTTTGGGTTTGGCGAGGCGACGCAACTGGGTCTGCCCGGCGAGGAGAACGGCCTGCTCTCGCCGCGTGCGAAATGGTCGAAGCTGACGATGGGCGCGCTGCCGATCGGCCAGGAAGTGGCGGTGACCTTGACGCAACTCGCGCGCGGGTTCAGCGTGATCGCGAACGGCGGAGAGCGGATCGAGCCGTATTTGGTCGAGGAGGTCCGTGCGAAGGACGGGACGCTCCGGTGGAAACACCAGGCGGCGGCGCCGAGCCGGATTATTTCGGAGCAGACCGCGGCGACGATGCGGGAGCTTTGTTACGACGTAGTGGTGAATCCACGCGGCACGGGATCGCGTGCGGCGATCGCGGAGTATCGCGTGGGCGGGAAGACCGGCACGGCGCAGATCGCGTTGCCGGGCGGCGGGGGATACTCCAAGGACCGGTTTACGGCAGTGTTCGCGGGATTCGCGCCGGTGAGCGACCCGCGGGTGACGTGCGTGATCGTGGTGCAGGAGCCGATGCAGGTGAACCACTTCGGGGGTTATGTCGCGGGGCCGGTGTTTGCGCGCGTGGTGCGCGAGGCCCTGGTGCGGCTGCATGTGCCGCCCGATCCGATGGATCCCACGCTGATGCCCAAAGGGGGCGCGCCGATTGACGAGGAGGTCGGCCGCGTCGAACTGGCGCTGCTGGAGCCGGAGGCCGAGCCCCTGGACGACCTGAAACTAATCCAGCCCGCGAAGGATCAAGCCGCTTCGGGGCCCCGTCTGCCGAATTTCATCGGCATGACGAAGCGGGAAGCCAAGGAAATGGCCGTGTCGATGGGGATTGGGTGGGACCCGCAGGGGGCGGGGCGGGTGGTGAGTCAGAATCCGCCCGCGGGGACGCCATTGGAGCGGGTGCGCCAGTGCACGCTGGTCTTCACGACGGGATTGAACGATGAATTTAAACTCTAAGGAAATCGGCGCGCTGCTCGGGACGACGGTGCGCGACGGGCTCAGCGTGAGCGCGGCGACGGCCGATTCGCGGCGGGTGACGCCGGGTTCGGTGTTCGTGGCGTTGCGCGGGGGCGAGTCGGACGGCCACGATTTTGCGCGGCAGGCGGCGGGTCGCGGGGCGGTGGCGATCGTGGGCGAGCGCGAGGGCGTCGATTCGATCGCGGGGCTGCCGTATGTGCGCGTGCCGCATGCCCGGCGGGCGCTGGGACTTTTGGCGCACCGGCTGAACGGCGATCCGTCGCGCAGTATGACGGTGATCGGGGTGACGGGGACGAACGGCAAATCGAGCACGGTGTATCTGACGAGCCGGATATTGGCGCACGCGGGGAAACGCGTGGCGCATTTCGGGACGCTGGGGTATTGCATCGGCGAGCTGACGATTGGCGCGGAGCACACGACGCCGTTCGCCGAGGACTTGGCGTACATGTTCAAGCAGGCCAAGCGGGAGCGGTGCACGCACGTGGCGATGGAGGTCAGCTCTCACTCGCTCGAGCAGGAGCGCGTGGCGGGGGTCGAATATTCGGCGGGGGTGTTCACGAATCTCACGCAGGACCATCTCGATTATCACCGGGACATGGAGGACTACCTCCAACAGAAGCTGAAACTGTTCGAGCGTATCGAGGGGCCCGGAAAATTTACGGTGGCCAACGTGGACGACCCGGCCGGCAAGCGCTTTGTGGCGGCGTCCAGGGTGGCGTGCCACACCTACGGCACGCGCGGCGACTGCCGGGCGACGAATGTGCGGATCGAGGCGCGGTCGACGGCGTTCACGGTGGAGACGCCGTGGGGGCGGGCGGAGGTGTCGATGCACCTGCTGGGCACGCATAACGTGTACAACGCGCTCGCGGCGATCACGGCCTGCGCGGCGCTGGGCGTACCGATGGACGTGGTGGCGCAGGGCGTGGAGCTGCTCGGGTCGGTGCCGGGGCGCTTCGAGCACGTGGATGCGGGGCAGGATTTCCAGGTGATTGTGGACTACGCGCACACGGAAGACGGCCTGCGCAACGTGTTGCAAGCGGCGCGCGAGATTTGCCGGGGGCGGATCATTGTGGTGTTCGGCTGCGGCGGCGACCGGGACAAGACGAAGCGGCCGAAGATGGGGGCGGCGGCGGCGGAGCTGGGTGACTATTGCATCGTGACGTCGGACAACCCGCGCACGGAATCGCCCGAGCGCATTTTGATGGACATCGAAGTCGGCCTGCAACACGCGGGAAAGAAGCGGGACGACGACTATATCGTGCTGCCCGATCGGCGCGAGGCGATCCAGCGTGCGATCGAGATGGCGCACGAGGGCGACCTCGTGATGTTGGCCGGAAAAGGGCACGAGGACTATCAGATCGTGGGGAAGGAAAAGCACCACTTCGACGACCGCGAGACCGCGCGCAACATACTCGAGGCGATCCGCGCGTGACCGGCTGGCGCTACACACTGGACGAACTCGCGGCGATGGCAGGCGCTTCCGCGTTGCGATCGGCGGCGGCCTTCTCGTCCTTTTCGTCCGTCTCGACGGACACGCGCACGATACAGCCGGGCGACGTGTTCTTCGCGTTGTCCGGCGAGAATTTTGATGGCAACCGCTTCGTGGGCGATGCGTTCGCCAAGGGGGCGGTGGCGGCCGTAACGGCCGCGCTGCATCCAGCGGGTCCGTGCCTTGTTGCCGAGAATCCACTTCGCGCGTTGCAGCGTTTCGCTACGGCGCACCGGGCGCGATTTTCGATTCCGGTGATTGCGATCACGGGGTCCGTCGGGAAGACGACGAGCAAGGATTTCACTGCGGCGGTGCTCGCGACGAAGTATCGCGTGACGAAGACCGAGGGCAATCTGAACAATGAAATCGGGACGCCGTTGTCGCTGCTGAATCTGGACGCCTCGACGCAGGTGGCGGTGATCGAGATGGGCGCGAACCATGTGGGCGAGATCGCGGGGCTGTGTGCGCTCGCGCGGCCGACGGAATCCGCGATCACGACCATTGGCGAAGCGCATTTGGAAGGGTTTGGGTCCATCGAGCGCGTGGCGGAGGCGAAGTCCGAGATCGCGGCGGGCCTGGGGCCTGCCGACACGTTTTACGTGAACACGGACGACCCGCGTTGCCGGCGGATCGGCGAGCAGTGCCGCGCGCGCAAGGTATATTTCGGGCGCGAGGGCGACGTGAGGATTCGCGAGTGCCGATTCGACGCGGCGGGGGAGATGGTGCTGACGCTCGACCCTGTCGGCGAATTGCGCCTGCCGCTGGTGGCGCGTGCTCATGCGGCGAACGTGGCCTTGGCGGTGGCGATCGGATTGCAGCACGGCGTGACGAATTTTCAGGCCGCGCTGGCGGAGGCGGCGCGGAACGCCCGGCGCTTCCGCGTGATGGCGGTGGGTCCGCTGACCGTGATGGACGACAGCTACAACGCGAATCCTACGTCGATGCGCGCGGCGCTGGAGGCGCTGGGCGAGCGCGCGGTCGATGGCGCGCGGATGGCGGCGCTGGGCGACATGCTCGAGCTGGGCGCGGACGCGGAGCGCCTGCACGGCGAGATCGGCCGGAAGGCGGCCGAGTGCGGCGTGCGGCGATTGTTCGTGCGCGGGGCCTTTGCGCGGGCCACGGCCGGGGGCGCGTCGTCGGCGGGACTGGCGGCGGTCGAAGTGATGGACACGCACGAGGCGATCGCGGAGGCGATCGCGGCGGTGGCGGAGGCCGGCGACTGCCTGCTGGTGAAGGGTTCGCGCGGGATGCAGATGGAGAAAGTCATCGAGTGCCTCCGGGGCCTGTATGGGTCGCCGCTGGACGCCGTGAACGGATCGCACTGAGATGCTGTACTTACTCGCGGACGCGTTCAAAGACCAGTTCGGTTTTCTCAACGCGTTTACGTATCTGACGACGCGCGCGGGTTTGGCGTTGCTGACGGCGTTTGTGATGAGTGTGGCGATCGGGCCGCGCGTGCTGGATTTTCTTCGCGCGCTCAAGGTGGGGCAATTCATCAAGAAGGACCACGTGGAGAGTCTGCACGCGCTGCACAAGAGCAAGGGGGGCACGCCGACGATGGGCGGACTGCTCATCGTGCTGTGCACCGCGGCGAGCTTGTTGCTGTGGGGGCGCTTTTCGAATCGGTTGTTGCTGGTGGCGCTGGCGGTGTTTCTCGGGCTCGGGTTTGTCGGGTTTCTCGACGACTACATCAAGCTTCGCAAGAAACACAACGATGGGCTGAGCGCGCGCGCGAAATTCACGGGGCAAATCATTGTCGGCGTGTTGCTGGGCCTGTACGTGGTCCAGTCTCCCATTACCTACGGCGCGTATTACCTCAAGGCGAACGACGTATCGGACTGGGACGGGCTCATGCAGGCGTTGGTCTCAGGGCCTGGGCGGGACGCGTCGACGCAGATGGGAACCTTTGGGTCGCTGTTGAGCGCGGATTTGGTTGAGCGGTTGGGCCGCGAGCCCGCGCAGCCGCGGACGCGCGACGCGCTGCTCGCCGAGCTGAACGAGGGGCTGGAGCGGCGGGAATTGTACAAGGAGGTCGTGTGGCACGACGCGGGGCTCAACAGCGAGACGCACGCGATGCTCGGGGCCGGGCTGGCGAATTTGAGCGCGCGCGAGGTGGTCCGCTTCAATCGCTTGATGATCGAAGCGGTGGCGCCGGATTTCATCGTGAAGAGCCCGCGCAACTTGCAGACGAAGGTGGCGGTGCCGGGGTTGAAGGACCTGATGATTCCGTTTGGCGCGATCGGCTACGTGCTATTCGTGGTGCTGATTATTGTTTCGACGTCGAATTGCGTGAATCTGACCGACGGTCTGGACGGATTGGCCGTGGGGGCGTCGGTGGTATCGGTGTCGGCGTTCACGGCGCTGGCGTATATCGTGAGCCGCGCGGACTGGGCCAGCTATCTTTTCGTTACGTATATTCCCGAGGCCGGCGAGCTGACGGTGTTCGGCGCGGCGGTGCTCGGCGCGGGCCTGGGATTTCTCTGGTTCAATGCGCACCCCGCCGAGGTCTTCATGGGGGACACGGGTTCGCTCGCGCTGGGCGGTGTGCTCGGCGCGTTCGGGGTGCTGACGAAGCAGGAGCTGCTGATCCCGATCGTGGGCGGGCTCTTTGTGCTGGAGGGACTCAGCGTGGTCATCCAGGTGGGGTCGTTTAAGTTGCGCGGCAAGCGCGTGTTCAAAATGTCGCCCTTGCACCACCACTTTGAATTGCTGGGGTGGTCGGAGACGAAGGTGGTCGTCCGGTTCTGGATTCTGGCGTTTATGTTCGCGCTGATGAGCCTGGCGACGCTGAAACTGCGGTGATCGTATGGTGGATGTGAAAAATAAGCAGGTGACCCTGATCGGGATGGGGCGTACCTCGGTGGCGCTGGCGCGATTGCTTCTTCGCGAGGGGGCGATGCCATTTGTGTCCGACTCGGACAACCGCGCGGGCCTTGCGCCCTTCAAAGAGGAGCTCGAGCAACTCGGCGTGCCGTATGAGTGCGGAAACCACAGTCCGCTGGCGTTTCAGCGCTGCGAAGTGTTGATTCCGAGTCCGGGCGTGCCGCCGGCGATTGAGCCGATCGCGCGCGCGGTGGCCAATGGCGCGGCGCTGGTGAGTGAATTGGACTTCGCATACTCGCGCTGCAATGTGCCGGTGATCGCGGTGACGGGGACGAACGGCAAGACGACGACGACGGAGCTGATCGCCGCGCTGGTGAGGGCGTGCGGGTATCGCGTCGCGCTGGCGGGGAACAACGCACTGCCGTTTTCCGGGGCGATGGTGGATTCCGGAGCGCTGGACTACGTCGTCCTGGAAGTCAGCAGCTATCAACTGGAAACATCGCGCGAGTTTCATCCGTGGATTGGGGCGGTGCTGAACGTGACGCCGGACCACCTTGCGCGGCACAAGACGATCGAACAGTACGCGGCGGAGAAGGCGAAGATGTTTGCGCGGCAGACGCCGCGGGAATTTGCGATCGTGAACGCCGACGATGCGATATGCGCGGCGCTGGGCCAGGATACCGTGGCGCAAGGCCGGGCGTTTAGCCTTGAGGGGCGGGTGGCGGAGGGCCTGTGGCTCGATGGCGAGGTCATCCGCGAGGGGTCGCGTGAGGTCGCGCGGCGCGCGGACGTGCCGCTGCCCGGCCGGCACAACCTGGCGAATGCGCTCGCGGCGCTGGCGGCGATGCGGGCGGGCGGCTTCGACTGGGCGAAATGCCTGGAGGGTCTGCGCGCGTTTCGCGGCGTGGAACACCGGATCGAGCCGGTGTCGACGATTGACGGCGTGCGCTACGTGAATGATTCGAAATCGACGAACGTGGACAGCTTGCGCGTGGCGCTGGAGAGTTTCGAGCGGCCGATCGTGCTGATCGCGGGCGGGCGCGGGAAGGGGAGCGATTACCGCGTGCTCCGCGCGCTGATGGCGAAACACGTGAAGGCGATGGTGACGATCGGCGAGGACGCGCCAAAACTCGAGGAGGCCTTCGGCGATTTGACGCCGTGCGTGCGCGCGGCGTCGATGGACGAGGCGGTGCAGCGCGCGCAGGAGCGGGCGGCGCCGGGCGACGTGGTGCTGCTGTCGCCGGGGTGCGCGAGTTTTGATTGGTACAACAATTTTGAAGAGCGCGGGCGCGCGTTCAAGCGGGCCGTGGCGGCGCTCGAGTCACCTCTGCAACTGCCGGCGGGGGCGTAGCGAATGCGGCGGGAGTGTTTGTGGTTGGTGGGGCTGGTGCTGGCGTTGCTGACGATCGGCGTGGCGACGGTGTACAGCGCGAACTCGGTGTACGCCTCGGTGAACAGCCGGATGGTCCGGCATCTGCTGTACGTTGGTGTGGGGCTGACGGCGATGGCGGCGGGATCTCAACTGGATTACCACAAATTGGGCAGCACCTTTGTGGTCCGGTTCACGGCAGTGCTCTCGCTGACCATGCTGGTGGCGGTGCTGGTGCCGGGGATCGGCGTGGAGCGTAACGGCGCGCAGCGCTGGGTGGACATCGCGGGGACCACGTTCCAGCCATCCGAGTTCGCCAAATTCGCGCTGCTGCTGCTGTTGGCCGCGGGCCTGTCGAAGCGGCAGGAGGACATCGGAAATCCGGTGAGGGTGTTTCTTCCGTACACCGGCATGATCGTGATTTTTGCGTCGTTGATCGTGTTGGAGCGCGACCTCGGCACGCCGACGGTGCTGGCGGCGGCGGGCTTTGTGGTGATGGTGATGGCGGGCGTTCCGTGGATTTACACGCTGCCGACGGTGGTGATGGGGATGTTGGCGGTGTTCGCGCTGGTGGCGACGAGCGACTATCGCGCGCGGCGGCTGACGGCGTTTCTCGATCCGTGGAGCCATCGAAACGAAGAGGGCTACCAACTGATCCAGTCGATGACGGCATTTGTGAACGGATCGATCTGGGGGCGCGGGCCCGGCGGCGGGGAGCAGAAACTTTTTTATCTTCCGGAGGCGAACACGGACTTTATTTTTGCCGTGTGGGGCGAGGAGACCGGCGTGGTGGGGTCAGTTTTGTTGGCGGCGCTGTTTCTGGCGCTGGTCTTTTTTTCCTTGCGCATCGCGATGAACGCGCGGGACCTTTTCGGCACGCTGATGGCCGGGGGCGCGGTCGCGTTGATCGGCCTGCAAGCGGCGTTTAACATGATGGTCTCGGTCGGTCTTCTGCCGACCAAGGGCTTGCCGTTGCCGTTTATCAGCATGGGGGGCACCTCGTTGATTGTGTCCCTTTGGATGATGGGCATCGTGCTTAGTGTGGGATTGCAGGCCGAGGCCCCGCGCCGGCGTCTGACGGCCGTGGCTGCGGCGTAGACGCGGCTGCGCGCGAACCGCGACCGGACTTTACATGCGGCTGATGATCACGGGCGGGGGCACCGCGGGGCACACGTCGCCAGCCGTCGCCATTTTCGAGGAACTCCAAAAGCGCGATCCCTCGCTCGAGGTGCAATGGGTCGGGCGGCGAGGGAGCATCGAAGAGCGGGTCTGTTCGCGCTTGTCGATTCCGTTTCGCCCGGTGTCGGTGCGCGGGTGGCCGCGGGCAGGGCTGGTGAGCCGCGGGCAGGCGTTGGTCCTCTTAGCGATGGGCGTGTTCCAGGCGTACCTGCATGTGCGGCGATTTCGACCGCAGGCCGTGCTGGGCGTGGGTGGATACGTATCGGTGCCTCTGGTGTGGGTGGCGCAGCGGCTCGGCGTGCCGACGCTGCTGCACGAGCAGAACACGCATCTGGGAATGGCGAACCGGCTGCTCGCCGCGCGCGCGACGCGGCTGCTGCTGAGTTTTCCAAATACGACGGGGAAATATCCGGCCGACCGGGCGGTGGTCGTGGGTAATCCGGTGCGGGCGGGGTTTGTGACGCCGCCGATGGTGGAGGACGCCTTCGAGCGCATCGAGATGGACCCCACGCTGCCGCTGGTGTTGGTGGTGGGCGGGAGCCAGGGATCGCGGACGCTGAACGAGGCGATGGCGGGCGTGATCACGCAGCTCGGTCCGCGCGAGGCGCAGTTTCTGTGGATGACGGGCAAGCCCGGGCTGGAAGCGGCGCGCAAGGCGGCGGTGGGCGCGGTGGCGCCGACGCGCGTGACGGGATTCATCGACGACATGGCGTCGGCGTGCGCGGCGGCCTCGCTGATTGTGAGCCGGGCGGGGGCGTCGAGCACGGCCGAGATCGCGGCGCTGGGTAAGCCGTCGATTCTGGTGCCCTATCCGCACGCGACGGACAATCACCAGGAGGCGAACGCGCGCGCGTTCGAGGGCGCAGGCGCCGCGGTGCTGGTGTTGGACGCGGAATGTGACGCGGATCGTCTCTCGCGCGAGATACGCGGGCTGCTCTCCTCGCGGGATCGTCTCTCGAAAATGGGCGCGGCGGCGCATGGCTTGGCGCGGCCGGCGGCGGTCGAGAATATCGTCGAGGCGATATTCTCGGCGGCGTTCTTCAAGGAACCTGAAACCGGTTGAGTGTCACGGAACGAGTCGTAAATGGCCGGCGGGTGCAGGTGGTCCGCGGCGACATTACGCACGAGCGCGTCGGCGCGATTGTGAATGCCGCCAACGAGGGCCTGTGCGGCGGCGGGGGCGTGGACGGCGCGATTCACCGGGCGGGCGGCCCGGCGATCATGGAGGCCTGTCGAGCGATCGGCGGATGCCGCACGGGAGACGCTGTGGCGACGGCGGCGGGTCTGTTGCGGGCGAAATATGTCTTCCATGCGGTGGGGCCCGTGTACCGCGGCGGAGCGAGCGCTGAGGCCGATCAATTGGCATCGTGCTACCGCCGGTGCATGGAGCTGGGAGACGAGGTGGGGGTCAATAGCATCGCGTTTCCAGCGATTAGCTGCGGGGTGTACGGCTATCCGATCGAGGATGCGGCGCGGGTCGCGATCGAGACGGTCGTTGCGGCGTTGTCGCGGACCACGTCAATTGCGCTCGTGCGCTTCGTGTTGTTTTCCGAGGCGGACCGCGACGTGTATGCGCGTGTCTTAGAGGGCGTCGAGCGTGCTTAGCCCCTCGGCTTCGTCGTGGCAGCGGTCGTACCATTCCTCGACGCGGCCCTCGAGGCCGATGCGCTCGAGGTGAATCGTGTCGAGCACGCTGGTGACATGGACGCCTGCCTCGTCGCGGTCTTCGGCGAAGTAGTTCGCCACATGAAGCGCCGTGGCGATGCAGAATTCATCCTCGGAGCAGCCTTGGGGGATGTTGTGGAAGGTGATCGCTTCGGTGATAGGGTCGGGCAGTCCCCAGAGTTCGAGTAGATAGCCGCCCACCTCGGCGTGCGTGGCGCCGAAGATGACTTTCTCGACGTCGATGAGCAGTTCGCCCTTGGTCTGCGCGATGGTGAGCGCCTGGCCAAACTGTTCGGGGCGCTGGGTGGCGAGGATGATCTGGCCAATGTCGTGCAGGAGGCCCGCGGTGAAGGCGTCATCGGCGGTCTTCTGGTCCTCGCCCTCGAGGAGCACGATTTTTTTGGCGTAGGACGCGACACGCAAGCTGTGGTCCCAGAGGTCGTTGATAGCGAAATTCGCCGGAAGTTTGCCCTCTTCGGCGGGCTGGAAGGCCTCCGCGGCGAGGACGAGGTTTCGGATGTTGCTCAGGCCGAGGAGTTTGGCGGCGACGACGACGTTGGAGACGTGCTGTCTGAGGCCGTAGGTGCCGGAGTTCACGATTTGCAGGACCTTGGCGCTCATGCCGGCGTCACGCTCGATGATGGCGGCGACGCGCTCGACGGAGGGCTTCTCGCTCTGCATTTCCTGGACGATTCGGCGGTATAGGGTGGGGACGGACGGCACGCCGCCCATTTCGAGCAGTAGTTTTTTGATGCCGCTTTTTTCAAGCTGATCGCGCAGCGCGAATGCGCGCGTGATGAGTTGGATGAGGAGCATGGGCTCGAAGGGCTTCACCATGAACTGGTGGACGATGGAGGCGGTGCGGATCAGGGTATCGCTGCCGGGTGAACCCGAGAGCGCGAAACGGATGGTCTCGGGATACTCGTCCATGACTTTGGCGAGCAATTCGGCGCCGTGCATGGCGGGCATGTGCATGTCGGAGACGATGATGTCGAAGGGGGCCTTCTCCATGCGCTCGAGCGCGTCCTGGCCGCTGGTGGAGAACTCCATGTCCCATTGGATGCGCATGGGGCGGAGCATACGGCGCAGCGCCTGGCCGACGTTGTCGTCGTCGTCCACGAAGATGATTCGCCGTTTACGTTTTTCGCTCATCGTGTGTTCACTCCGCGAATCGCTGTCGAATGTCTTCGAAGTCGCCGGCGATCTGTTTGAATGCGTCGTAGACGTGGGGCGCGAAGTGCGAGGCGCGCCCGTGGCGCATGTGTTCGAGGGTCTCCTCGACGGAGAATGCGCGTTTGTAGGGGCGCTGCGAGCGCAGGGCGTCGTAGACGTCGGCCACGGCGACGATTTGTCCGCAGAGCGGAATCGCGTCGCCCCGGAGGTGGTTTGGGTAGCCGGTGCCGTCAAACTTTTCGTGGTGGCTCATGATGATTCGGATGGCGGTGGCGCGCAGTGTGTCCGGGTCGCTGGTTTCGGCGTCGACGGGTTCATCCAGGAAGGCCATGATGCGCTTGGGCTGCTGCTGAAGAATGGAAGCGCCGATTTCGCAGTGGCGCTGCATGATCGCGCGCTCGTCGTCGGTGAGCGGCCCGTTTTTCAGCAGAATCCGGTCCGGGATGCCGATCTTTCCGAGGTCGTGGAGCGAGCTGGTGAGGAAGATCGTCTGGACTTCGGGCGCCGGCAGACCCATGTGGGCGGCGAGCGCGCGGCAGCAGCAGGCGACGCGGATGACGTGGTCGCCGGTTTCCTCGTCGCGGAATTCGCCAGCCTTGGCGAGGCGCCAGATGATGTCGCGGCGGGCGCGCTCGAGGTCGGCGGTGCGTTCGCGGACGCGCTGTTCGAGGAATTCATTCTGGTGCAGGATTTGGTCCTGGTAGGACTTGAGGCGCAGGACGCTGCGCAAACGGGCGACGAGGTCGTCCTGGGCGACGGGTTTGTTTAACAGGTCGGTCGCCCCGAGATCCAGGGCGTGGCGCTTGAGGTCGGACTCGGCGTTGCCGGTCAGGATGATGACGGGGACGATCCTGGTGCGTTCATCGGCGCTGAGTTCCCGGAGCAGATCGAGGCCGGACTTGATGGGCATGTTCACGTCGGAGACGATGGCGTCGTACTGTCCCTCTTGCGCCATCTTGACGGCCTCGTCGACGCCGCCGGCGAAGTCCATCTGCCACGCGTCACGGTATCCGCGGAGCATGCGGCGGATGCCGTTGAGGAAGTTCGGCTCGTCGTCGACGAAGAGGACGCGCTGCTTCGCGTTGATCGAACCTGTTTCCGTTTCGTGTTGTTCGAGTGTAAGCATTGGCTCACCCATCCGCGGAAGCGCCCGCGAGTTTGGCTTCTTCTGTAAGCAACTGAACGTCGGCGAGGGGGAGACGGATGATGAACGTCGATCCCTTGCCGGCCTCGGATTCCACCGTGATGGTCCCGCCGTGTTTCTCGACTACGACGGCGTGGGCCAGGGCGAGGCCCTGTCCGGTGCCCTTGCCGGCGCGTTTGGTGGTGAAGAAGGGGTCGAAGATTTTTTTGCGAATGGTTTCGGGGATGCCGGTGCCGGTGTCGGAGATTCGGATTTCCGCCCAGCCGTCGGCGGCGCGGGTGGAGATGGAGATGGTCCCTTTTCCCTTCGCGCCGGCGTCGACGACATCGGAGATGGCGTGTGCGGCATTCACGACGATGTTGAGGATGACCTGGTTGAACGAGCCGGGGAGGCAGGGCACCTCGGGCAGGCTCGGATCGAGGTCAAGTTGGACATCGGCGACGTACTTCCATTCGTTGCGCGCGACGGCGATGGTGTTCCGGATGCCGTGGTTGATGTCGTATCCGGCTTTTTCTTCGAGGCCGGGGTGGGCGAATTCTTTCATCGCCCGGACGATTTCGGCGACCCGCGAGTTTCCATCCAGGGACTGCTGGATGGCGGTGGGGATTTCATCCTTGAGATAGTCGAGGTCGATGGCCTCTGCGAGCCGTTGGAGCGAGGCGGCCTTCTCCTTCGCGAGTTTCCCGTTTTTCACGGCGTCGATGAGGGTGTCGTACTCGGCGAACAGCGTGAGCAGCTTCTTGAACGATTCCTGGAAGAAACGGATGTTGTCCCCGATGTACTGGGTGGGCGTGTTGATTTCGTGGGCGATGCCGGAGGCGAGTTCGCCGATGGCTTCCATTTTTTGCGCCTGGATGAGCTGCGCCTCGAGGCGGGCCTCCTTGGTCACGTCGTAGGAGACGATGACGTAACTGCGTACGGCCCCGGTGGCGTCGCGCACGGGCGAGATGGTGGTCTCCGCCTGGTAGAGGGTGCCGTCCTTGCGCTGGTTCGCGATGCGGCCTTTCCAGACCTTTCCGAGGGCGATGGTCTTGCGCATTTCGGCGAGCGTGGCGGCGTCGTGATGCTCGGCGTGAATGAGGTCGCTGTGCTTGCCGAGGCTTTCGTGGCGGGTAAACTGCGTGACTCGTTCGAAGGACGGGTTGACGTATTGGATGATGCCGGCCTTGTCGGTGACGACGATGACTTCGGCCGCCTGTTCGAGCGCGCTGGCGAGGCGGACGCGTTCCTCCTCTTCCTGTTTGCGGGCGGTGATGTCGCGCCAGACGGTGTAGAGCACTTCACGTCCGCCGTAGGGGATGAGGGTCAACACGACCTCGACCCAGAACTCCCGGCCGCGCTGCGAGCGCAGGACCCACTCGAAGCGCTGCTCGCCTTTTTTCTTGGCGATCGCGATCATTTCCGATTCGGCCGTGCCCGAGTCGCGGCCATCGGGCTGGAAGGCCGGATGGAATGACGCGGGTTCGGTGGTGAGGAGGGCCGCTTTCGATTCGCACTCCAGCATCTCGATGGCCGCTTCGTTGCAATCGATGTAGCGCTCGCCGTCGAACACGAGGACGCCGTCAGAGGACTTCTCGAACAGGGTGCGGAATTTGCGCTCGCTCTCGCGCAGCGACTCGACGGCGCTGAGGCGGCCGGAGATTTCGTTTTTGAGCTGTTGATTTCGAATGGTGAGTTCGGACTCGCGATTGGAGAGAGAGCCGATCATTTCCTCGAAGGCGTGGCCGAGCGTGCCGATTTCGTCGTCGCCCAGGCGGGGGAAGTTTGCGATGCCGTGCTGCGTGAAGGTACGCGTTGCTTTTTCGAGGGCCTGGACGCGCTTGACGAAGAGCTGCCGGAAGCTGGCGCGCAACAGCAGGACGAGGGCCATTGCCAAGGCGGAGGCTGCAATGGCCAGCTTCAGTTCGAGCATATTGAGCTGTGCGAACACCGCCTGGGTATTGGCGACTGCGGCGATGTGCCAGCCGAGCCGGGGCACGGTGGTGATCGAGGCATACAGTTTCGTGCCTTCGTTCTCCACCACGTGCGCGGAGGTCCTGGTCTCGGCGCCTGGTTGATTATTTTCGGGCGCCGGGAGTTTCGCCCGGACCGTGGATTGCCACGGCGAGTCTTTGCCGGCGAGCGTTTCGCCGTCGGTGGCGAAGACGAGCAGCGTACCGAAGCCGGCGTCGTCGGACACTCCGGCGGTGAGGAGGAGAGGATCCATCGGCATGTCCGCGCCGGTCACGCCGACGAATTCATTTCCGAAGTAGAAAGGGACCAGAACGCGGGCCCACAGGGACGGGACCGAATTGCTCAAGTCTTGCGTGAGCCAAATGGGCCCACGGGCGGGATTTGACTTGGCGCCGGCGGGCGCTAGGTTGATCGTGTCGAGCCGCGCGGTGACGTGCGGGAGTGTGGAGTCAGCATCGAGATGAAGGGTCACGCCGGTCGTCTGAAAATGGACGAAATAGTGCGGGAAATCTGTAGCGATGAGCGAGCGCATGTCGACCATGGCGTCGGCGGCGGCGATGATGTGGGCGCGGGCGGCTGGAGTCCATTTTCCGCTGGGCGCGCCGGTAATGCGGACGCCCCCGGTCGGGTCGAGCTCCAGGTCTGGGTCGGGCTCGGGATCTTCGAGCGCGGCGACAATTCGGTTGTGGGCCGCGCGGGCATAGTTCTCGCGGGAGTCGATGGCGTGCGCGATGACTTCGCGCGCGCGATCGGTCCGTACGTTTAGCCGGTCGCGGCTGGTGGCGAGGACGAGCTGCTCCTGGGACATGGAAATTAGCCGCGAGGCGAGTAGGCACATGCTCACACTGATGATCAGTATGAGCATGAAGATTTTGCCTTCGACTTTTTTCGGAAGCACTCTCATGGCGCGTTCAACGCCGCCCGCGGCCTACCGGAGCACGGCAGGTTTCGCTGGCGGTCCGCTTCCCCCCGTCAGTCCAGATACCATCGGATTCGCCTCATTTCCTTCGTCAGGAGATTAGGTCGAATCTGTAACTCATTACATATCAGCAATTTATGACTTAAAGCCGATATGGCATTGCCTCTATATGGAAATGTACCTCAAGATTTCGCAGTTTGGCAAAGCCTAGGCAAGAGTTTCTGCAGAATTCCCTATTGCATGGTCCGAGGGAGCGGGTAGGCCTTTCTTATGGCGTCCGGTCTTGTTAGGATCACTGGAGGCGCGGAGTCCGGGAATATGCTGGAGCGGGAAAGAGGCTTGCGTGGGCCGCAGACGCTCGGAGGGTATCTGCGCCGCGGCTTGCGCCAGTGGCGCCCGCGGCGGCCGGTGAGTTTATTTTTGCTGGTGGCGATGGTCGCGGCGCTCGTCTTAGGTGTGCAGATAGTGTACGTGCTCGACGATCCGCGGCAGTTCGCGTTTTTTCTGAGTGTGTATTTTGTCTTTTTTCTAATCGTCATCGCTCGGGCGACGATGGACTTTTTTGATGTGATCCGTGAGCACGTGCGCGAGCGCGAGAGTTTGTTTCGTGAGACCTTTTTGAAGGATGGTTTCGCCCAGGAACTGGGACAGCGCGTGACCCAGGGCGAACGGGATAACTGGCCTGAGTTTTGATCGGGGGCGTGGTGGAACCGCTTGAGCATGTGGAACCGGAGCGCATCCTGGCGCTCGTGCCCAATTGGCTGGGCGATGCGGCGATGTGCACGCCGGCGCTGCGGACCTTGCATCGGCGTTTTCCAAAGGCGCGTCTCGCGATCGCGGGGCGGGGTCTGATCGTCGATCTCCTTAAAGGACTGCCTTATATACACGAGGCGTTCGTGTTGCCCAAGCGGCCGGGTCCACTGGTGATGGCGCGGCTCGGGTGGCGGATGCGCACGGCGGCGCGCGATCTCGCGGTCGTGTTTCCCCATTCGTTGCGGGCGGCGGTGCAGGCGCGGATGTCTGGCGCCCGGCGGGTGTTGGGCTATGCGCGGAATTCCCGGGCGTGGCTGTTGACGGACAAGGTTGCGCCGAACACCCGGAATGGGCGGATCGAGCCAGTGTATATGGTGTGGGAGTACCTCGATCTGCTGGCGCCGCTCGGGTGCGAGTATGACGGTTTCGGTATGGAGCTCGTGGCGGACCCGTTGGCGGTGGCGCGGGTGAAGGAGCATCTGGTCGGCGAGGGGCCTTTTGTGGGGATTGCGCCAGGGGCGGCGTTTGGGCCGAGCAAACGCTGGCCGGCGGAGCGGTTCGCGGCGGTGGCGGATCGGCTCTCGGAGACGGGCGCGCAGTGCGTGTTGCTGACGGGGCCGGGCGAGGAAGATACCCGGGACGCGATCCGGAAATCGGCAAAGCACGAGTTGAAATGCTGCGACGAGGGACATCCGACGGTCGATACGCTGAAGGCGGCGGTGTCGCTGATGAAGCTGCTCGTGTGCAACGATTCCGGGCCGCGGCATGTGGCGATTGCGATGGGCGTGCCTGCGGTGTGCGTGATGGGGCCGACGCGCCCGGTGTACAGCGAGGGGCCGTATGAGACGGGGCGCGTGTTGCGCGTGGATGTCGATTGCGGGCCCTGCCAGAAGCCGGTCTGCGCGACGGATCACCGGTGCATGACGCTGGTCTCGCCGGAGGCTGTCGCGGAGGCGGCGATGGCGTATTTGCCGAAGGCGCGGGTCTAATAGACAGGATTTACATGATTTTTCAGGATTGACAGAATTTCTGAATCTTGTTAATCATGTAAATCCTGTCTATTTGTCTTTCCCTTCTGTTCTGTAGTCTCCGAATTTTTTGTCGCGTTCGGTCAATGCCTTGGTCAAGTCTTCGCGGGCTTTTGCGAAGAAGGCCTTTGCGGATTCAGTCTGCACGGCGAGCGCTTGCAGTTCGGTGCCGGCGCGTAGGGCGTTTCGCATTCCCATCAGTTCCATCGCGCGGTGGACGCTGCGCTTGTTGAATTGCCGGACTTCGGTGGGGACTTTCGCTACGCGCCCGGCGATGGCGAGCGTGGCGGCTTCGAGCGCGTCGAAGAGTTCGCCGCGGAGTGGGTTGCACAGGGCGTTGCGTTTCTCGGGGCGGTTCAGGGTCAGGCGGCGGATGAGGGGCGCGGGATTATCGATAGCGAGAAACTCGTACGTGGGCATGGGATCTCCATCCTAAGTCGAATGGGGACCATTTAACCACAGAGACGGCCACGGCGTTTGCCGGCTCGTTGCGGACCCTGTGACTCCGAGTGGAGATTAGGCGCGCGGTGTTTTGCCGTTCGGGTATGCGCGCTCGGTGGGGCCGGTGTAAATCTGGCGCGGGCGGTGGATGCGGCTGTCGGGATCGTGGCGCATTTCCATCCAGTGGGCGATCCAGCCGGGCATGCGGCCGATGGCGAAGAGCGCGGTGAACATATTCACCGGGAAACCCATGGCGCGGTAGATGATTCCGCTGTAGAAATCGACGTTGGGGTAGAGTTTGCGTTCGATGAAGAAGTCGTCGTGCAGGGCGACTTCTTCGAGTCCCTTGGCGACGTCGAGCAGGGGGTCTTTTACGCCGAGCGCGCTGAGAACTTCGTCGGCGGTCTTCTTGATGATTTTGGCCCGCGGGTCGAAGTTTTTGTACACGCGGTGGCCGAAACCCATGAGACGGAAGTTCGAGTCTTTCTTTTTCGCCAAGTCGACGTATTTCTTAAAGTTTCCGCCGTCCGCCTGGATCATTTCGAGCATCTCGATGACTTCCTGGTTCGCGCGGCCGTGGAGCGGGCCCGAGAGCGCGCCGATGCCGGCGGAGACGGACGAGTAGAGATCCGCCTGGCTGCTGCCGGCCATGCGCACGGTCGAGGTGCTGCAATTTTGCTCGTGGTCGGCGTGTAAAATGAGCAGCGTGTTCATGGCGCGATCGAGGATGGGAGAGATGACGTATTCCTCGGCGGGCGTGCCGAAGAGGAGCCAGAGCAGGTTCGCGCAGTAGCCGAGATCGCGTTTGGGGTAGACGAAGGGCGCGCCGATGGATTGCTTGTACGAATAGGCGGCGATGGTTTTCACGCCGCCGAGCAAACGCCGCACGTGAGTGTCGAGTTCGGCGTCGCCGGTGTGGTTGGGGTAGAAGGTGGACATCGCGGCGATGAGCGAGGCGAGCACGCCCATGGGATGCGCGTTGAGTGGGAAATGATCGAGCAGCCGGACCATTTTTTCGTGGATGAAACTGGAGTGTGCAATGTCTTCGCGGAAACGGCTGAGCGTGTCCTTGTCGGGCAATTCGCCGTAGATGAGCAGGTAGGCGACTTCGGAGAAGCTCGAGTGCTCGGCGAGTTGCTCGATGGGGTAGCCGCGGTAACGCAGGATGCCCAAGTCGCCGTCGATGAAGGTGATCGCGCTCTTGCACGAGCCCGTGTTGCCGTAGCCGGGGTCATAGGTGATCGCGCCGGACTGCGCCCGGAGTTTGGAAATGTCGAGCGCGACTTCATTCTCGGAGCCAGCGAAGGCCGGAAGCTCGTAGGTCTTGCCGTTCACTTGCAGCTTGGCGTTATCCATGCGTCAGTCCTGTCCTGTAGTCCTGGATTCGAGAGTGCCCGCGAATCGGGCCTGGCCGCGGCGCCGCACCCCCTGTGCGGGCAGTTCCGCGCCCGCAAACGCTACACAATAGGGGTCGGGGCGATCAAACCGCCGAGTATTTTCCTCGCCGCCGCGGCATTGCGTAGAATCGGGATTTGCGAACAGAGGAGCAAGTGGATGGCGATGGAGCGCGAGGCTGGCACGGGCTTGCCGCCGCTGGACTACACCTCGTGGCTGCGCGGCTTTCTTCACCACGAGATCGTCGGGCCGGGCCTGCTGCTGGCGGCGGCCTTGGCTGCATTGCTCACGGTGAATCTGGGCGGCGCGGAGTGGTACGAGCATTTTTGGCACGAGGACCTGGGCCTCGCGCTGGGGAAACGCACGGTAACCCAGTCGCTGCACCACTGGGTAAACGACGGCCTGATGTCGATTTTTTTCTTTTTCGTTGGTCTTGAAATCAAGCGCGAACTGTTGGCGGGGGAGTTAGCGACGCGGCGCAAGGCCTTGTTGCCGGCGGCTGCGGCCCTCGGCGGGATGATCGGGCCGGCACTGATCTTTTTGGCGTTCAACTACGGACGGGAAGGACGAAACGGCTGGGGCGTTCCGATGGCGACGGACATCGCCTTTGCCACGGGGTGCCTCGCGTTGCTCAAGGGCCGGGTGAGTCCGGCGCTGATGGTATTTCTTACCGCGCTCGCCATCGTGGACGATCTGGGGGCCGTCGCCGTCATCGCGCTTTTTTACATGGACACGATTCAGACGCAGCCCCTGCTCATCGGCGCGACGATCATTATATTCTCGTTCATCCTGGGTCAGTTAGGTGTGCGCGCGATGTGGCCCTATGCGCTTGCGGGGCTGGCCGTGTGGATCGCGTTTCTTCAGTCGGGCATTCATGCCACGGTTGCGGGCGTGCTGTTGGCGTTTTCAATTCCTCATACCGCGCGGTATGAGACGCACAATTTCGCGGCGCGGATGCGGACGCTTCTTCACCGATTTGACGACGCCGAGCACGAGTGGGAAAAGGAAGGGCGCAAACCCATTCAGGACGTCATCGTCAACTCGCGGCAACAGGCGGTACTCCGAAGCATGATCGAGGAGATTCATCACGTCGAGGCGCCGCTTCAGCGCCTGGAGCGCAACCTCGAGCCGCTGATCGTATTCGTCATCCTGCCGCTGTTTGCATTTGCCAATGCGGGTGTCGAAATTCATTGGGCTGGCGTGGGCGACACCCTGCGCGGACCGGTCGCGCTGGGCGTGTTTCTCGGTCTCGTCGTGGGAAAACCAGCCGGGATTTTTGTTGCGTCCCTGGTTCTCGTGAAGCTTGGCTTTGCCGAGCTCCCGCGGGGCGTCACCTGGCCCCAAGTATTCGGGGTGGGCATGCTCGGTGGCATCGGATTCACGATGTCTCTGTTCGTGAACGAGCTCGCGTTCGTCGGCGCTGATCCGCAGACCGCCGCGCGTCTCGTGGCGGACGGAAAGATCGGCGTGTTCCTGGCGAGCATCGTGTCTGCGGCGTCTGGTGTCCTCTTGTTGACCATCGTATCGAGGCCACCCAAGTCGAAATTGAGCTGAGGCCCCATGCGCCCCGAAGACGAAAACAGCAACTCCAATCGTCACGCTCGTTCCCGAAAACTACGTTGGTCAATAACGATCGGGGGCTTGGTTACCAGTGTACTGATAAGCGTATTCACCCCGTTCAAACTCTTCCTCTTGTTCATTCCGTTTATATTCGCTCCCCTGGTATTCGGCAAGCGAAGAAACGGCGGTCCTTAGGATGGGGAGCGACACGTGCTTCCCGTCCGGAATCTGCTCGAGTAGTGGTTTTCCGTGCCTTTCCTCGATGTCCGGCGGTGATCGAGTTGCGCCGATCCGCGAAATTCCGATACTTTGCGTTGTGCGCGGGCCGCACGATCGCGGGAGGGAGCCACATTGACGCAAAATCGCCGCCGGGGCTGGAAGGCCGCTGTACTCTTGGCGGCGGTGTCCTCGGCCGCCGGGATGCTAGTGCTGGAAGGCGCGACCCGGTTTTGGCTGGTTCGCGTTGCGTCCGCGGACCAGTTACGCGTGTACGGGACCTTCGACGAGAACCGGCGCCGATTCGAGTCCGAGGCGACGAAGTCCGCTTCGCGCACGGGCGCCGCGCCGAAGCGGACGGGCGAGACGCTGATGCAGGAGGCCTCGCAGTCCGGATTCATGTACGAACCGCACCGCTACATTGGTTATGTGCCGGCGGCGAATTTCCGGCGAGGGGCGAACCGGCACAACCAGTGGGGATACCGCGGCGAGGATTTTCCGCTGGAGAAGCCGGCGGGCGAATTCCGGATTGCGTGCCTGGGTGGATCGACGACGTACACGAGCGCGGTGGAGGACTACACGAAGTCGTTCCCCGACCAGCTTCAAAGAATCCTGCGCGACCGCGGCCTGACGCAGGTGCGGGTGATCAACGCGGGGGTGCCCGGCTGGACCTCGTACGAGATGCTGGCGAACTATGAATTCCGGCTCGTGGAGACCGATCCGGACCTGTTGCTGATTTACGAAGGCGTGAACGACATGGCGGCGCGGATGGTGTGGCCGCACCGGGCGTACCGCGCGGACAACTCGGGGTCCGTGATCTCGCCCGCGATGCCGCCGGCGGTCCCCTGGTACGCGCAGAGCGATTTTGTCCGCACGTGTCTGATCGCCGCGGGGGTGATGGAGAGCCCGATGGCGCTGCACGAGGTCTACGGCCGAATGGCGCCGACGAACGAATTTTGGGCCTATCGATCGCAGGACGCGGCCGGGACTTTCCCCAAAGGGCGTTTCGAGAAGCATCCGCTGGCGGAGATATTTCGGACGAACCCTCCGGTCCATTTCGCGCGCAACATCGAGCATTTGATCGTTTTGGCGAAGTCCGCCGGGCGCGAGGTCGCGCTGCTTACGTTTAAGATCACCCCGCAGACCACTTCGTATCTGAATCGGCCGGAGTTTTACGCGGCCATCGCGGAGCAGAACCTGATGCTGGCCGAGATGGGCCAGCGCTACGCCGTGCCCGTATACGATTTTGCCTCGGTCTTTCCCGACGAGGCCCAGTACTACGTCGATGCGGTCCACGTGAACGAGGCGGGCGCGCGGCTTCAGGCGGAGATCGTGGCGAGGATGCTGCTGGACGGCGGCGGGCTGGCCGGCGCCGTGCGCGCCAAGACCGCCGGCGGGACGAAGCAATGACGATGCCGCGACACTGCGCCGGTTTGAACGCGAGCCCCTCATGAGTGCCGCACGCCGTGTTCGAGCGGCGGGGATCGCGCTGTTCGTGTTGTCGGCGATTATTGCGGGCGCTGTGCTGGAAGGCGGGACGCGCCTGTGGATTTCCCATTTCGCTTCGCTGGAGCAATTGCGCAAGTATGGCACGCTGGAGCAGAACCGCGCGCGCGACGAGAGCCCCGTGCTCACGGCCTTCGCGTACACGCCGCACCGATACCTCGGATTTGTGCCGACGCCCGGATTCGAGCGGGGCATGAACCGGCACAACAAACTGGGCTATCGCGGCGGCGAGTTGGCGCTGCGCAAGCCGGCCGGGCAATACCGCATCGCCTGCATCGGCGGATCAACGACGTACACCGATTTTGTGGAGGATTGGCACAAGTCCTATCCCGCGCAGCTCGAGCAGATACTGCACGAGAACGGTCTGCCGCAGGTCCGCGTGATCAACGCGGGCGTCGCCGGGTGGTCGTCGTTCGAGTCGGTGGTGAACTACTGCTTGCGTCTGTCAGAGGTGGAGCCGGATCTCCTGCTCATCTACGACAATTTCAACGACATGGTCGGCCGCATGGTGTGGCCACCGAGCGCGTACCGCGCGGACAATTCCGGTCATTTCGCGCCCATGCCCACCTTTCCCGATGCGCCGCTTTACTTGCGAAGTGATTTCCTGCGCACCCTGTTGATCGCGGCGGGCCGCGCCGACAGCGCGATGATGCTCAGCCAGACGCACGGTCGGCGCGCCTCGACGAGTCTTTACTGGCGGTATATGGCGCAAGCGGCCGATGGGCGTTATCCGGCGGGATTCTTCGCGGAACATCCGCTGGAGGAGATCTTCGCAGTGAACCCGCCGGTCTATTTTGAGCGCAATCTCGAAAGGCTGATCCGGCTGGCGAAATCTGAAGGCCGCGACGCGGCGTTGCTGACGTTCAAGATCTCGCACGAAACGAACATGGCCTACAATCATCCCGCGATCTATGCCGCGCTCGACGAGCAAAACGAGGTGATCAAGTCGGTCGCCGCGCGCGAAGGGGTGCCGGTGTACGATTTCGCGCCGCTGTTTTCGGACGACCCGAAGTACTTCTCCGACGCGATTCACGTGAACGAGGCGGGCGCGCGGCTTCAGGCGGAGATCGTGGCGAAACTGTTGTTGGACGGCGGGCTCGCGGAGAAAGTGAAAACGGCGACGGCAGCGCCTGCCGTGAAATGAGTCGAGGAAGGGAGAGTTCGTAATGCTGGACGAGTTTCGAAGTATCTTCTTCAGCCACTTGACGCCGCTGAGTTTTATCCGGCGGAGCGCGTTCGTCTATCCGGACAAGACGGCGATCGTGCACGGGTCGAAGCGGGTCACGTATCGGGAATTTGGCGAGCGGGTGAACCGGTTGGCGTCGGCGCTCAAGCGGCGCGGGTTCAAGAAGGGCGATCGCTGCGCGGTGATGCTGCCGAACATTCCGCCGATGTTGGACGCGCACTTCGGCGTGCTGCTGGCGGGCGGGCTGATCGTGCCGATCAATATCCGGCTGGCGCCGGCGGAGATCGAATACATCCTGAATCATTCCGGCGCGACGGTACTGATCTGCGACACGGAATTCGCCAAGCTGGTCGAGCCGATTCGCAAGAACCTGACGACCGTTACGCTTTTTATCGACGTGGCGGACGAACCCGGCCACGGCTCGCTCGGCGGTACGGACTACGAGGCCTTCCTGCGCGAGGGCAGCGCGGAGGCGGTGGCGTGGTGCATCGAGAGCGAGCTGGAAGAGGTGAGCATCAATTACACCTCGGGCACGACGGGCAGGCCCAAGGGGGTGGTATTTTGCCATCGCGGCGCGTACTTGAACGCGATCAACGAGGTGATCGAGACGCACCAGCGGCCCGAGTCGGTGTACCTGTGGACCCTGCCCATGTTCCACTGCAACGGCTGGTGCTTTACGTGGGGCGTCACGGCGCTGGGCGGCACGCACGTGTGCCTGCGGCGCTTCGAGCCCGACGCCGTGTGGCCGCTGATCGCGCGCGCGGGCGTGACGCATTTGAACGGCGCGCCGGTGGTGTTGATCGCGCTGCTGAATGCGTCCACGCGGCCGGCGAAATTGGATCGTCCGCTGACGATCACCACGGCCGGCGCGCCGCCTTCGCCTACGCTGATCGAGAATGTCCGCGCGCTGGGCGCGGAGATTATCCACGTCTACGGGCTCACCGAGACCTATGGTCCGACGACGATCTGCGCGCCGCAGCCCGGCTGGGACCAAAGGCCGCCCGCCGAGCAGGGCACGCTCATGGCGCGGCAGGGAGTCGCGTATGTCATGTCCGACCCAATCCGCGTCGTGGACGAACACATGAACGACGTCCCGCGCGACGGCCAGACCCTCGGCGAGGTCGTCATGACCGGGAACATGGTGATGAAGGGCTACTACAACGACACCGAAGCCACCGCGAAAGCCTTCAAGGGAGGCCACTTCCACTCCGGCGACCTCGCCGTATGGCACCCCGACGGCTACGCCGAACTCCGCGACCGCTCCAAGGACATCATTATCTCCGGCGGCGAGAACATTTCGAGCATTGAGGTGGAGCAGGTCATCTATCGCCACTCCGCGGTGCTCGAGTGCGCGGTGGTGGGCGTGCCGCACGAGAAGTGGGGCGAGTCGCCCAAGGCTTTCATCACGCTCAAGCCGGGGCAGAGCGCCACGCAAGACGACATCATCGCGTTCTGCCGGCAGAACGTGGCGCATTTCAAATGCCCGACTGCGGTGGAATTTTGCGCGCTGCCGAAGACGAGCACGGGAAAGATACAGAAATTCGTGCTCCGCGAGAAGGAATGGAAGGGGAAGGAAAAGCGGATCCAGGGGTGAACTGGAGCATCAGGGCGCAACCTGGCCGGCACACGGGGGTGCTCCAGCGGGGGAGACGAGTTTACTCGCCAGTGCCAAATCATTGTCATCCGGGCCACATTTGTGCCCAATCGAGGTCGCCGGCCGGGCCTTTTCTCATTCGGATGGTCCAGCCGAGGCGTAGAATAGTGCAGTGTTGCGTCGCGATCGAGAGGCCCACCGTGATTTCGTGTGCTGCGATCGCGGGCGTATCGGCATGCCGCGGCGCGCGCTTACCGCCCGTCGATAGAGTCGAATGCGGCCAAATCCGGAGTCTGAAAAGTCGCGTGTCTCCAGGGTCCAAGTCGCGAATCATCGCTATTTCAATGGGCTGCCAATGTGGAAGCGGCGTCCCGCCGCTTCAGAAAAGCCGGGACGCCGCTTCCACGCTGACTTTGTTCATTGGACTGCTAATTGAGCAGGTGCAGCCAGGCGTAGTTGAGCAGCGACTTTCTGAGGATGTTCTGGTCCGTGGCGTCCACGCGCGCGTGGACGGCGGCGTTGAATTTTTCCCAGTCGAAATGGAGTACGTCGAGGTCTTCGTTCGCGCGGACGGTCGCGGTGCGCTCGCTGCGCGGATTGAATTGTTTCACTTCGCCCAGGAGCACCGGCGCGTAGGCCGTCGAGGATTTCGCGTAGGACTTTTCCACACGGACCGAGCCGGACAACACGATGTATCCATCCTGGCTGCTTCGATCACCCTCGCGGAAAAGCCCCGTGCCGTCGTCGATGGATTCGATGTCCGAGATGTCGAGGAAGATAATGCGGACGCGCTGTTTGAGGCTCTCGGGCATGTCCAGCATGAAGGGCAGCCCGCAAAGCAGATTTTGAATCTCGTCGGTCTCCATCAACCCTCCTGATTCGTGGTCGCGGTTTCCACGGGCGTCGCCGCAGGCGCCGGAGTGAATACAGCCGCCGGCGCGGCACTCTCGGGCCTTCGCGCGAGGAACCAGGCCACCGCGCTGAGCGCCGCGCCGAGGACTGCGGAGGCGAAGAGCCCGTAGGTGAGGATGTCGCGCGCGGGATCGACGACGATGCCCACCAGGCGCCCGGAGAACAGGCAGGTGCAGACCAGCGCGCTGATGGCGAGGCCGTTGGCCCAGTGTTTTCGAAAGAAACAGATGGCGAGCAGAATGGCAACGGCGAGACGAAGCCCGCCGTAAACCGCGCGTACATCGGCAAGGGCCTTGGGAGATTCGGCCTTGAGATCGATCGCGTCGATCATCATGTCCGGTACGAACATGAAGGCGAGGCCAAGCGCCAGGAACACGGCGGCGCTGACTCCGAGCACCCAACGCACGAATAGCGCGGCGCGCGACACCAGGTATCCCCTCCCGGCCCGCGGGGGCCAGTTGCGCCCGCAGACCCTGGCAAGCATAATGCAGTCTCCGGGCCAATGTAAAAGCGACCGCGATTCCCGGACTTTCGGCTGCCAATTTGCGCGTACTGACGCTGAACATTCATAAGGGCTACACCGCTCTGAACGGGCGGTTCATGCTGCACGAGCTCAAGGAGGCGATCCGCGAGGTCGGCGCGGACATCGTGTTTTTGCAGGAAGTGCAAGGCGAACACCGGGAAAAGGCCGCGCGCGAGGAGCGCTGGCCCGACGCCGCGCAGTACGAGTTTCTGGCCGATCAGATTTGGAAGGAATTCGCCTACGGCCAGAACGCGGCCTACCAGCACGGTCACCACGGCAACGCGGTACTCTCGCATTATCCGATCGCGCACGCGGAGCAGGTCGACGTGTCGACGAACCGGATCGAGCAGCGCGGTTTCCTTTTTTGCGAGATAGACTTGCCTGTGCACGGCCCGCTCTACGCGGTCTGCGTGCACCTGGGGCTGACGGCGATGGGCCGGCGCAAGCAGCTCCGCATGATCACCGACTTCATTCGAGCCGAAGTGCCGGCCGGCGCGCCCCTCATCGTCGCCGGGGACACGAACGATTGGTCCGGCCTGCCGACGAGAAAGTTCCTTGCGGAAACGGGGCTCTGCGACGCCTACGAGTCGGTCCGCGGCCGGCCGGCGCTGTCGTTTCCTTCCTTTGCGCCGATGCTGAGTTTGGACCGGATTTTTGTCCGCGGACTGGACGTGGTCGATGCAGAGGTGTATTCCGGCGGAAAGTGGGCGGAGCTTTCCGATCACGCGGCGCTGGCCGCGAACCTGTCGGTGGCGCGCATCGCATGACCGGACGAACGACACGGCGGCACCGAGGAGATCCCTTGCGTGTTTTGATCGCTGTGCTGGCGGCGCTTGCGTCATTGACGCTCCTTGGTGATGGCGCGGCTGCGCAACCGGATCGGGCGTTGCGCGTGCCGATTACGCCGCCCTGGGCGCTGGAGTGCTGGGTGTGGGAGGACGATCACAACACCGCCGAATACACGCTCGAATTGCTGAAGGGCTACGAGGATCACGACATCCCGGCGCGCACGGTGCTGATCGATTCGCCGTGGAGCACGCGGTACAACGATTTCATCGTCGATGAGCAGCGCTACCCGAAGCCTGCGGAATTTTTCGGCGGACTTCAGCAGCGCGGCTATCGCGTGGTCCTCTGGATGACGCCGATGGTAAACAGCCAGAGCGACGACACGCGCATCCCCGAATCGGCGGACTGGTACGCGGAGGCGAGCGCGAAGGGCCATCTCGCGGGCGAGCCGGGCAAGCAGCGCGACTGGTGGAAAGGCGTCGGCGGATTCATCGATTACACGAACCCCGAGGCGATGACCTGGTGGCGCGGCCTGCAACAGCAGGTCTTCGACTGGGGAATAGACGGCTGGAAGCTCGACGGCACGGACCCGTACTTCGGCAATCAGCGGACGCGCTCGGGGATGATGAATATGCGCGGCTTCGCGGACCACTACTACCGCGACGAGTATCTCTGGGGCCTCACGCAGAACCCCGAATTCATCACGCTCGCTCGCGCGATCGACGGCGGGATCGTGCACAAGAACGGCTTCGCGCCGCTCGACGCCGCGCCGGTGACCTGGGTCGGCGACCAGGACCATACCTGGGGACTGAAAGACGAGGGCCTCGAGGAAGCGCTGACCTACATCATGATGAGCGCGAAGCTGGGCTACGCCGTGATCGGTTCGGATGTGGCCGGCTACGGTGGGCGCGACATCCCGCCGCACCTGTACATCCGCTGGTCGCAGTTCTCGGCCTTCTGCGGGCTCTTCCTGAACGGCGGCCACGGCGAGCGGATGTTGTGGAACCGCACGCCGGAGGAGCTGGAGATCGTTCGTAAGTTCGCGTGGCTGCACAACGAGCTCGTGCCGTATATCTACTCGCATGTCGTGGACTGCCATAACGGCGCTAAGCCGCTCATGCGGCCGCTCGACGCGAAATACGAATACCTCTTCGGCGATGATTTTCTCGTCGCGCCGATTTATGAAGACTCGCCCGCGCGCACGGTCACGCTGCCCAAGGGAAAGTGGCGCTACTTCTTCGGTGACGACGAAATCATCGACGGTCCCGCGACCTTCACGCGGGACTTCCCGATCGACGAGGCGCCGGTCTACATCCGCGAGGGCGCGGTCGTGCCGATGAACGTGACCCGGCCCTACACCGGCCTGGGCGATCGGGACTCCGAAGGCGCGATGACCTGGCTGATTTATCCCGGCGCGGCGGGGGAGTTCACGCTGCACCAGACCGACGGCTCCGGCGACACCACGGTGCGCGTGCGGCCGGGCAAGACAACGCGTGTCACGCTCTCCGGTGTCGCGCAGCCGCACATCCTGCGTGTGTACTGCGAGCGCGCGCCGGGCGAGGTGCGCTTCGAGGGGAAGGCGCTCGCTGAGGGAGTGGAGTGGCGCTTCGACGCGGCCGCGCGCCGGCTGTGGATTCGGTCGCGCCCCGCCGCCGTGGGCGCCTACGAGATTCTGCCGCCGCGCGGTTGATTGACATGCGGCTGCGGGTCGCATCACTCGTCCTCCTTTTGGGGGGCGTCGGCGCAAGCGCTCCCGCGGAAAACTGGGAGGCCGAGGTGTGGCGCAGCGCGGACCAGCGGTTGCATTCGCGCGAACGGGGATCGTCGTTTGGACGCATGGGCGGGCCGCCCATGCTACGATTCGGGATTGGTGCGGGACCGCTGAAATGGACGCCATTCGAAAAATTCTGATCCTTGCGGGCGTGATCGCCGCGGTAATTGCCGCGGGGCCGTTTGTGGCGCGCGCGGTGATGCCGTCGTGGGGACTCGATCGGGACCTGGCCTCGGGCCGGATCGCGTGGCGTCCGCTTTCGGGTGTGCTGGTCGAGCGGCGGCTCAGCGACAATTTGTGGGAGCAATTCATCGTCGACTGGACGGGCCCGGGGACGATACAAGTGATCGAGTATGCGGACGCGGGCGGCGATCCGCTGCTTGATCCCGGCGTGTCGCGCGAGCGCTTGGGCACGAAGGAGATGCGCGTCGCACTCGAAATTGCGCGGCTGTATACGCTGGCGGACTCGCCCGATGCGTTCCCCGTGGTGATCGCGCAGAAGTACCAGGCCGACATCGAGCAGGGCCTGTGGGACACGAACGGGAAGGAGATCGATTCGGTCCACGGGTCGATCTTTTTCGCGCCGGTGGCGGCGATCGAGGTGACCAGCGGCGGCCGATTTGGATTGCGCAAGCTCCGGGCGGGCGACGTGTTGGTGTTGCGCGGCAAGCGCTGGAGCCATGCCGGGCCCGGAGGCGCGCCGGGGCCGTTGTCGATTGCAGGGGGCGCGGCGAGCTTCACGGTGCTCAACGGCGTGCGCCCGGCGCACCCGATGTCGCTGGAGAATCGCATCGCGGCGGTCAGCGCGGCGATGCTGGCGCCCGGACCGATCCCTTCGGGCCCGGACGAATCCGGCGGCGGGCTTGAGGTCGACAACGACCCGCTCGCGGGCACTGGCGGTTCGATCGCTGCGATGCTGCACGCGAGCGCGTGGGCTTTCCCGCTGCCGAAGGAACTCGATCTGACGGAGATACTTTCGCCCGAACAGCGCGAGACGCTGGGCGTGCCCAACACGATCTCGGCCGGGTGGGGCTATTCGTACGATCAGGATGCGATTCCTTCCGCACAGGCGGCGTGGTCCCTTCGCTGCCTCGAGGAAACCGAAATCTGGGTGCCCTACCAATCGCCGCTGTAGCTGGCGTGCGGGTCCTCCTATATAGATGCA
>JBCLBO010000013.1:0-55357 GCA_038916785.1 Candidatus Hydrogenedentales bacterium | reverse complement strand
GATTTCGCGCGATGAAATGGAAAGCCGAACTCGAGCTCGCCCTCCGCGCCGCCGGGGCCGCGTCGGTCTACCTGCGCGACGCCTTCGTGTCGGAGAAAACGGTGCTCGCGGAGATCGGCCGGGACATCAAGTTGCAGGCCGACCGGGACGCGGAGGCGCGCATCCTCGATGTGCTGATGCAGAGCGGCTTGCCCGTGCTGGCAGAGGAAAGCGGCGAGAGCGGGACGCACGCGGACGACACGCCCACGTGGATCGTCGATCCGCTGGACGGCACGATGAACTTCAAGCACGGCATCCCGCTGTGTTGCGTGTCGCTCGCGCTGAGCCTGGGCGGAAAGCCCGTGCTCGGCGTGATCGACGACTTCAACCGCCGCGAATGCTTCAGCGGCATTCCCGGCGGGGGCGCCTGGCTGAACGGCTCGCCGATGCGCGTCTCGCAGACGACCGACCCCGCGCGCGCGATCCTCACGATGGGTTTCCCCACCCAGTTCGATATTGGCGGTCCGGCATTGCGGCAGTTCATGGAATCGGCGCGCCGCTTCAAGAAGGTGCGCATGCTCGGCTCGGCCGCGCTGATGATGGCCTACGTCGCCTGCGGGCGCGTGGACGCCTACGCCGAGGACGACATCATGTACTGGGACGTGGCCGCGGGCGCGGCGCTTATCGAGGCGGCCGGCGGTTGGGTCTCGATGCGGACCTCGCCGGCCGACAAATGGGCGCGCGGGGTGCGCGGGGCGGCGAACGCTGCGCTGTGGCAGGGCGTTTGATCGCGTCCGCACGGCCCGGCATGATGACCGCCGCGGTGAATGCAGCCCCGAAAATCGCGGCCGCGGACGACGCGCCGGCGCGTAGCACATACACGATTTGATGGAAGGAGATCGCATGGCGAAATCCCGCGCGAAATGCGCGCTCATCACGGGCCTCACCGGGCAGGACGGCTCCTATCTGGCCGAATTGCTGCTGGAGCAGGGCTACGAGGTGTTCGGGGTCGTCCGCCGATCGAGCGCGGAACATTTCGAGCGCATCGAGCACATCCAGGACCGGATCACGCTGGTCCAGGCGGACCTCACGGACCAGGTGTCGATGATTGACGCGATTGCCGACGTGCATCCGAGCGAGGTATATAACCTGGCGGCGCAATCCTTCGTGCCTACGTCGTGGAAGCAGCCGATCCTCACGAGCGAAGTGACCGCGCTGGGCGCGACGCGCGTGCTCGAGGCGATCCGCGTCGTGGATCGGAGCATCCGGTTCTACCAGGCCTCGTCCAGCGAGATGTTTGGCAAGGTGCAGCAGGTGCCGCAGAGCGAGGCGACCTCGTTCTACCCGCGCAGCCCCTACGGCGTCGCCAAGGTCTACGCGCACTGGATCACGGTGAATTACCGGGAGAGTTACAACCTGTACGCGTGCAGCGGCATTCTCTTTAATCACGAATCGCCGCGGCGCGGGCTGGAATTTGTCACGCGCAAAATCACCGACGGCGTCGCGCGGATCAAGCTGGGCCTGGCCAAGGAGCTGCGCCTGGGCAACCTCGACGCCAAGCGCGACTGGGGCTACGCGAAGGACTACGTGCGCGCGATGTGGCTCATGCTTCAGCAGGACGGGCCGGACGACTATGTCGTGTCGAGCGGGCGCATGCACACCGTGCGCGAGGCCTGCGAGATCGCCTTCCGCCATGCGGGACTGGACATGAAAGATCACGTGGTCGTCGATCCCAAGTTCTATCGGCCCGCCGAAGTGCACGAGTTGCTCGGCGACGCCTCGAAGGCGCGGCGCCAGCTCGGCTGGGCGCCGGAATGTAGTTTTGAACAACTGATGGTGATGATGGTCGACGCCGACCTCGCGCGGCTCAGGAGCCCGAGGGGACGATGACGCGGCGCGTCCTCGTCACGGGGGCCAACGGATTCGTGGGCGGATATCTCTGCCCGCACCTGGCCGGGAACGGCTACGAAGTGTTGTGCGGCGTGAGCGGCGCGCAGGCGCAGGCGCCCGCGGCGCGTGAATTCGATCTCAGCGATGCCACGTCGGTGGATGGGCTCGTGCAGTGGGCGGACCAGCCGCAGGTGGTGGTGCATCTCGCGGCGATCGCCTACATCCCGGAAGCGGCCAAGAGCCCGGCGAGCGTGATGGACGTGAACCTCCTGGGCACGATCCGCGTGCTCGAGGCGGTGCGCCGGCACGCGCCGGGCGCGCGGGTGCTGTTTGTCGGCAGCGGCGACGCGTACGGCCGGCCAGAGCGCCTGCCGATGACGGAAGATCAGCCGTTGCGGCCGGTAAACCCGTACGCGATCTCGAAGGCGGCGGCCGACCACTACTGCGCATACGCCGCCGCCGCCGGCCTGGACGTGGTGCGCGCGCGGCCATTCAACCACGGCGGCGCGGGGCAATCCGACGGCGTGGTGCTGTCGAGCTTTGCGCGGCAGATCGCGGAGATGGAGGCCGGCACGCGGCCGCCCGTGCTGCACGTGGGCACGCTGGAGACCATCCGGGATTTCACCCACGTGGCCGACGTCGTGCGCGCGTATCGCCTGCTCATCGAGCGCGGCAAAAAAGGCGATGCGTACAACATTTGTTCCGGGAAGTCCTATCGCATCCAGGAGCTGCTGGACGGATTGCTGGGCCTGACCAGGGTGCGGGTCGAAGTACGGCTCGATCGCGAGCGGCTCCGGCCGGTCGATGTCCCCGAGGTGCGCGCGTCGCACGGCAAGCTGAGCGCCGAGACGGGATGGGAACCCGAAATCCCCGTGCAGACATTGCTCGCCGATCTGCTAAACCACTGGCGCGCGGCCGGCAAGGCCTAGAGCGTTTTGAGTTAAGTCGTGGCCGCTTGGGCCGCCATTTCTGCTCCCGGAGCTGCGCGGTACTTCGCGGCCCATCCAAGCCGAAGGCTTGATAGAAAGTAGCCGGTGGTCGCCGCAGCGCGGCGACCACCGGATAGCGAACAAAATGGACGCCACGAGCGTCTGCACCGCACGCTCAACGAGGCGACGGCCCAGCCACCGGCCGCCACCGTGCGCGCGCAACAAGGGGCCTTCGACCGTTTCCTTCCATACTACAACCACGAGCGCCCGCACGAAGCGCTCGGCCAGAAGACGCCCGCATCGATGTACACGAACTCGCCACGACCCTATCCCGCGCGCGTGCCCGCCACCGGCGACTACCCGGACGAATGGACCGTGCGCAAGGTCAAGGGCAGCGGCCAGCTAAAATGGAAAGGCCACGAGTTGCATCTTAGTAAGGCGCTCATCGGAGAATACGTCGGCTTCGAAGCGGTGGACGACCAACGCTGGATCGTCTACTTCATGCACACCCCCATCGCCACCTTCGACGAGAGCCGGTTGCGATTCGCACCCATAAAGGCCAAACGATGCGTTTTTCGCAGGGGAGGCAGAACATGAAAAAACCCGCCGGCAACCCTACCACGACGTCCACCGGCGGGCCAGTCCCGCCATCGACCGCGGCGCTCGAGTTGCTCTCCAGCAGCGCTCTACCCTGCGCAGCGACAACACGATTGCACCACGCAACGACCCCAATCGGCAACACAAACATCGCCAAAACGGCGCAGACCAAAAGATCAATGAGTGTTACCCATGCGCCCGGTCGTTCAGCCCCTACCATCGCCGGGTACGCTTTCTTGCCACAAGCTCCGGCCGCGGCCGGTGCGGAACTCGGAATGACACGTTAGGGGAGTTTTTTTGCATGCAATAGAAGCGACTCGGAGGTTATCGCGTCGCCCCGCCCGTCAAACTCAGCGCGACATCCGGCTTGTCGGTGATTAGCGCATCTACGCCCCAGCGGGTGAGCTGGGCCACGTCGGCGGGGTCGTTGACGGTCCAGACGGCGACGGTTTTGCCCTTGGCGTGCAGGTCGGCGATGAGCGTCTCGGTCACGTCGTCTACGTTTGGGTTGAAGCCGTGTGGGTCGAGCAGGCGCAGCCATTGGAGGAAGCGGTTCCACTGGAGCGGGTCTTTTTCGCTGGAGGACGCGAGCAGTTCCGTGCGCAGTTCCGGCGCTTCGATGAGCGCGGCCGCGCACACGATCGCGGAGAAGGACTGGAGGACGATCTGTTTCTCCATTTTTCGTTCGCGCACGTTGGCGATCACTCGCCGCGCGAGTTCGAGGTTGCGTGAGCCGCTCGCCTCGATTCGTTTGAGGACTTCGTCCTTGTGCTCCGGGAACAGTTTTGGCGCGTCCCGGAAGTCCGCGAGGATGCCGCGTGTGAGTTCGGAGTCGTCGTCGCTGTTTTTGATTTCGATGTAGACCCCGATCTTCCCCTTGGCGAGGTCGAGCGATTCGCCGAGCGTGGGAAAGCGTTCCGCGGAGTACTTCGGGTCGAACCACGAGCCGACGTCGTAGCGTTTGAGTTCCGCCATGGTGGAGTCGTGCACCGAGCCGGGCACGCCGCCGGTCGTGCGCGCGAGGGTGTCGTCGTGAATGACGACGACCTCGTTGTCTTTGGTCAGCGTGCAGTCCAGCTCGAACCAGTGCGCCTTGAGCGCGATCGCATTGCGAAACGCGGCGAGCGTGTTCTCCGGGCGATACGCGCTGCCGCCGCGGTGCGCGATGATGTCTACGCGGCCCGCCGGGGCGCCCGCCTCAAACGTCGCGCAGCCCATGAGCCCGCATCCTGCGAATACGAACGCCGCAAATCGTGTCCACATGGGTCCTCCGGAGATGAGCACACAGGGTACGGCATCGGGCGGCGGTGCGCGAAACCCGCGATTCGTAGCATGGGCGGCCCGCTCATGCGGAGTGGGCCTGGCCTTTGAGATACGAGGACCGGGTTTCGGCAAGAAACGTAGATTCGGATTCATTCTCCATCGACTGGAAGCCGATGCCACCACAGAT
The DNA here is from genome assembly GCA_038916785.1 of Candidatus Hydrogenedentales bacterium. Taxonomy (GTDB): domain Bacteria; phylum Hydrogenedentota; class Hydrogenedentia; order Hydrogenedentales; genus VFKU01. The sequence continues at coordinate 50,512 of JBCLBO010000013.1, read as the reverse complement.
CGTAGATTCGGGCTCATTCTTCATCGGCCGGAGGCTGATGCTACAAAAGATTCGGCGACCGCTTTGGTCAGTTTCCCAGTTGCTTGAGCCACTGCGCCATGGCGTCCCAATAGCCGGGGGCGTAGGCGCGGTAGGGGAACGCGACAGCGGGGTCGCGGCGGAGCTGGACGCCGTGGTCGGCATCGGGAAAGGTCTTGATGGTCCAGGGCTTGGGTTGCTTCGCCGTGATGTCGTTTAGGATCGCGATGCTCGCTGAGGGTTCCACGCTCTTGTCCGCCTCGCCGTAGATCCACAGGATCGGAGTCTTGATCTCCTCGAGCACGGGACGCGGATCGAAGCCGCCGATGAGTCTAGGGAATGCGCGCGCGCCGGGCGACACGAGCTGGAACTCGAAGCGCTTCCACCACGGTTTGGCGCGCGCTTCGGTGGCGAGCTTGCGCAGTTCGTCGTAGCCCTGGCTGGTCATGGTCACGTTGTGATCGAGATCGAGGATGCGCTCGGCGAGCGCGAGGTCCTCTCCTGTGTATCCCGCGTCGCGCAGGCGCACGAGGTAGTCGTACTTGCCCTCCGTTTTCACATCCACCGCCGCGGCCGACGCCGTCACGATAAACGCGACATCTTGCGGCGCGATGGAGGCGGCCAGCGGCATGATCCAACCGGCCTGGCTGATGCCCCAGAATCCGCAACGCTTGGGGTCGACGTCCTTGCGCGCCTGCAAGAGGTGGAGGCCCGCCAGCGCGTCTTGCGCGAGTGGCCCGAAGCCGACTTGCCGCCAGTTTCCAGCCGAGATTCCGCAGCCGCGCTTGTCGTAGACGAGCGTGACCATGCCCCGGCGCGCGAAGAAGTCCGCGTGGGCCTCGCGGAACCACCGCACGGCATCGCCCGAGCCATCGACCATTACGATGGCCGGATGGGGCCCGGGCGATTTCGGCGTGAAGACCGTGCCGCCGAGGGTCAGGCCTTCATTCACGAAGGTGACATCTTCGACCGAGTAGGGCCGCGGGTCCGGCTTTTTCTCGAGCACGAAACGACACTCGAAACTTTCATCGACCCAATGCCACGTGCCCTCGAATCGATCCCCTTTTCGTTTGCCTTCAAAGAGGTGATAGACGTGGTCACTGCCGAATCCCAGGGTGAGACGGTCCCCGCCGCGCTCGGACTGGATCAGCGGCAATCCGAGGCGGTGGAACTCCGGGACATCGAGCGCGCCGGTCATCGGTTCGCCCTGGGTGAGCCGCAGTTGGAAGGCGAGCGTCGTGCCATTTCGATCGGCGTGTCCGATCCAGAACTCGGTCTCCGGGGCGGCGGCGGCCGCGCGTACGAAGAGCGCCAGGACTGCCGCCGTCATGAGTCGCATACGCATTGATGGGTCTCCTGTTACGAGAACAAATTCGGCCCACGCGGAGACAACGAGCCGCGGAGCGCTTTGGTGGCATGGGCTTCCGGCCCATGCGGGGCCGACCCGCAGGCCGGGAATTGAGGAAAGGATATTCCCAGTTCATTCTTCATCGGCCGGAGGCCGATGCTGCGGCGGGGCATCATTTTTTCTTAGCTCAACCTTGTAGTGACGGTTTAGTGTGCGCACATTGGAGCGTGTATCTTTTTTCGCGAACTGTCACTTGCCTGGCATGGGCGGGCCGCCCATGCTACGGACGCGGTGTGGTTTTGACGCCGCCGCGGGCGCGGGAGTTTATCGGCGTCTGGTTGCCCGTGTTCGCGGAATAGCATACAATTACCGCGCATTGCGATACGCGCCCGGCCCACGGGGGGCACCGGTGCCGCGCCTCAGTTGCCCCGCCTGCTGGAGATCTTGCGTTGAAAGACGATTTCCGCCCCACGGTGGAACAGGAAGCCGAAGCGCGCGAGTGGCTGGATTCACTGGACGACGTGATCCAGCGCGAGACGCCCGAGCGAGTGCGCTATCTGCTGCGTATGCTGCAAACGCGCGCGCACACGAGCGGCATCCGCCTGCCTTTCACGGCGAACACGCCGTATATCAACACGATCCCCGCGGCGAACCAGCCGCTGTACCCCGGCAATCTTGAGATCGAGCGGCGCATCCGCAGCATGATCCGCTGGAACGCGATGGCGATGGTGGTCCGCGCGAACAAGCATTCCGACGGCATCGGTGGGCACATCTCGACCTACGCCTCCGCGGCGACGCTCTACGAGGTGGGATTCAACCATTTCTTCCGCGGCCCGGAGCACCCCGGCGGGGGCGACTGCATCTATTTCCAGGGCCACGCCTCGCCTGGAGTCTACGCGCGCGCCTTCCTCGAAGGCCGTCTGCCCGAGAGCAGGCTCGAAAATTTCCGCCGCGAACTCGCCCCCGAGGGCGGTCTTTCGTCGTATCCCCATCCGCGGCTCATGCCGGATTTCTGGCAGTTCCCGACGGTCTCGATGGGGCTCGGTCCGATCATGGCGATTTACCACGCGCGCTTCATGCGCTACCTCGACGATCGCGGACTCAAGGACACCACGGGCCAGAAAGTCTGGGCCTTCCTCGGCGATGGCGAGACGGACGAACCCGAAAGCCTGGGCTCCATCGCGCTCGCGGCGCGCGAGAAACTCGACAACCTCATCTTCGTCATCAACTGCAATTTGCAGCGGCTCGACGGGCCCGTGCGCGGCAACGGCAAGATCATCCAGGAACTCGAAGCAAACTTCCGCGGCGCCGGCTGGAACGTGATCAAGGTGATCTGGGGCAGCGACTGGGACCCCATCCTGGCGCGCGACAAGGACGGCGTGCTGGTTCAGCGCATGGGCGAAATCGTGGACGGGCAGTATCAGAAATTCACCGTTTCGACCGGTTCGGAGTTGCGCGAAGCGTTCACGAATGCGGACCCGCGGATTCTCGAGCTCGTCAAGCACCTGACCGACGGCCAGCTCCAGCAGATTCGCCGCGGCGGCCACGACACGATCAAGGTCCACGCGGCGTACCACGCGGCGGTGAACCACCGCGGCTCGCCCACGGTGATTCTGGCCAAGACGATAAAGGGTTACGGCCTGGGCGAGAGCGGCGAAGGGAAGAACATCACGCACCAGCAGAAGAAACTGAACGAGGACGAGCTGCGCGAATTCCGCACGCGCTTCGGAATTCCGATCGCGGACGACGAAGTGGCCTACGCGCCGTTTTACCGCCCGCCCGACAACAGCGCCGAGATGCAGTATCTGCGCGAGCAGCGCAAGAAGCTCGGCGGGCCGGTCCCTTCGCGGCGCACGGCGTTCACGCCGATCGCGATGCCGGCGGACGAGATCTTCGACGAGTTCAAAGAAGGCAGCAAGGACCGCCCCGTGGCGACCACGATGGTCTTCGTCAGCATTCTCACCAGCCTGTTGTCGGACAAGAACGTCGGCAAGCTCATCGTGCCGATCATTCCCGACGAAGGCCGCACCTTTGGCATGGAGGCGCTGTTCCGCAAGGTCGGCATTTATTCCCACGTCGGCCAGCTCTATGAACCGGTCGACAAGGACAATCTGCTCTACTACAAGGAAGCCGAAGACGGGCAGATACTCGAGGAAGGCATCACGGAGGCCGGCAGCATGTCGTCCTTTATCGCCGCGGGCACGGCGTACTCGACGCTGGGTGTGAACACAATCCCTTTCTTCACGTTCTACTCGATGTTCGGGTTCCAGCGCATCGGCGATCTGATCTGGGCGGCGGGCGACATGAAGTGCAAGGGCTTCCTGGTGGGCGCGACGGCCGGCCGCACGACGCTGGCGGGCGAGGGATTGCAACACCAGGACGGCCATAGCCACCTGCTGGCGCGCAGCGTGCCCAATGTGCGGTCTTACGATCCCGCGTTCGCGTTTGAGCTCGCCGCGATCATCAAGGACGGCCTGCGCCGCATGTACGTGGACAACGAGGACGGTTTTTATTACCTGACCGTCGGCAACGACAAGTACCTGATGCCGGCGATGCCGGCGGGGGTGAAGGAAGACGCGATCATCAAGGGTCTGTACAAGTTCCGCGCCGCGCCCATGCCGGGCGGCGTGCGCGCGCACTTGTGGGGCAGCGGCGCGATCCTGAACGAAGCGCTCAAGGCGCAGGAACGCCTGGCGGAGTACGGCGTGGCGGCGGACGTGTGGAGCGTGACGAGTTACAACGAGCTGTATCGTGACGCGATCGCCGCCGACCGGCACAACATGCTGCATCCCGAAGGCCCCGCGCGCACGCCCTACGCGGCGCAGTGCATGGCGGGCGAGGAGGGCGTCATCGTCGCCGCCTCGGACTACGTCGCCACGCTGCCGGATTCGCTGGCGAAGTGGCTGCCGCTGCCGCTGCACTCGCTCGGCACCGACGGCTTCGGCCTCAGCGAAGATCGCGCGCGCCTGCGCAATCACTTCGAGGTCGATTCCCGCTTCATCACTCTCGGCGCGCTCTCCGCGCTTGCACGCGCGGGCAAGGTGCCAACGAAGACCGTGCAGCAGGCCATCAAGGACCTCGACATCGACCCGTCCAAGCCGGATCCCACGCGATACCAGGGCCGGCCCAGCGTGAATGGCAAGGAGTAGGCATGGCGACGGCGTTTACCCTTCCCGAACTCGGCGAAAACATCCACTCCGGCCTGGTCACCGCGGTGCTGGTGAAGCCCGGCGACCGCATCGAGAAAGACCAGACCGTCGTCCAGCTTGAGACCGACAAGGCGGTGGTTGACGTGCCCAGTCCGCAGGCGGGCGTCGTGAGCGAAGTCCGCACGAAGGAAGGCGCCACGCTCAAGGTCGGCGACGTAATCATCGTGATCGACGGCGCGAGCGCCGCGCAAAAGCCCTCACCCGAATCCAAGCCCAACGTTGGGCCCGCGCCGTCTCCCGCCGTTGTGGCGGCGCAGGCCATAGCGCCATTGGCCGCGGCGGCGGCCCCAATGCCCGGGGCGCCGGCCCGCGCCGCTGAGGTCCCTCTCGCCGCTTCGGTCCCTGTCAATTCCGATCACCCCTCGGAGCCCGCGCCGCAGCCCGTGCCCGCGCAGACCGGCAGCGTCCGCGCGGCGCCGTCGGTGCGCCGCTTCGCGCGCGAGATCGGCATCGACATTGGCGCTGTGCCGCCATCGAGTTCCGGCGCTTCCATCAGCGCCGAAGACGTGAAGAATTACGCGCGCACGCTGCAGAGCGGCCGCGCGCCTTCCGCCGATCTCCATACGCCTCCGCCCTCGGGCGGCGCCGCCTTGCTGCCGCATTTCGAGAAGTGGGGCCCGGTCACGCGGGAGAAGATGAGCACCATCCGCCGGCTCACGGCCGAGGGCATGTCCCGCTCGTGGGGCACGGTGCCGCACGTCACGCAGCACGACAAGGCCGACATCAGCGAGCTGGAAAAATTCCGCAAGGAATACGGCAAGCTCGCTGAGAAAGCCGGCGGTAAACTGACCGTGACGGCCGTCCTCGTGCGCCTGCTCGCTGAAGCCTTGAAGAGATTCCCGCAGTTCAACGCGAGCGTGGACCCCGCCACCGGCGAAATCGTCTACAAGCAGTATTACAACATCGGCGTTGCGGTCGACACCGAGTGGGGCCTGCTCGTGCCCACCATCAAGAACGCCGACCGCAAGAGTCTCGTGCAGATCGCCGCGGAACTCGCAGGGCTCTCGGAGCGCGCCCGTGTCCGGAAGACCACGCTCGACGAACTCCAGGGCGGCTGCATTACGATTACCAATCTCGGCGGCATCGGCGGCCACGCGTTCACTCCGATTGTGAATCTGCCCGAGGTCGCCATACTGGGCGTGTCGCGCGCGGCGGTCGAGCCGGTGTGGATGGACGGCGCATTCGTTCCGCGCACGATGATGCCCCTTTCGCTCAGCTACGACCACCGCGTGATCGACGGCGCGGACGCAGCGCGGTTCGCGCGCTGGGTGTGCGCAGCCATCGAACAACCGATGACGCTCTTCCTCGAATGAACATGATCAACGGTCTTCTCACAGTGGGGGCGGGGCCCCGTCCCCGCCCAGCGCACCCCGGCGATTCAGGGCGGGGACAGGGCCCCGCCCCTACTGATCGCGTGGATGGCTGAAACCGTCGTACACACGCAGTTGGCCGTCCTCGGCGGCGGGCCTGCCGGGTATGCGGCGGCGTTTCGCGCGGCCGATCTCGGCCTGGAAACGACCCTGATCGATCTGGACGAGGATCCCGGCGGCACGTGTCTGTATCGTGGGTGCATCCCGTCAAAGGCACTGCTCCACGTCGCGCGCGTGATCAGCGAGGCGCGCGAGGTCGGGCATTTCGGCGTGCACTTCGGCGCGCCGCGCATTGACGTTGAGCGCCTGCGCGAGGCCACGCGCGGCGTGGTCAAGCAGATGACCGCCGGCCTGGGCCAGCTCGTTAAGGCGCGCAAGATTAAGTATCTGCGGGGCCGCGGCAGCTTTCTCGATTCCACTACGCTGCGCGTCCACCTGAGCGACGGCAACACCATCGAGCTGCACTACAAGACCTGCATCCTCGCCACCGGCTCGCGTCCCGCGATCATCCCCAATCTCATGCCGGAGTCCGGCCGCGTGATGACCTCGACGGACGCGCTCGAACTGCCCGACATCCCCGCGCGCCTGCTCGTCATCGGCGGCGGCTACATCGGGCTCGAACTCGCCACGGTCTACGCGACGCTGGGTTCGCGCGTCACCGTTGTCGAGGCCACGTCGACGCTCTTGCCCGGCGCCGATCGCGACCTGGTGCGCCCGCTCGCCACGCGCATGGAGACGCTCTGCGAGGCGATCCATCTGAGCATGAAGGTCGCCAGCGTCGAGGTGCGGCCCGCGGGTGTCCACGTCGAAATTGTGGACGCTTCCGGCGGCCACTCCGAGCACGACTTCGATCGCATGCTCGTGTGCGTTGGGCGCAACCCCAATTCGAGCGGGATCGGTCTGGACAACACGAAGGTCGTCGTGAACGCGCAGGGTTTCGTCGAGGCGGACTCGAGTCTGCGCACCGCGGACCCCAACATTCTCGCCATCGGCGACGTCATTGGCCAGCCCATGCTCGCGCACAAAGGCACACGCGAAGGCATCGTCGCCGCCGAGGTCGCCGCCGGGATGCGCTCGGCCTTCGAGGCGCAATGCATCCCGGCCGTCGTCTTCACCGACCCCGAGATCGCCTGGGTCGGCCTCACGGAGACGGAGGCGGCCGCGAAGCACATCCAAGTCGAGGTGGGCCGGTTTCCTTGGGCGGCCTCGGGCCGGGCGACGACTCTCCACCGGCCCGACGGGCTCACGAAACTGCTCGTGGACCCCGCCACCGGCCGCATCCTCGGCGTGGGGATAGTCGGCATAGGCGCCGGGGAGCTGATCTCCGAGGGCGCGCTCGCTATCGAGATGGGCGCGACGGCGGCAGACCTCGCCCTGACCATCCACCCGCACCCGACCCTGAGCGAGACGCTGATGGAATCTGGGGAGCTGGTGCACGGCGCCAGCACGCACTTCTACAAACCCAAGAAGAAATCCTAGCCGAACGGCCCTATCTTAAGGCACAATAGAGTAGGGTCTAGCTAGAGGCGAACGAGATGCGTTCCTTGGTCCGGATTTCCGTCGTTGCCATTCTCGCCGCGGGCGCGGGCCTTGCGTGCGCCGACGAGACCGACCAGTTCATGACCTGGGGCGTGGAACTGCGCGATTCGGCGGACATCGCCAACGCATATCTCAACGACACGATTCGTGAGGTCGTCGAGCTGCGCAACCAGGCGATCGAGCCTCCGTGCGATTGTCCCTCGATGGCCTTCGACGCGATCGATTATTTGTTCAACGGCCGGCTGACGTCGCGGTTCATTAAATTCGCCGAACGAAACGAAGCGATCGACGTGTATCCCCCGCGATCCGTGTCGAAGGCGCGCTATCGACAGTTGAGCATTTATCGGGGCCTTTCGTTCCCATACCTATTGCCGATGGGCCGCACGATGCGCGTCGGCGAGGTGTATTTCGGCGAAGACAAATGGGGCCACTTCTTCGGCATGGGCAAGCGCTATTACAAGCACTACCTCTGGTACCGCGAGAATGGGATTGCCGAAGACGAGGCGATCGACATGACGATCACGTGGGGCGTGCTTTCGGAGAATACGGTGGTCGGCAAAGTTGTCAGCGGCATCTTCTCGCACGCGGACCTGGAAGCGAACTACCAGGGCTTCGAACTGGCGCGGTACATGTGCGAGGGTGAGGCGCCCTACCTGGCGCGCGGCAAGCAAGGTTGGGAGTTGGCGCGAGAGATCGATCTGCGCGACTACGTGACGCCCTACTGGGACGAGAGCTATAACCCCTCGCACTACTGGGGCCGGCGGCGCATGTTGGTGATGCCGGTCTTGCGCGACGACTACGCCGCAACGGCCCAGCGCCCCGAAGTGATGGCGCGCTTTCAGGTCTACGAAACATACGCGCCCAGCCGCTCGGTCGAATTCGTCCGCCACTACTTCATGGATCGCGGCCAGACCCCGCAGCGCGATCAGACCTTCGCAGCGCTTCGCATTCAGCCTGGCTATCCGAGCGCGCTCTTCGCCGCTCTCCCTGTGCCCTGACCCTGCCCGTCATTGCGAGTACCCACCGGCCATCGCCGGAGTCTGTAAAAACGAAACGCGTCCGCCACGGTAGGGCGGGTCATGACCGCCCTACCGTGGCGGAGGCGTGTTCTTAGCAGGAGCGCCGCTCAGTCCGTGCGCGGAACGGCCTCCGTGATTTCCGCGCGCAATGTTGCTTCGACCTCCTGTATTTCCTCCGCGAGCGCCGCGTCGCCGATCACCGCCTTCACGAAAGCGTCCACCGCCTCATCGCGTGCCTGGGAGATCGCCGGCAGGCGCTCCCTCCATTGATCGAGGCTGGCGCGCAGTTCTTTGGCGCCCACGCTGGCGCCCGGTGGGAGGGTCACGGGTTCTGCGTTGCCGTCGCCGTAGTCCGCGAGCTGCGGCTCGCGCAAGGGCACGGCGGAGAGGTCGTCCGCGCCGTACGCCGAGAGCTGCTTGTCCACAGTGGAGAGGTGTTCGGAGATTGCGGTCTCCTGCGCGTCGTAAAAGCTTAGGCGCCGGCACGCTTCTGCGGCGGACGCGCTGCGCGACGCGGCCAGGCGATTCAGAACGAAGTCGAGATACGCGTCCACGTCGAACATGCGGCGCCCCGCGTCCGCGCGTGACAGAACATTTCGCCACCGCGCCAGCGCGGCGTCGGTTTGTTTTTTCTCGACCGCGGCAATCGTCGCGTCGAGTTCGCGTTTGGCCTGCGGGGAAACACCCGCGGGCTCGGACCAGCGCGCGGCGATTTCACGAAGTCGCCCGGGGCTTGACGCCGGGGTGGCCGCCTGCTGTGCCTGGGCCGCCGCCGAGAAGGCCAGGGCACACGCCAGAATCGACGCGATTGCGCGAAAACGATTATTCATGGCCCCGATTATGACACGTCGCGGGCGCCGGCGGCCCCGTTGCCGGGCGTGGAGACCTGTGCTATTGTGTTTGCACAGTCGGACAGACCGAGGTGTATCCATGAGAATCGCGATTCAGGTATTGGCGTGTGCGGGCGTGTTGGCGTTGACGGGGCTGGCCTCGGCGAACGACATCGCGCCGCCGGTCGACTTCAGTATGGGCCTCACGCCCGACCCGGCCAAGGGTTTCGACCTGATCCTGCATGCGCCGATGGGCGCGACGGTCATGAAACAGAGCGACCCGCAAAACCTCTGGCAGGTGTGGGAAGCGGACGAGAAGGCGCAGGCCGAGAAGGCCGATGAGGGACAGCGTCGCGCGCTCACCTGGAAACGATACGGCTGGGCGGACCGTCCCGATACCTTGGAGCACTGGATTCCGCTCGACTACACGCCGGACGGCAAGGGAAACCTCGTGACCAATTGCTTCGCGTGCCACGGCGGTCAGATTGCGGGTAAAACAGTACCCGGCGTCGGCAACACGCTCTTCGACCTTACGACGATCGCGACCGACGTGCAGCGCCTGCGCGCGCTCGAATCCGGCAAAGACCCCGCGGCGGTGCCGGACGTGGTCGCTCCCTTCAAGACGCCGCTCAATCAGCACCGCGGCGTGAGCAATGCGGTCGTCTTCGCGCACGTCTTCGCCGGCCTTCGCAACAAGGAACTTTTCGCTAAGTACACGGCTCACCCCGAGCTGCTCAAACACCACGACATGAACGCGCCGGCGTGGTGGCTGTATAGCAAGAAGGACCGCATCTACGCCGACGGCTTCGCTCCGAAGACCCCGCGCCAGTTGATGCCGTTTGCGATGTCGCCAATTTACACCGAGGAGCAGTTCCACTCCTTCGAGCCGAATTTCGTACACATCCAGGCCTATATCGAGTCGCTCACGCCGCCGAAGTATCCGTATGCGATCAATCAGGACCTCGCGGCTGCCGGCAAGGTTGCCTTCGAGGAGAAGTGCAAGAAGTGCCACGGCACCTACGGCGAGAACTGGACCTATCCGAACAAGAAAGTGCCCATCGCTGAAATCGGCACCGACCCCATCCGCCGCACGGCGGTGCCGATCGAGAGCCGCATGGCCGCCAACGCCAGCTGGCTGCAATACGACGGCCAGGTGCTACTCGATCTAGAGTCCGAGGGGTACATGGGACAGCGCCTCGACGGCATCTGGGCGACGGCGCCGTATTTCCACAACGGCTCCGTCCCGACGCTGAAGGACGTGTTCAACGTCGACGACCGCCCCGTCGTCTGGAAGCGCGACGAGTACGGCTACGACCAGGAGAAGGCCGGTCTCGCCGTCGAGCGCTTCGACGCGGTCCCGGAGGGCCTGGGCTCGCGCGAACGCCGCATGTACTACAACACCAAAAATCCCGGCAACAGCAACGCCGGCCACCCCTTCCCCGACGACGAGCTCACGCCCGAGGAAAAGATCGCGGTGATGGAGTACCTCAAGACGCTCTAAAGCGATTGTCCGCAGATTACGCAGATGGACGCAGATTAATTTAGATCCGAGCCTATTCTTCTCTCTGATCCGCAAATACTGAGCACTACTTCACGATGAGTTCCGCGATCTCCGCGCCTCCGCGTGAGCCCCCTTACCTTGTCTGTGCCCATCTGCGTAATCTGCGGACTATTCAGTCTTGCAATTGGGGGCCGCGACGCACCTCAACAAACGGCGAACAATTCATCCACCGCCTGTTCGAGTTCGGGCAAATGATAGCGTTCAGCGACGTCCTTCAACTGCAGCCGGATATGTTTGGGACAAATGAACTCAATCCCGACCATGGAGCCGTCCGCGGCTTCGTCCACGATTACCGAGCCGTGTTCGATCTCGACCGTGCGCGCAATGGGCGTGTCCGCGATCTTCAGATAAGCCACCAGGATCTGGCCGTCGTCGTCACGCTCAATGGTGAATGTCAGGGGCATGGCTGAATCCAGTACGTAATAATCAGATTGAACGATCCCTTGTCCTTCGCCTACGAGATCAACGTGCCTCAATTGTAAAGAATTTCAGGACGATGAAAGAACTTGCCCACAGATTGCACAGATGTACACAGATTTTTGTTTGTCGATGGCTCTGGGCGATGGTGCGGTCGTGATGATGCCAAGGTATCACTCTATCTGTGAGCATCTGTGTAATCTGTGGGCAGGTTCTTCATGCGTGAAACGCATCCCGGAATAGCGTGATCTCCGGCTTTCCCGTCTCCGGCAACACCACGCTGACCACATCGAATCGATAATAGGCACTGGGGTCGCGGTGCTTCGCCATGTACCGCTGCGCCGCCGCGATCAGATGCCGCTGTTTGTCATGCGTGACGTTGTCCTCCGGGCGGAAAATCTCGCTGGACTTGCGCAGGGTTTTCACTTCGACGAAGACGATCGTGTCGCCGTCGCGTGCGATGATGTCGATTTCGCCGCGCCCAAGTCTCACGTTACGTTCGAGCACTTGGTAGCCTTCGCGCTGGAGAAATTTTGCCGCGAGGTCTTCACCTTGCGCGCCCAGTGGCTTGGCCCGGCGCCGCCAGGGCCAGGGGATCACGCGGCGTTGGACTCAGCCATCTTTTTTTTGAAGAGGCGTATTTCGCCGAAGGCGGCGTGCTGGTGCAGGCTGATCTCGTCCATGCGGCACAATTCCAAGATCGCGAGGAAATAGCAGATCGCCTCGGCCCGGTTCCGCGCCATGCGGAACAGATCGCCCCAGCCCACGCTCGGCTGCATGTCGAGCAGCGTCTGTATGGTTTCGATTTTCTCGTCGACGCTCGAGCCTTCGAGTTCGATGGTGTGCGGCCGGTCCTCGTGCAGAAAACGCATGACGCCCTTGAAGGCCTGCGCGACGTCGAAAAGGCTGACCTCGAGGAAGTCCGCCTCGTCGTCCGGCGCGTACAGCAGATCGGCCTCGGGCTTTACGTTGCGCGTGTACCAGTTGGCGCGCTCGTCTTCGAGCCCCGCGAGCCGCGCGGCGGCGTCCTTGTACATGCGGTACTGGATGAGTTTTTCAACGAGTTCGAGCCGCGGATCTTCCTCCTCGACCTCCTCCTCGTCCACGTCCACCTCGGCCGGGATGAGCATCTTGGCCTTGATCTGGATGAGGGTCGCCGCCATCACGAGGTAGTCGCCGACTACGTCGAGCTGCTTCTCGTCGATCAAATCCATGAATTTCAGGTACTGTTCGGTGATCTTCGCGATGGGGATGTCGAAGATGTCGATTTCCTGCGCTTTAATCAGATAAAGCAGGACTTCGACCGGCCCTTGGAAGGCGTCCAGATGCAGGCGCAGGACGTGGTCCGTCGCCTCGTCCACGATGAAGTCCGCGCCTTCGGCGTCCGCCCCGCCGGACATGCCGGCCTCTTCGATGGTGTCTTGTGTCACGGCTCTCGTGTCCCCCAAATCCTGGCCCGCCGCGCCAGTGTCCCCGCTCCGGTCAAGACTAACACAAGCGTTAGCAAAGGTGTGAAACCGCGGCCCACCGGAATCTCGTCCGGCACGGGCAATTGTCCCGGCGCGATCGTCAGCCGAAGGTAGCCCACGTTGTTGTCCTCGTCCACTTCCTCAATTTTGTCGTTCGGATCCACTACCGACTCCAGCCAGTAGTCTCCCGGCGCGAGCCCGGTGATGTCGATCCACTGGTCCGGCAGCGAGCGGCTGTACACGTCCTCCCACCCCACCGATATCCCCTGTGAGTCGTCGCCGCAACTCAGGAAGGTGCGCGAGGCGGCGGGCGTGCCGAGGATGGGCACCGGTCCGGTATAGCGCGTGGAGTCGAGCAGGCAGAAGCTCGTCTTCGCGCCCTCGCGCAGGACCGGGCCGACGGCGTCACCCGCGAGTACCGCGCGAATGGTGTATTGCGCCCAGGACCCGACATGAAAATGGCTGTGCGTGGGGTGATAGAGAAAGATGCCGGCCTCGCGATCGCGAAATCCGCCCTGGGAGGTGAAGATGCGCTGGTTCACCAACTGCCCGCCCCCGGTGGCGGTGCCGGGAAACATGAAGAGCGGACCGAGGCCCACGTTTGCCGTGGCATTCGAGAAGCGGATGTGCACGTGGCCGGGGACGATGGTCTTGCTGAAGGTGTAATCCTGCAACCGCGCGGGATTGACGATGAGATCGGGCAGCAGATCGGTCGCATGGACGTGGGCGCACCACGCTAGAGCAACCCCCACGCACGCCAGCCGCACTGCCTTCACTGCCTTCGACCTCCCGCCCGGACCCACAGTAGCACACAGGACGAGCGACGGGGAAGGCAAAAAGGGCGCGTGAAATCAGCGTACACAACTGCGTACACCACGAAGGACACGAAGGACACGAAGGGGAAGAGATGAGAAAAACTTTCTTCGTTTTTAGAGTTCTTGATGGGAAGCACTCATTCTTTGCAGTTCTTCGTGGTCTTCGTGTCCTTCGTGGCGATTCTTTGGTGGCGTTCACGGCGGAATATGCCTGTAAGCCTCAAACGATTTGAAGCGTTTTATCTAATGGCAACGGGAACAAAACCGGCGATTCTGTGTTGCAATCTGTGTGTTGTAATCTGAGGTGCCGCAACGAGTTGGACGTATTGAAGCGCCCCCGCTCTGATGAGTACCATAGAAGGTCGCGGCTTGGCGCCGCCGTTCCGCAACCCCCGGATCACGCCCACGATGAACACGGTCGCTCGACGCCTCGCCGCTGCGTGTCTCGCGCTGGGCCTCGCCGCATGCAGCAAGCCCGCCGACCGGGTCGAGATCACCGGCGTGGCAACGCGATCGGAGACGCGCGCGGTCCCTCAGGTGAACGTGTCCAGCGAAGATCGATTCGCGAGGGCCCTGCCGCAGACGCCGCCCAACGTGGCTGCGCCCGCGTCTGCTGCGGCGGTGGCGGGCAGCGAACTCTTCGACTATGAGGCACCGGCGGGCTGGAATGCGGCCGCGCCGAGCCAATTCCGCGATCCGAGTTTCACGATCGGCCCCACTGGCGAGATTGAGTGTTACGTTAGCGTGCTCGATGGCCAGGGCGGCGGACTCCTGGTCAACGCGAACCGCTGGCGCGGCCAGTTGGGCCAGGCGCCCTATGCGGAATCTGAATTCGGCTCGCTGCCTCGCGCCAATATCCTCGGCCAGGAGGCGGTGATCGTCGATTTCACCGGCAGCTATATGGGCATGGGCGCCGCCGAAGCGAAGCCGGGCTATCGGCTGGTCGGTGCGCTGATCCAAGCGCCGATGGCCGCGATCTTCATCAAGATGGTCGGCCCGGACGCCATGGTCGAGACCGAGAAGAATAACTTCGCGCTCTTCGCGCAATCGCTGCGCATGAAAGGCGCCGCGGGCGCTCCGGCGACTGCGGCCGCCGACCCCGGCGAGCAGATTTCCGCGCCCGACGCGGCGCCGCCCGCGCCCGACAACGCCGCTGCGCCCGCCGCTTTCACGTGGAAGACGCCGGACGGCTGGACGGAATCACCGGCCGGTTCTCCGATGCGTGTCGTCACTTTCCGCTTCGGCCCCAACAGCGAAGGCGAGTGCTACATCGCCACGCTTCCCGGCCAAGCCGGGGGCCGGCTGGAGAATTTCAATCGGTGGCTGACGCAGATGGGCGAGCCGCCGCTCGAGGAAACCGAGCTGGAGTTGCAGCCGCCGGTGTTCATGTTCGAGGAAGAAGTCCCGATGCTGATCACCAAGGGCACGTATACGGGCATGGACGGCGACGCGCACCCGGGCTTCGCGCTCCTCGGCGCGCTGGCGGAGTTGGACGGCCAGAGCGTATTCGTCAAGCTGGTCGCGCCGGAGGCGCTGGCGAATGAACACAGCCAGCGCTTCGCGGCATTCTGCGCGGGCCTGCGCAAAAAATGAATCAACCGGCCGCACAAGGGACCGTGATGATCCTGTTGAGAAAATTCTATCGCCTGCTCTCGTCCTTCGGCCTGGCCACGGTGCTGTTCATCCTGCTTTTCTTCCTGATTCTCTTTGGTACTTTTTACCAGATTGATAACGGCCTCTTTGCCGCGCAAAAGAATTATTTTGAATCGTTGTACGTGATTCATTACCTCGGCCCGGTACCCGTTCCGCTGCCCGGCGGCTACACGCTCTTGGCGGTCTTCGCGGTTGCGATCGTGTCGGGTATGCTGCGCTTCCGCCGCAGTTGGGATCGCGCTGGTTTGTTCCTCGCGCACTCCGGTGTGCTCGTCATGATTGGGAGCTCCGCGATCACGTTCTACTTCTCCGATCGCGGCCACATGCAGCTCTACCCGGACCAGCAGAGCGACGAGTTCTCCAGCTACCACGATTGGAACATCGAAATCGGCAAGCCGGCGGCCGGCGCCGAACTGCACCTCATTCCCGACACGCTGTTCATGGATCTCGGCCCCGGCCAGTCGCGCGAGTTCGTCTCGAAGGCCCTGCCTTTTGACGTCGCCGTCTCCGGCTTCACGGCGAACGGCGTGCCCATCCGCGAGAGCGTCTCCATGCAGGGCGCGGACGGTCCGGTCGTAGACGGGTTCCGCGTGCTCACGCTGCCCGGCGAGAAAGAGGCCGAGGCGAATATCCCCGTGGCCTACGTGGCGATCACCGACAAGTCTTCCGGCGAAAAGACCCAAGGCATTCTGTGGGGCCTCGATAAAGAACCGTTCACGGTGAAGAGCGGCGACATGTTCTACACGGTCGGCCTCGATCGAAAACGGTTCCGCGCGCCCTTCACGGTCCACCTCGACGAATTCAAAGCCGAATTCTACCCCGGCACCACGATGGCCAGCGCCTACGAGAGCCACATCACGAAAAAAGAGAAGGGCACGGAAGAGAAAATCCACATCTACATGAACCATCCCTTGCGCCACCACGGGCTGACCTTCTTTCAGGCGTCCTACGGTCCGCCGGATGCGCGGCCGGGCGACACGATGTACACGGTATTTGAAGTCGTGCGCAATCCCTCCGATCAGGGCCCGCTGTTGGCCTGCATCATCGTCGGCGCGGGCTTGCTGTTGCATTTCGTTCAAAAGCTGCTGGGCTACATGCGGGCCGAGAGCCGGAGGCGCGTGGCATGAAAAAATCGAATGCGTTGCGGACAACCGCTGCGTTCGCGGCGGCGCTGCTGCTCTGCGCGGCGGCGCTGGCCAAGGAGCCGCAGAGCGCGGGCAAGTGGGACGAGGCAACGCTCGACACGTTCCGCACGCTGCCCATCCAGGACGGCGGGCGCGTCAAGCCGCTGGACACTTACGCGAGCTTCATGCTGCTCAAACTGAACGGCAAGCGCACCTTCACGCAGACGCCCGGCTCCGGCACGAAAATCAGCCTGACGCCGATGGAATGGTTCCTCGATTGCCTGCTGATGCCCGATGTCGCGCGGGACTACCGGCATTTCGTCGTGGACAACGCCGACTACGTGACCGGTCTCGGCGCGCGCTCACCCGGCACAGGCCAGCGCGAGCGCTTCAGCTACAACGACCTGCTGCCCGCGCGGCAGGCGATCTTCGAGCGCGCGAAGGAGGCCTTCGGCGTCGAACCGGCCGAGCGCTCGCCGCAGCAGTCCATGCTCGTCGCACTGGAGACCGCCGTGCAGGAGTTCGAGGGCGTCGCGCACTACTTCGACTTCGCGCGCATGCCGTTCGACACCTCCAAGAGCCGCCTTGCGCAGAAAATTTTCCCAGACGCCGCGAGCGGGATCACCCTGAGCACGGTCCTGGAGCACACGCGCGATTTGCGCCTGGCCTCGGCCGCGCTGGACCAGCTCAAGCAAAGCGCGGACAGTGGTGAACAGGTGGCGCAGGAGGGGGAAGCGTTTGGAGAATTTCTATCTCCGATGCTGACCGCGCGCAATACCAGCATCGGCCTCGCGCTGCTGCCGCCGACGGACCCCGCGAAACAGGAATGGCTCAGCGTCGGCGCGCTCGTGGGTGAGTCCATGCAGGACGAACAGCCGGACGCCGCCCAGATCGCGCTGCTGGCGGCGCTTGAGAAACTGCCCGCGACCACGGGGAGCGGCATCCAATTCAAGCAGGCCGCCAATGAATTCCACGCCGCGGTCGTCGCGCGCGCGCAGGCCCGCGGCGAATACAGCAAGATTCCGCTCGAGGTCGCGTTCTACAAGGCGAAGTTTTTCTCCTACGCGCAGGTGCTCTTCATCCTGAGCTTTCTCGTCGCGGCGCTCTCCTGGTTAAACCTGCGCTCGCGCGTGCTCGGCTGGGCCACGGCCACACTGGTCGTCGCGCCGTGGGCGCTGCTCGTCACGGGCATTGTCTACCGCTGCATCATCCGCGGCCGGCCGCCGATCTCGACGCTGTACGAGACGATCCTCTTCATCACCGCCGTCTCGGTGTTGGTCGCGCTGTTCATCGAGGCGGTGAACCGCCGCCGCGTGGCGGTGTCGGTTGCCTCGTTCCTCGGCACGCTCGGGATGTTTCTCGCCGGCCGCTACGAAATCACGAACGCCGAAGACACGATGCCGCAGCTCGTCGCCGTGCTCGACACGAATTTCTGGCTCGCCACCCACGTCACGATCATCAATGTCGGTTACGCCGCTGGTATGCTCGCGGCGGGCATCGCCCACGTGTACGTCTTCGCCCGGCTCTTCGGACTCAAGCGCAGCGACCGCGATTTCTACCGATCGCTCACGCGCATGGTCTACGGCGTCACCTGTTTCGGTCTGCTCTTCGCCTTCGTGGGCACGGTGCTCGGCGGCATCTGGGCCAATTATAGCTGGGGGCGGTTTTGGGGCTGGGACCCGAAGGAGAACGGCGCGGCGCTCATCTGCCTCTCTATGCTCGCCACCCTGCACGCGCGCATGGGCGGCTACATCCGTGAAATGGGCATCCACCTCGCCGCGATCGCCACGGCCTGTGTCATTGCGTTCTCGTGGTGGGGCGTGAACCTGTTGGGCGTCGGGCTCCACAGCTACGGCTTCACCCACGGCATTTGGACCGCGACCTTTATTTTCTGGTCGACGCAGGGCGCGGTGATCGCGCTTGGATTCTTCGTGCTGCTGCGGGAGAAGTTCTTCGCGAACTCCGCGAAGACGCCACGCCGAGATCGTGGTCCTCACGCTCCGCGCGAGGCGTCCTCACGCGGAGCGTGAGGACTACGATCTGCGCGGTCAGTGGCCGCGCAGGTACCACCACACGGACAGCGCGGCCATTCCAATCCAGAAGCAGGACAACGCGGCGAACAGAGCGGCCGAGGATGGGGCCGGCGGCCTGAGCCGCAGCGAAGTGCGCACGCGTAGGGCGCATCCGGATCCGGCGATGAATTCCGCGCCCGCGAGTAGCGGCAGGGCCAGGTCCGGCCGGATCGCGATCGCGATCATTACGACTAGAGCCACGATGCCGATCGCCGGGCTGGTGAATCGCTTCGCCTGTTTGCGATCCATCGATTAGAGCGTCCCGAAGACTTCTCGCGCGGCGTCCAGGGTCTGGTCGATTTCCGCTTCGCCGTGCTCGGTGCTGCCGAAATACGCCTCGAACTGCGAGGGCGCGAAGTACACGCCGCGCTCGAGCATGCCGTTGAAGAATTTCGCGTAGCGCTTCGTGTCGCTCTTGAGCGCGTCCTGGTAGTTCAACACGTCGCCGTCGCGGAAGAAAATCCCGGCCATGGCGCCCGCCTGTCCGAGGCACACGGGAATCCCCGCCTGCTGCGCGATGTCTTGCAGGCCGCAGCCCAGATCGGTCAGCGCGCGTTCGACGGCGTCGAGCGTGCCGGTTTCTTCGAGGACTTCGAGTGTGGCGAGGCCCGCGGCCGTGGCCAGCGGATTTCCCGAGAGCGTGCCCGCCTGATAAATCTTCCCTAGCGGCGAGACCTGGTCCATCAGCGCGGCCGGCCCGCCGTACGCGCCCACCGGCAGCCCGCCGCCGATGACTTTGCCCAGCGTCACCAGATCGGGCGTTACGCCGAAGCGTTCCTGCGCGCCGCCCATGCTCACGCGGAATCCCGACATCACCTCGTCGAAGATCAGCAGCGCGCCGTAGTGCTTCGTGAGCCGCCGCAACTCTTCGAGGTAGCCGGGCGCCGGCGTGATCAGGCCCATGTTGCCGGGCACCGGCTCGATAATCAGGCACGCGATGTCGCGGCCGCGCGCCTCGAAGGCCGCCTCGGCCGCGTCGCGATCGTTGAAGGGCACGGTGAGCGTGCTCTCGACGTGCGACTTCGGAATGCCGGGGCTCGTCGGCGCGCCAAAGGTCGTCGGGCCGCTCCCGGCGGCGACGAGCAGGCTGTCGACGTGTCCGTGGTAGCAGCCTTCGATTTTCAGAATGAGGTCGCGCCCGGTCGCGCCGCGCGCGAGGCGGATCGCGCTCATGGTCGCCTCGGTGCCGCTGTTCACGAGCCGCAGCTTTTCGACGCAGGGCACGAGCCGCGCGATTTTTTCGGCGAGCGTGATTTCCGCTTCGGTGGGAATGCCGAAGCTCGATCCCTTTTCCAGCGCCCGCGTCACGGCCTCGACCACGCGCGGGTGCGCGTGCCCGAGAATTAGCGGGCCCCAGGAGAGGACATAGTCGATGTACTCGTTGCCGTCGGCGTCGCGCACGCGCGCGCCCTTGCCCGAGACGGCGAAGAAGGGGTGCCCGCCGACGGCCTTGAACGCGCGCACGGGGCTATTTACGCCGCCGACGAGCACGCAGTTCGCCCGCTCCCACAGCGCCCGCGATTTATCGAGTCGGCGCGCCATGCGCGCGCCTCAGCCCAGCCCAGCCACTTGCGCGAGCGCGGTCTCGTAGCCCCCGTTGAATTCCAGCCGCGTCACCTCATCCACGCGCAGCCGCTTCACACCGCACCACTGCGCGCCGCGATCGATTTCCTTTATCACAAAGGTCTTGTCCGCGATGGACTCGAGCGAGCCGATGTGGCATTCGGTCTGATCCACACCCTCGCGGTGCACGACCATGAGCGAGAAATGCTCATCGACCGACGCGAGAATCGTCTCCATGCTGTTCAGGTCCACCAGCGCCGGCCGCTCCGGCAGCATCTTGCGCAATTGCAGCGCCTTCTCGATGAAGCGGTAATTGTCGAAATCGGACTTCACCCCGGTGATGTCGTCCAAGCGCAGCACCACGTAGCCCTCGAGCCGGATGTCGTCTGTCACCAAATGCAGCAGCACAAAGCGCTCGTTCGCATCGACCACGTAGCCGCGGTCGTAACACCCGGCGTCTTCGAGGCACTTGCGGTTGCAGATCACCATCCGGATAGATCGCTTCGCTCGCGCGATTTCCTTGACAACATCCTCACGCGACATGGCCCACTCCTCACTTCGACCACAACAGCCAGCGCCACTATGCCAAGTCAATGCGCCGCCCGCAAGTCGGCAAAAAAAAGATCCACGCACACCCGAAGGCGCGCGCGGATCGGATCGATTTGGACAGAACGGCCTTCAACCTCTTGTCCGCAGATGGCGCAGATGAACGCAGATTAATTACGCCTTGTTGCAGGCAGCGCGGTTGCCCTACGCGTCATTGCGCGGAGCGCGGTCGCCCTACTCGTCATTGCGAGGAACGCGGTTGCGACGAAGCAACCTCAATCCGGCGGAAATACCGACCCTCACAGGCGCGCACGGGTACCCCGGCCCCGCGTCTGCAAACCTGACGGCTGTTCAGAGGATCTGATAAATGTGGTACCGCACGCCAGTGGGTATGCTCGATCCTACGCCCACCGCAACAATGTTATTGAGCCACGCGTACTTCTCGCTTGCGGTCTCGTAGCGCGGCGTCGTGCGGAAGTAGCCGGTCTTCGGATTGATCACGCCGCGGTAGTGCGTGTAGATCAGCGCGCCATCGTCCGTCTCGATCGTCGCGCGCACGTCGACCTCGCCGATGCCGTCGGGCCGCGTGAGGTACCAGTCGCCCCCGCCCGGCAGCACGCGCCCGCTGATTTTCGGGCCTTTCACCACGCCCGACTTCACGTACACGATGTTGCGCGTGCCGTGCGGCGTCGTGCCCACGGGCTGCCCCGGCTCGAGCTCGACTTCCGCCGTACACAGGTATTCGTATTGCAACGGCGGCGCCGCATCCTCGGCCCACGCCGTGCCGCCGGCCAGCGCCGCGCCCGCGGCGATCACGCCGCCCGCCCGCAATATCTCTCGTCGCGATTTCATCGTCTCGTCATGGTCCATTTCCTCTTCCCTCCAAGTGTTGGTCTTTCGTGGCATCGGCTTCCCGCCGATGGAGAACGAGCCGGATTCTCCGAATTCCTGTCGAGAACCGGTCCTCATTCTTGAAGATTTTGGTGCATCCGCATGGGCTAGAAGCCCGTGCCACCAAAACCCTCCGCGACTTACTTCATCTTCGTGAACGGCTCCAACAACTTCTCCACCTCAGCGAAGCGCTCTTGCGTGATCGCCTCGTGGATTCGCTTCAGGATGGCGCCGTCCGGCGCGATTACAAATGCGTTCACCTCGCCCTTGCGGCAGTGGTATCGCTGCGCGCACGACCCGCTCTTGTCCATCAGCACGTCCGGATGCGTCGCCTTGATCACCGCCGCCGCCGCCGGATGCATTTCCTGCGGCACGAACTCGAGCCACGCGATCCCGACAAATTCCATCCGGTCGCCGAAGTGTTCTTTCATCCGCCCGCTCCACGACTGAATCGCCACCTGGCTCGCCTGCTCGCCGAAGGTGAGGAACACCGCCTTCTCGCGCGGCCACTTTATGCGGGTCATGCCGTCCTGCGCATTCGGCAAAGTGAAATTCGCGGCCTTCTCCGGCGCTGCGGGCGCGGGAGAGGATTTCGCAGTCGAGTCCGCCGTCTTCGCCGGCTCATCCGCCGAAGGAACACCCTGGATGGCGCACGAAATCAAGAACAGGATCGTCACTCGTTGGACTGCGGAAGTTCGCCGCCGCTTTTGCGTGGAGCAGGTTGATGCCGAATCGGGATGAGACTTCCTGCGGGCGCCGCCCAGCTTTGCTGGGCTGGATAAAGCGGCAGCTATCGCTGCCGCAGTCCAAAGAGTCGCGTTCTTCATTCCCGCTTTCCGCTTCATTCCCTGAGCCACTTCGCCGCGTCCTTCGCCCAATACGTCAGGATCAGGTTCGCGCCGGCTCGCTTGATGCCCGTCAGGCATTCCATCGCCGCGCGGCGTTCGTCGATCCAACCGTTCGCGGCGGCCGCCTTGATCATCGAGAACTCGCCGGAGACGTTGTACGCCGCTAGCGGCAGCTCGAACTCGTCCGCCGCGCGCCGGATCACGTCGAGATAGGGCAGCGCCGGCTTCACCATGATGATATCGGCGCCTTCTTCGATGTCCATCGCGATCTCGCGCATGGCCTCGTTAAGGTTCGGCGGGTCCATCTGGTAGCTCGATCGATCGCCGAACTGCGGGGGCGACTCGGCGGCGTCGCGGAAGGGCCCGTAGAAGGCCGATGCGTACTTCGCACTGTAGGCCATGATCGGCAGGTCCTGGAAGCCGTTGTCGTCCAGCGCGTCGCGGATTTCCGCCACGCGCCCGTCCATCATGTCCGACGGCGCGACCATGTCCGCCCCGGCCCGCGCGTGCGCGAGCGCCTCCTTCACCAGCACGTCCAGCGTCGCGTCGTTGTCCACATCGAGATTGCCGTCCAGGTTCTCCGCGATGATCCCGCAGTGCCCGTGGTCGGTGTATTCGCATAGGCACACGTCTGTGATCACGCACAAGTCCGGACACGCCCGCTTGATGCTCTCCACGGCCTGGCATACCACTGCGTCGTCCGCGTGCGCCGAGGAGCCCTCCGCGTCTTTGTGTTCCGGGATACCGAAGAGGATCACCGCGGGGATGCCGAGCTGCTCGATCGCGCGGCATTCCTCAGTGAGCGTATCGACGCTCCATTGGTAGTTTCCCGGCATGGACTTGATCGCGATCTTCACGTCCCGCCCCTCGCGCACAAACAACGGCAGGATGAGATCGTCCACTGACAATCGCGTCTCGCGCACCATCCGCCGCAGCGTCGCGTTTCGCCGCAGCCGCCGCATTCGCATAATCGGAAAATTCATGGGACCCTCGCTCGGTTCAACCAACGATCATATCAGACGAAAAAGCGCTTGAGCCTTATTCCAAGTCCCGCCCTGTAAACGCCTTTACCAGCGACTTCGCCAGCGACCACAAGTCGTGCTGGGCCGGCTCGATGTATACCGGCATGTCGCAGGCCCGCGCGGCGGCGGAGGTCTCCGGCCCGATCGCGACGAAAAGCACGCCCGCCAGGCGTCGCAATCCTTCCGGGCCGACGATCCGCGCGAAGTTACGCGCGGTGGACGCGCTCGTGAACGCGACGGCGTCCGGCTTGGCATCCAGCAGCGCGCGCACGGCCTCCGGCGCCGCCTCGACGCCGACCGTGTGATACACGACCACCTCTTCAACCGTCGCGCCGAGCTTGCGCAACTCCGCCGAGATCAAGTCCCGCGAGAGGTCCCCCTTCGGCCACATGATGCGCTTGCCGCCCAACAAGGGATCGGTCTCCGTCAGCGCCGCCACTACGCCCTCCTGGATGAAATCGCCCGGCACGAGGTCCACCCGCACGCCGCGCTCGCGCAGCACCATCGTCGTCCCCGGCCCCACCGCGCACACCCGGCAATTGCGCAGGTCGCCGTCCGGATGCTCGCCAGTGATCGCGTCGAGGAAAGCGTTCACGCCGTTGATGCTCGTGAAGATCACCCAGTCAAAGTCACGCAGTGGGGGGATCGCCGGCGGCGGCTGCACGGGCCGGATGTCGATCGTCGGAAACTCGATCACCGCCGCGCCGAGTTCCTCGAGCATCTTCGCCAGCTTGTCCGCTTGCGCCCGCGCGCGCGTCACGACGATCTTCTTGCCCGCGAGGGGCTTGTCCGGCAGGCTACACACGGGCGGAAACCCCGAGCATTCGGTTCGCGAATTCCTTCTTCTTGTCATTCTGAGCGGAGCGAAGAATGACAAAGGGGGGATTCATCGGTACTGCGCGATGATTTTGTCCGCGCCCCCGGCCCGCATTTTCTCCAGGATAAATTCGACGATGTCGGTAGCGCTTCTAGGAGGCTTGCCAGGCATTGTCCCCGTGGCGAAGCGAAGGCTGGGGCCGGCGGCTGCCCCCATAGAAAAGACGCCGCACGATAACCCCAAGAGCGTCCCGCCCGCCCCGCCCTCGGTCGCGGCATAGCCCAGCGCACCGATCGGCGCCTGGCATCCGCCGCCCAGCCCTTCGAGCAGCGCGCGCTCGGCGGTCACTTCCGCTCGCGTGTTCGGGTGATCGAATTGCTTTAGCAGCGCGAGGACTTCGGCGTCATCTGCGCGGCACTGAATGCCCAGGGCCCCCTGGCCCGGCGCGGGCAGCATCACGTCAGGCGTCAAGACCTCCGTGATCGCGTCGGCGCGGCCGATGCGCTCCAATCCCGCGCAGGCCAGCACCGCCGCATCCAGTTCCCCGCGCTCGATCACTTTTGCGATCCGCGTGTCGACGTTCCCGCGCAGATCGACGATCTCCAAGTCAGGCCGCTGGATCAGCAGTTGCGCCTTGCGCCGCAGACTCGAGGTCCCCACGCGTGCGCCCTTTTTTAGCGTCTCCAGCGACTTCGCCTCGCGCGCCACGAGCGCGTCGTTCGGCGTGGCGCGCTTGGGAATCGCGCCGACCGTGAGCCCGCCGGGGTCCTGCACGGGCAAGTCCTTCAAGCTATGCACCGCGAGATCGATCGTCTTGTCGCGCAGCGCGCGTTCGAGTTCTTCGGTGAACAAACCCTTGCCGCCGATCTCGGCAATCGGCCTATCAATGATGTCATCGCCCCGCGTCGAGATGATTTCGATGGCCACGGTCAGCCCCGGGGCCGCCGCGCGTAGCAGCCCCGCGACGTAGTTCGATTGCACCAGCGCGAGTTTGCTCCCGCGCGACCCGATGACGATGCGGTCCCTCACGCGCCCTCCTTCAGCCCGAAGAGCCGCCGCACCGCGTGCAGCACGCTGCCGTGCTCTTCCTCGTGCGCCTCCTGCTTAATCTCGGCCAGCGGCCGTTGCAGGATATTGCCCACGATGCGCTTGGTAAGATACTCAACCTCCTCGCGCTGTTCCGGCGAGAGCCCTGGCAGGTTCGCCAGCGTCTTTTGCAATTCCCGCACGCGGATCGCGTCCATCTTGCGCGAGAGCGACACGATCGTCGGCTCCGCCGCCAGCCCGCGCAGCCAGCGCCAAAACTGATCGACCCCGGCGTCCACGATCTCCAGGCTGCGATCGATCGCGTCCCGCCGCGCCTCCAGGTTCCGGCGGGCCACTTCTTGCAAATCGTCCATCGTATACAGGTACACGTTGTCGAGTTGGTTCGCCGCCGCGTCGATGTCGCGCGGGACCGCAATGTCGATGAGAAACATCGGCTTCTGTCCGCGCCGCTTCAGCGCCCACTGCAACTGGTCCGCATGCAGCACGAGGCCCGGCGCGCCGGTCGAGCTCACCACAATGTCCGCCTCGTGCAGGTGCGCCTTGATCGCGTCCAGCGCGATGGCGACGCCGTTGAATCGCCGCGCGAGTGCCTCCGCATTTTCCACGGTGCGATTGGCCACGATGATCCGGCCCACGCCGTGCTGCACGAGATGCTGCAAGGTCTGCTCGCTCATTTCGCCCGAGCCGATCACGAGCACGGTCGCGCCGGAGAGGTCCGTGAAAATCGACACCGCGAGATCGACCGCCACCGAGCTCACCGAGACCTTGCCCTCGCCGATGTTCGTCTGCGTGCGCACGCGCTTGGCCACCGCAAAGGCCTTTTGAAAGAGCGCGTTGATCACCTTGTCGGTGGCCTGCTCCTGGTGCGCGAGCGTGTAGGCATCGTGCGCCTGACCGAGGATTTGCTGCTCGCCGACGACCAGGCTGTCCAGGCTCGCCGCCACGCGGAACAAATGCCCCACCGTCTCGCGGCCCTCGTATTCGTAGAGCGCCGGCGCGAGTTCCTCCTGCGGCACGCGGTGCCAGTCACATAGGAACCGCCGCAGCTCGCGGTGCAGATACTCCGCGTCTCCCGCATGGTTCAGATAAATTTCCGATCGGTTGCAGGTGCTCAGGATGACGACGCCGGCGTCTTCGACGCACTCGCGCAAGGCCTTGATCGCTTTGGGGAGCGCCTCCTCGGCGAACACGACCCGCTCGCGCAGCGCGAGTTCGCTGGTCCGGTGATTGAGTCCCGTGACGATCAGGCTCACGACGCCTTCCCCAAGAACGACGCGCCGCCGATCTGAAACAGACCGATGACGAGGTACGCCGCGAGCAGCGTAGTGAATCCGAAGAAGACCAAATACGCCAGCTTCGGCCCGCGCAGCAGGCCGAATCGCCGCGCATGAAAGCTCACGGCGTACAAGGCCACCATCGCAAGCGACAGCAGGATTTTCGGCGAGATGAACCAGTAATCGCCCAGCGTGTCGCGCGCGGCCCAGGCCCAGCCCAGCCCCAACGCCGCGGTGACCACGAAGGAGACGTAGCCCGCGCCGATTAGCTGGAACAGCGTGCGGTCGAGCAAGTCGAGTGAGGGGAGCCGGACCGCGAAGCCGCCCGCCGCGTGGCGCTTGAGCCGCTGCGCCTTGGTCACGTACGCCGCGCTCGTCATGCTCGCCACGAAAAACAGCGCGAAGGAGAGGAACACGAGGCCGACGTGCGCCGTCAGCAGCAGACCGTTGAGCGCCTTCGGCGCGTCATTCAGGTAGCGCGGGCCCACGAGGCCGCTGATGATCGCCATCAGCGCGAGCGCCGGGAAGTAATAGACTAGCAGCGGTCGCATCTCCGCGCGGCGCTGCACCGTGAGCATGATCCCCGTGCACAACACGAGGAAGAGATTGAGCGAGTCCCCCATCCCCGTGAACGGCACCGCGCCGAATTTCGACCAGCGATACACGAAGACCGCGAGCAATAATGTGTTTCCCGCCGCGGCCACGCGCTTGGCGAGCACGAACAGACGGTCCTCCGGCACGGACAAAAAACGCAACACCAGCCCCGCCGCGGCGATATAACAAGCCACAGCCAGATAAAACGCTATCGCGGGAATCGCAGACATCGGCCCGTCCAACAGAGTGCTCGTTTCGCAAGTATAACTCTCACAAAGGTTTAAAGACCACGCGGCCCTTGGTGGGGCGGTCATGACCCGCCCTACCGGGGGAATCTGCCGTGGTCCCCCGCCGAGCTCGAGGCGCCGCCGATACACCTGGGGACGGACCTCATAGTTAACCTTGACTAATTTGAGTACTATAGATTAAACTAATGAATGCACTGCACAATGTATGCGGTAAATTGACCCTCATGCCCCGGAGGTCCCCCTCATGTCTCGCGCGCTCGCTCTCTTGATCAGCCTCATTCCCGCCGCCGCCCTCGCGCAGAATCCCGGCCCCATCGACACCGACCGCCCCGACCAGACCGAATCGAGCGCACTCGTTCCCGCGCGGCACGTCCAGCTCGAGTTCGGCCTCGCCTATACGGAGGACGCCCCGGACAGCGAGGTCCTCGAAGCCCCCGCGCTTCTCGTGCGCTATGGCGTCGTCGATCGCCTCGAACTCCGCCTCGGCATCCCGACGCTTACCACGCAATTTGCTGGCGGCGCGGACGCGGGCTTCGGGGATCCCGAACTTGGCGCGAAAATCGCCCTCTGGGCCGAGAAAGGTTGGCGGCCCGAGGCGGCGTTCCTCGCGGGCACGACGATTCCCGTCGGCTCCGAAGACCTCTCCAGCGGCCGCTTGGATCCCGCGTTCCGCTTTTCCTTCGGCCACACGCTCCCCCGCGGCTTTTCCCTGGGCTACAACCTCGGCGTCGCCTGGGAGACGTCGCCCGAGGACGACAGCTCCGGGCACGACACGCACTCCCGCCTCGAATACACCACGGCCCTCGGCTACGACTTCAGCGAACGCTGGGGCGGCTTCATCGAAATCTTCGGCGACGCGCCGCTGAACGACTCCGGCGGCTCCGCCCACAGCTTCGACGGCGGCCTGACCTATCTCCTGCGCGATAACCTCCAACTCGATCTCGCTGCCGGTTTCGGCCTCACTTCCGAAGCCCCCGACTGGTTCATCACGGCGGGCCTCTCCATTCGCCTGCCGAAGTAGAGGATCAGCGTCGGTCGCGTGCGCGCTTAACTTGAACGCCGGGAGAAACACCCCAGTGGACGCCTGTATATTGGGCGATGTGCCATATCTTGCGAGCGTGGTGAACCCGTGCTATGTTTGCCATGACTGCTGCGGAGGTTTCCCATGCGAAGACTTGTGATACTTCTGATCGCGACGACGCCGTTCGTGCTTTGCATGCGCGTGGCGGATGGTCAGCCATCGGACACGGATCCCGTTATCGAGTATGCAAAGAATGCGTCAGCCATCGTAATTCAGTTGACTTCGTTCAGCGGGAACAGCGGAAGTTCAGAAATACCTCTTTTGCGTATTTACGGAGACGGTCGTGTCCTTGTATACAGGGCGCAGCGCCCAGAGGGCCAACGCTATTTTGAGTATCGTCTGTCGCAAGAAGATCTCGATCATCTTCTGCGGTTTTTACACGACCACAACGCAATGAGATACGAGTACGGGGTCGTCGAGAAGCGCGTAAACGAGGACGCTGAAAATCGTCGAGCTACGGCGAAGGGAGATCGAATCGAGCACCGCTCCAACGGACTTCCCTCCGATGGGACGACGACCATCGTCGAAGTATTTCTCGAAAAGTTCAAGCCGGCGGGCACCGGACATCTTCCTCAGGCGAACTTCTATCACAAGACCGGCGGACGTGGGATAACGATGGCCGCACGGGCTCTGCCTGAGATGAAAGAAGCCCAAGATCTTGATGCGGTCGTCCGAAGACTCTCGGATGCGATAAGGGATCCTCGCAGACAAAGTCTTCCGGCGGCAGCGCAGCCGGCGGAGGACGCAAAGTGATTGCCTCCCGGTCGATAGCGCTTCGGCGATTCGGAATTATCATCGCGGTTCTTTTCGCGTTCGTCTCGAATGGTCCCGTGTGGTCCGGATCGTTTTGGTTTGACGGACAGAATCTCATCCCCAATACTATTCTTCACCCCGTCGGTTACACGGGCAACGAAAGTAACCAAATTGTCGTCATTACGATTGGGATACGGCCAGGCAGCCAGTACGCAAATGAGATGCGCCTGGCGCTTCTTCGCGCTCTCGGAACGTGGACCGACCTCGGTCCTACGGCGGGAAATCTTGACTTTGACAGCGACTTGCCGTCGGGCCAAACGGATTTCGAATCAATTGTCCTTCACGAAATCGGCCACGTTCTCGGACTTGATCATCCCAACTTGGTAGACGTATATGGACCGGGCAGCCCTCGCCGCGACTTCGCATATTCGGGACGCGGCCTCGATTCTACTTTTGCAACCGTGATCGGAACCAACGATGGCACCGATGATATCGCGGGGTCACACGACGATGAACGGGGCGACGACGAGGGATTCCTCTGGTTTCGCCGACTCAACAACAATCCGTTCACTCTGGACCAAACGGAAATCGACGAAGATTCGTACAGCATGAGTCTTTTGGATTTGCCGACGGTTCCCATTGATGATACTTACCTCGACGATCCGGTGACTGGAAATATCTCGACTGACTTTCGAGGGACTCGATCAGTTGCCGTAGGCGATGTGAACGGCGACAATCGACCGGATGTCATTGCCGCCGATCTGTTGCAGGGGGTGCGACTCTACCTGAACGACGCTACCTCCGTTCCTTTCGGGAATTCCACGGTAGGAATCAACATCATTTCGAGTACCGATGACTTTCAAGCAGTTGCGCTAGGTGACGTCGACAACGATACCGACCGCGATATCATCGTAGGCAGGGATGGAGACCCATTCTGCTTTTCAAGAACGACGGTAGCGGCGGTTTTGATTCGGGTACCAACGTTACATCGGATGCGAACTCCACACTGTCTATCGCTTTAGGCGACATGAATGGCGATGGTTTCTTGGACGTGGTCGCCGGAATCTCTGGAACGCCAAGCCGGTTATATGTAAATGACGGCTTGGGCGGATTCATTGCAGGCGTTACTATCACTTCCGATGTCAGGGACACTCGCGGCATCGCGATCGGCGACTTGAATGTAGATGGATTCCTCGACGTAGTCACCGGAAATTTCAATCAACGTAATCGCCTCTACCTCAATGATGGAGCAGGAGGATTTCCCGCAGGAACAGACATTGGGCTAGAGATGGATCGCACCCGCGCAATCGCGGTCGCCGATCTTTTGCAGGATTCGGACGGTCCTGACGTGGTTGCTGGTAACGATGGAGTAAACCGGTTTTACGACAATGGCGGGGGAACGAATCCTTTCTCTGGGGTGATGGCAGTAAACGTAACGAGCGATACAGACGATACCGCGGGTATAGCGATAGGCGACGTAAACCGCGACGGAGAACTCGATTTAGTGTTTGCCAATATCGACAACGTACCCAACAAGCTTGTGCTGAATCCTGGTGATGGAGGCTTTTCCACAGTCGTCAGCCAGCAGGTAACAAGCGATTTTGAGAATCACAGAGCGGCGGTTCTTGAGGATCTGGATGCGGACGGTGACGTTGATCTGGTTTCCGGAAACGACGGCAATCGTAAGCGTTTCTACCTAAATCGTGGCGGGCGTAACCTCTTTCCAGCCGTAGCGCGCGCATTCGTTGGACTGCCGCTTGGATTCCCCAGTACTCAGGCGGTGATGATTAGCCCGTACCCGCATGGTGCGGCGATACGCAGCTTGACAGCGGACGACGTAGCAACCATCTTGCTTGCCCGCTCGGGTCTCGATCGAAATCAGGGCACGGCGGATGATTATACTGTTCAACTGATCTTCGCGGGAGTGGATAGCAACGCCGACGTACTCATAGATATCGACGACTCGCTTTTTCCTCCGGTCAATCCGGAACTGGCATTCGTGACGAACTACTCGGGGACCGAAATAGTTTCAGCAAATGCCTTTCTCATGAACCCTGTTGATATTCATTTCAATAGCGGTGCAATACCAGACGAAGAATTTACGTGGTACTTCGGAACACAGAACCCGCTCAGTTCTCAAGTATATGTTGACTTCGACTTCGCCGGAGTCGAAGACGGCTCTCAGTCCAATCCATATAATTCTTTGGCCGAGGGACTAGTTTTTGTGACCGGAGCCGGAACGGTCACCATAGCCTCGGGCTCATCCCCCGCTACTCCTACCATCAACCAGGCGGTTACGATCGAGGCCTCCGGCGGGTTGGTCACCATCGGCCAGGGGGGCGGGAGCCGATCGATAGCTCGCACAGGCTTCGTATCCAGAACCGCGCCGTAATTCTCGGGGTGATGCCCTAAGTCCAACGAAAATAGTAGCTTGCAAGCCCCCGCCGCCGAATGCTAGTCTCCCCTGTCCCGCCGTGCGGGGCACATCCCAATGAGAGGAAGGGTTTCACTGTTTCTATGGCAAATTCACCTGAGGGCAATATCCTCGACGTGGCTTTCGACCTGAGCCGGGACGAGGAATTTACCGACGCGGAATTGGCGTCACTGTATCAAGCTTCGCTCGAGGACTTCCGCGAGGGCGAAGTGGTCAAGGGCCGGATCGTGGAGATCGGCGCTGACCGCATCATGGTCGACATCGGCTACAAGAGCGAAGGCTCGATCGACGTCCACGAGTTCGGCACTATCGCCGGCCTCAAGGTGGGCGACGAGATCAACGTCTACATCGAGGCCCCCGAGGACGAGAACGGCATGCCGGTTCTCTCCAAGCAAAAGGCCGATCGTATTCGCAACTGGGCGAACATCCAGGAAATTTACGATAAGGACGGCACGATCCCCGGCAAGATCGTCCGCCGCGTCAAGGGCGGACTCAAGGTGGACATCGGGATCGACGCCTTCATGCCCGCCAGCCAGCTTACGTGGCGGCCGACCGGCGATCTCGATCGCTATATCGGCCAGACCATGGACATGAAGATCATCAAGCTCACCAAGCGCCGCCGCAACGTCGTCGTCAGCCGGCGCAAGCTCCTCGAGGAGCAGCGCAAGGGCGAGAAGGAATTGCTGCTCAAGACGATCGAAGTGGGCAAGATCATCAAGGGCGAAGTGAAGAACATCACCGACTTCGGCGCGTTTGTCGATGTCGGCGGCATCGACGGCCTGCTGCACGTCACCGATATGTCCTGGGGCCGCGTGAAGCACCCCTCGCAGATCGTGTCCGTGGGCGACAAGATCGAGGTCATGGTGCTGCACTTCGACCCCGAATCCGAGCGCATTAGCCTCGGCCTCAAGCAGAAATCGCCCAACCCGTGGCAGTCCGTCGAGCGGCGCTATCCCGTCGGCACCGTCGTGCACGGCAAGGTCGTCAGCATGACGGACTACGGCGCCTTCGTCCAGCTCGAAGAGGGCATCGAGGGCATGGTCCACGTCTCGGAGATGAGCTGGACCCGCCGCGTGCGCCACCCCAGCGAAGTCGTCCAGCTTGGTCAGGCGGTCGACGTCATGGTGCTGAACGTCTCGCCCGAGGAAGAAAAGATCGCGCTCGGGATCAAGCAGACGCAGCCGAACCCCTGGATGGCCATCGAGCGCAAATACCCGCTCGGCACGATCGTGAAGGGCACGGTGCGCAACCTGGCGGACTACGGCGCGTTTGTCCAGATCGAAGAAGGCATCGACGCGCTGCTGCACGTCAGCGATCTCTCCTGGACGCAGAAGGTCAATCACCCCTCCGAGGTCCTCGAGAAGGGCCAGGAGATCGAGGTCAAGATCCTCAGCATCGATCCCCCGCACGAAAAGATCAGCGTGGGCTTCAAGCAGTTGCAGCCCGATCCGTGGCAAAAGATCGCGGACGAGCTCCGCGTCGGCACCGACGTCGAAGTCGAAATCGCCAAGCTGGTGTCCTTCGGCGCGTTCGCGCGGCTCAAGGGCGGCGTCGAGGGCCTGGTTCACGTCTCCGAGATCGCGCGCGACGTGCAGAAGCCTGAAGACGTGCTTAAAGTCGGCGAAATATGCATGGCGCGCGTCATCAGCGTCGACCCGGTCGAGCGCAAGATCGGCCTGAGCATTCGCGCGTTCAAGGAAAACGAGGAAGTAAAGCTGCGCGAGCAGTTCGGCAAGAGCGGCGACGACAGTCCGGTGAGCATTCGCGATGCGGTCGGCGACGCGATCCCGGCGTCGCTTCTGCGCGCCGGCGGCACGCTGGCCGATGCGGCCAACGAGATGATGGCTGCGGTCCGCGGCGGCGGAGGAGGCGAAAAGCCGGTAAAATCAGGCGAGGGCGTAGGCCCTTCGAACGCGGACGCTCCGGCCGAATAGGCATACTCAAAGTAATAGCGAACACTCGGAGCGCCGCCAGGCAAGGCGGCGCTCCTTAATTTTAGCAGGGTGGGCTTAAGCCTACCCACGGATGATCAACGGCCCAAGGGTCGTTTCAGGAGGCAACATGGCAACAGCACGGAAAGCCGCCGCGCCGCAGGCGAAGAGCAAGCATCCCATGGCCGGCAAAAAGATGGACGGCGCCGACATAGTCATCCAGGTCCTCGCCGACGAGGGGGTCGATACCATTTTCGGCTACAGCGGCGGGGCCATCCTTCCGACGTACGACGCCATCTTCAAGTGGAACGCCGCCCACGCGAAGAAGCAACAGATCACCCTCATCGTCCCCGCGAACGAACAGGGCGCCGGCTTCATGGCCGCGGGTTACTCGCGCGCGTCCGGCCGCGTCGGCGTGTGCCTGGTCACTTCGGGCCCCGGCGCGACGAACTGCGTCACGCCGATCCGCGACAGCATGGCGGATTCGATCCCGATGGTCATGATCTCCGGCCAGGTGCCGCGCGCCTCCATCGGGCAGGACGCATTCCAGGAAGCGCCGATTTTCAATATCATGAGTTCCTGCGCCAAGCACGTGTTCCTCGTGAAGGACGAAACGCAACTCGAGGCCACCATGCGCTCCGCCTTCGACATCGCGCGCAGCGGACGCCCCGGCCCTGTCGTCGTGGACATCCCCAAAGACGTCCAGCAGCAGATGGGCCTATTCCGTGGCGAGGGCCTGGTCGAGTTCCGCGGCTATGACACGCGCAAGGCCGCCAGCGACGCCGTGAAGCTGACCAAGGCGCGGGCAGAGCGATTCTTCGAGATACTCGCCGCCTCCGAGCGCCCGCTGGTCTATGCCGGCGGCGGCGTCATCAACGGAAATGCAGGGCCAGAGCTTCGCGAATTCTGCAAGACCTTCGGCATTCCCGGCGTCACCACCCTGCTCGGCATCGGCAGCCTCGACACGACGGACCCGCTCAGCCTGCACATGCTCGGCATGCACGGCGCGGCCTACGCGAACTACGCCGTCGAGGATTGCGACTTCCTCATCGCCGTCGGCGCGCGCTTCGACGACCGCGTCGCCGGCAAGGCCCAGGACTTCGCGCCGAACGCCAAGAACATCGCGCACCTGGACATCGACGCCGCCGAGATCGGCAAAGTGAAAAAGGTCTCGTGGGCGCACACGGCCGACTGCAAGCGCACGCTGCGCGAACTGATCGGCTTCGGCAAAGGCTTCAAGAAAAACTACAAGCCCTGGCACCAGCACGTCGCCGCGCTCAAGAAGCGCCACGCCTTCAACTACAAGCGCGACGGCAGCGACATCCAGCCGCAGGACGCCATCGCGATGCTCAATAAGGTCACGAAGGGCGAGGCCATCGTGAGTACGGGGGTCGGCCAGCACCAGATGTGGGCCGCGCAGTATTTCGATTTCAAGCACCCGCGCACCTGGCTCACCTCGGGCAGCATGGGCACGATGGGATTCGGTCTGCCGGCGGCCATCGGCGCGCAGCTCGCCTGCCCCGGCAAACTCGTCATCGACGTCGACGGCGACGGCTCCATCCGCATGAACCTCGGCGACCTCGAGACCTGCACCAACTACGGCATCCCCGTCAAGATCCTCCTGCTCAACAACCTCGGCGACGGCATGGTCCGCCAATGGCAGACGCTCATGTTCGACGAGCGCTACTCCGGCACCGACAAGTCGCTCTACCAAAAAGACTTCGTCAAGGCGGCCGAAGCCGACGGCTACAAATTCGCCAAGCGCGTCAGCGAGCGCGGCAAACTCCAAAAGGCCCTCGAAGAATTCGTCCACTTCTCCGGACCCGCCTTCCTCGAAGTCATGATCGACAAATTCGCCATGGTCATGCCCATGGTCGGCCCCGGCAAAGGATATAAGGACATGCTCGTCGGCGACTACATCACCCCCCGCGAAACCCCGCCGCCGGCCGCCACCAAAACCGGCGACACGCCGATGTTTTAAGCGATACGCCCGGACGCAAATACCGCTGTTTGTTTGTAGGAAAGACATCGAGAAGCGCTCGTGTACGGCGTGTTTTTCTTCTGTTCGTTAGGATTGGGTACACTGCAATCATCGGTCTCTCGCCAAAAAAATGAAAGTTGATCGAGAGAGATGCCAAAAACACTATCCATCCCCCTACTTAAAAAGGAAGCGACACGATTCACTGCTGCCGAATCGCGCCATGACGAAAATTCGCTGTATGGCGTGACGGACGGGAAGGCTGTTGGTACGTATCTCGAACACAAGTTCCAGGATCACCTTCGGCCCAAATACTCGTACGTAGCAGGTTCGTCCGCCAAGGGCATCGATTTTCCGGCTCTGGAGGTTGACATCAAAGTTACGAGCATTCGGCAGCCGCGTCATCGAGAAAGCAGGAACGGTTCCCGGTATCGAAAACCTATGAGCACCCAGAAGGAGTTCGGTGACTTCCAAACTCCTCTTCGACTCGCGTCGGAGGTTGTGTCGCTCATCGACGATCTCGTCGGAAAGCCCGATCGAATCGTCGAGCCCACCGCCGGCCTTGGATCGTTTCTCGAAGCAGCGCGAGAGAAATGGGGCGCAAAACCGACGTATGAGGGCTTCGAGATTAATCCCGTCTACGTTCGTGAGGCTTCCGCTCGCCTCGCCGAACGAGGCATTGTTCTCGAACAGAGAGATTTCTTCACGGCCGACTGGCCAGGCATCCTTGGCGCCAAGAAATCGCGGAACTTGCTTGTTCTCGGTAATCCGCCTTGGGTGACCAATTCGGCGCTGGGATCGCTGAAGAGTCGAAATTTGCCGCGTAAGGCGAATTTCCAGGGACTCCGCGGTTTCGATGCGAAGACAGGTAAGGCGAACTTCGATATAGCCGAGTGGATACTGATCCGGCTAATCGAATCGCTCCCACCGCAGGCGTCGATCGCGATGCTTTGCAAGACGATGACCGCGCGCAAGGTATTGCGCCATTTTTGGAAGACGGAAGGGGGCCTCGCCAACGCAGCCTTATTCCTTATAGACGCAAACGCCCACTTCGACGTTTCTGTCAATGCATGTCTGTTTTTTGCATCCGGACAACGAACCGATCAAAGGACCGCCGATGTATTTGCCGATCTCTCGACGCGCCGCCGGTTGTCGAAATTTGGTCTCGTTGACGGCCACCTTGTCTCGGACCTTGACGCGTATCGCGAATACGGCGACATCGATGGCGGATCTCCATACGTATGGCGATCAGGGATCAAGCATGATGCGTCAAAGATCATGGAATTTGTGTCTTCCGGCGGACTCTATACGAATGGTCTTGGTGAGAATGTCGCACTCGAATCTGAATATGTCTATCCTCTCTTGAAGTCGTCCGATCTCGGAAATGGAAGGACGGTTCCCAGGCGGTTCGCACTGATCACGCAGAAGAAAATTGGGGACCCGACCGATGCAATCCGTGAGATTGCGCCAGAAACATGGCGATACCTTGAGGGCCACTCCGAGCAATTAATCGCCCGCAAGAGTTCGATTTACGAGAACCGCCCCAAGTTCAGTATCTTCGGTGTGGGCGAATACTCCTTCTCTCAATGGAAGGTAGCGATTTCCGGACTCTATAAGTCGTTGCGTTTTGTTGTGGTGCCGCCGCATCGAGGGCGACCCGTGATGGTGGACGATACCTGCTACTTTGTACCCTGCGACTCCCGAAGAGAGGCAAACCTGATTTGCGATCTTCTCAATTCCGGGCCCTGTCAGAGGTTTCTCTCATCGCTGTTGTTTGAGGACTCCAAGCGTCCGGTCACGACTGAGATCCTACGCCGGATTTCTCTGACGGCCATCGCGAAACGGATGGACCAGCTTGATGAACTCGGTGAATTCATGGGTCGCCAAAAGCCTTCAAAGGAAAAGGGTGATAGACAGTTGGATCTTGTCATGGAACGACCCAAAGAGTATAGAAAAGCTCGCGCGGCCAACCCTAAGGCTCTGGTCGCAACATCCCTAAGGCGCGCCAAATGACCATCGAGCCTACCGATGCCTTCATCGTCGTTGACGTCCAGAACGATTTTTGCCCCGGCGGCGCGTTGCCGGTGAAGGACGGGCACCGCGTCGTGCCGATCATCAACCGGCTCATGCCGCGCTTCGAGCGCGTCGTGTTCACGCGCGACTGGCACCCCTTCGATCACATCAGCTTCGACGACGACCCGCAGTTCGTCGACAAGAGCTGGCCGGTGCATTGCGTGCAGGACACGCCCGGCGCGGAGTTCCCGGCCGCTCTGCGCACCGGCCTTGCCGCGGCCATCGTCAGCAAGGGCGTGGACCCCGGCAAGGAGGCCTACAGCGCCTTCGAAGGCACGGATCTCGATTCGCGCCTGCAACGCTGGGGCGTCCGCCGCATCTTCGTCGCGGGGATCGCCACCGACTACTGCGTCAAGCACACCACGCTCGACGCGCGGAATCTCGGCTACGAGGTCGTCGTGATCACCGACGCCTGCCGCGCCGTGGACGTGCCCGCGGGCTCCGGCGCGGCCGCCTTCGAGGCGATGGCCGCGGCCGGCGCGCAACTCGTGGTGTCCAAGGACTTCGAGTGAGCCCCGGCGCGAACGAGCCGTGGTACACCCGGCAGGGCCTCGCGCTCCTCACGGATTTCTACGCGCTCACCATGATCGCCGGCTACATCCGGGAAGGCCGCGCCGACACCCGCGTCTGCTTCGAGTATTTCTTCCGATCGCTCCCGCCGAACGCCGGCTTCGCGGTCTGTGCCGGCCTGCAACCCTTCCTCGACTATCTGGCCCACTTGCAGTTTCACGAGGATGACCTCGCGTATCTGAAATCGCTGAATAAATTCGACGACGCCACGCTGGAGTTCCTCCGCGCGTTTCGCCCGGGCGCCACCGTCCGGGCGGTGCCCGAGGGCACGCTGATTTTCCCGCACGAGCCGATCGTCCAGATCGAAGGCACGATCGTCGAGGCGCAGCTCATCGAGACCGCGCTGATGAATTTCATGAATTACCAGACCCTCATCGCCACGAAGGCTGCGCGCATCTGCCTGGCCGCACAGGGCGAACCCGTGCTCGAGTTCGGCCTGCGCCGCGCACACGGGCCCGACGGCGGCCTCAGCGGATCGCGCGCGGCCTACATCGGCGGCTGCGGCTCGTCGTCCAATGTCCTCGCGGGCAAAGTCTACGGGGTGCCGGTCGCCGGCACTCACGCGCACTCCTGGGTCATGAGTTTCGAGAACGAGATCGACGCCTTCCGCGCCTTCACGAAACTTTACCCCGAAAATCCGATCCTGCTCGTCGACACCTACGACACCATCGAGAGCGGCGTGCCCAACGCCATCCGCGTGTTCCGCGAGATGCGCGAGGGCGGCCTCGAAGTCCGCGCCTCGATTCGCCTCGATTCGGGCGATCTCGCCAAGCTCAGCAAAATCGCGCACCGCAAAATGGTCGAGGCCGGGCTCGAGGACCCGCTCATCGTGGCGTCGAACGACCTCGATGAGGACCTCATCGCCGACCTCAAGCGCCAGGGCGCGAAGATCAACGCCTGGGGCGTCGGCACGCACCTCATCACCTCGCACGACAGCCCCGCGCTTAATGGCGTCTACAAACTCGTCGCAATCCAGAGCGGCGGACAGTGGCAGCCGAAAATAAAAATCTCGTCGAACGTCGCCAAAGCCACCGACCCCGGCCGCAAAAGCCTCGTGCGCTACTACAACGACCGCAACGAGCCGCTGGGCGACGTGCTCTTCGACGCGAGCGAGACATGGCCCGAGTCCGGCATCGTCTCCGCGCGCCAGCGCGGACTGCCGCACCTGCCCACCTCGCTACGCGGCGCGGTCCGCGCCGAATCGCTGCTGCAAACCGTCTTCGAGAACGGCCGCCTCTGCGCGCCGCTCCCCGGCATCCACGCCCAGCGGCAGCGCGCCCTCGACCAGATCGCCGCCATCCCCGACGAATACAAGCGCCTGCGCAACCCGGAAATCTACAGCGTCCTGCTCTCCGCCCAGCTCGGCGCCACCAAGGCCGCCCTCATCCAGTCCCTCGGCGCGCCCGGCGCGTAACCCCCTCGTAGCATAGGCGGCCCGCCCATGCGTGCCAACGCTGTCATCCCCGCGAAAGCGGGGACCTCAAGACACACGTGAAAATTCACCCCTCTCCCGGAACCCACCCCTTACTGGTGGCGGCGGGCGTCCTCGCCCGCGTGTCGTCCCTATATATCTCGGCGATCCTGTTGCACTCGTCCGCGACGCACCGGGAAACAACGGCTTCACACTGAATCGTTGGGAAAAACAGCGGGTGCGAAACAAGGTCGGCAAAGGCTTCCGCTTCGCTCGGCGTCAAACCCGGTCGCGGGACAAGGATCATTTGATTGACAGATATATGAAAACTGCGTAATTCGCCCGTGAAACCCGCCACGATAATCCGGTACGCTCTCGCAGGGTCGTCTCAATGTAATAGGTAGGGTGGGTTTCAACCACCGACTCCTACTTTCTTTCTGGGTAGAAAGAAAGTAGGCAAAGAAAGACCGATGCGGTCGCGCGGGAGCGCGACCCTCCCGATACGGAGAAACACGGCACGTGGCGCAACTCGGTTGGACAGATATTCGCACACGCGCTCAGGCTTTCGCGCGCGAATGGGCGGGCGAGAAGCGCGAGAACGCGGAAGCGCAGACGTTCTGGAACGAGTTCTTCGATGTCTTCGGCCTTCGGCGGCGGACTGTCGCGTCCTTCCAAGAGCCGGTGAAAACGCTCAAGGGCACCTACGGCTTCATCGATCTGTTCTGGAAGGGAAAGCTGCTCGCGGAACACAAGACGGCGGGGAAACCGCTGGACAAAGCCGCGACCCAAGCCTTCGACTATATTCAGGATCTGCAACGCGAGGGCCGCGAGAACGAAGTCCCGCCCCACGTGATCGTGTCGGATTACACACGCATCGTCCTGCATCGGCTCGAACCCGAGGAGGGCGAAGAATCAATCATCGAGTTTGAACTGGCGGACTTTCCAAAGTACGTCCGTCATTTCGCGTTCATCACGGGGCAAACGACGCACCGATTCAAGGAAGAAGATCCCGCGAACCTCGAAGCCGCGCAGATCATGGCCGATCTGCACGACGCGATCGAGGCGAGCGGATACACGGGCGTCCCGCTTGAACGCCTGCTCGTACGCATCTTGTTCTGCCTGTTCGCGAACAACACGGGCATCTTCCACATTGGGCTATTCCGCACATACATCGAAGAAACGCGCGAAGACGGCCGCGACCTCGGCCCGCTACTCCACAAACTCTTCGAAGTGCTCGATACGCCGGAGGACAAGCGGAACAAGCGTCTCGATGAAGACCTCGCGGCGTTTCCGTATGTCAACGGTGAACTTTACAAAGAGCGCCTGCCCGTCCCTGATTTCAACCGAGACATGCGTAATCGGCTGGTGGCCGCGTGCAATTTCAATTGGGAGCGCATCTCGCCCGCTATTTTCGGATCACTGTTCCAAGGCATCATGGACGATAAGGAACGGCGGCAAATCGGTGCGCACTACACGTCCGAGCGCGACATACTGAAGGTGATCCGGCCGCTTTTTCTCGACGGGTTGCAGGCGGAATTCGCGCAGATTGAGGCGGACCGGTCGGGGCGGCGCGATAGGCGGCTTGTTGAGTTTCAAGAAAAACTGAAGAACTTGCGTTTACTAGATCCGGCGTGCGGCTGTGGCAACTTCCTCGTGATTTCGTATCGCGAGTTGCGGCGTTTGGAACTTCAATTACTTACGCTCCGCTACAAGACGGGGCTTCGAACAACAGAGATGGATCTCGGCGAGGTCGCCAAGTTGTCCAAAGTTGACGTCGATCAGTTCTACGGTATCGAGATCGGGGAATGGGCCGCGCGCATCGCGGAAACAGCTTTGTGGCTTACCGATCACCAAATGAATCAAGAGCTTAGCGCCGCGTTTAAGAATCCATTTCAGCGGATTCCGTTGCGCGCCGCGCCGCATATTCGTTGCGCGAACTCGCTGCGCTTCGACTGGAATGAGTTGCTGCCTGCAAAGGAATGTTCGTATGTCTTAGGGAATCCGCCGTTTGTCGGGGCGAAGTTCTTAACCGGAGATCAGAAATCAGACGTAGAGCGCATTGCGGGAAACGTCAAGAATCACGGAGTACTCGACTACGTCACGATGTGGTACTTTTGCGCTGCGAAGTACATCGCAGGAACCGCAATTCGCTGCGCGTTTGTGTCGACGAACTCGATCTCGCAGGGCGAACAGGTGGGCGTGCTCTGGTCGGGACTGTTTCGGCTGGGGATTCGCATCCAGTTCGCCCATCGCACCTTCAGTTGGCAAAGCGAAGCACGCGGCAAAGCACACGTTCATGTTGTGATCATCGGTTTCGGCCTACACGACATCCCGAACAAGCGAATTTTTGAGTATACCGACATTAACGGAGAGCCGACGGTCGTCAGCGCAACGAACATCAATCCCTACCTTGTCGAAGGCAGCAATGTGATTGTGCTCAGCAGGCAATCTCCCATCTGCGAAGTCCCGGAAATCGGCATCGGAAACAAACCGATCGACGGCGGGAATTATTTGTTCACTGAGGACGAGAAGGAGATTTTCCTAAAAACAGAGCCTGGCGCGGCCAAGTTTTTCCGTCCGTGGATTGGTTCCGAGGAATTCATCAACGGATTTCAACGATGGTGTCTTTGGCTAGGCGATGCTTCAGCCGAGGAACTTCGCCACTTGCCCGAGTGTCGAAGGCGGATCGAGAATGTGCGGGAGTTAAGAAAAGCAAGCAAGAGCCTCCCGACGCAGAAAATTGCGGACACTCCGCGACGCTTCCACGTCGAGAACTTCCCGACGGGAAATTTTCTCGTTATACCCAAAGTCTCGTCCGAGAAAAGGCCGTACATTCCGATTGGATATCTGTATCCACCTACGTTTGTCAGTGACCTCTGCTTTATCTCGTCGGACGCGACGCCATACCACTTCGGCGTACTGACCAGCGTGATGCACATGGCGTGGGTGCGGCAGGTCTGCGGCCGGCTGGAATCACGTTACCGTTATTCAGCGAATCTCGTCTACAACAACTTCCCGTGGCCGGTGGATGCGACGGCGGCGCAGAAGAAGAAGGTGGAGGAGTGCGCGCAGGCGGTGTTGGACGCACGGCAGCCGCATTTGGATCGCGGGGCGACGTTGGCGGATTTGTATGACCCGCTGACGATGCCGAAGGATTTGTTGGATGCGCACCATGCGTTGGACCGGGCGGTGGACAAGTGTTACCGCGGGGAGAAGTTCAGCAGCGAGCGGGAGCGGGTGGAGTATTTGTTCCGGATGTATGAGCAGTTGACGGTGCCGCTGGCGCCGGTGGAACCGGCGAAAAAAGGGCGACGGCAGCGTACAAAAGACGGGCAATGAGTGATCCTGAGATTAATCGCAAGAGCTACTTTGTCGACGAAGCGGGCGATCCGGTTCTGTTCGACGCAAAGGGAAGGGTGTTAGTCGGTTCGACGGGATGCAGCCGCTTCTTCTCGGTTGGGTTACTTGACGTGGAGGACGCGAATGCATTGGGAGCCGATCTGTCAAAGCTTCGCACGGATTTATTGGCAGATCCTTACTTCAAGAACGTGCCCTCGATGCAGCCTGAGGCGCGGAAGACCGCGCTTTTTCCCACGCCACCGACGACATCCCTGAAGTGCGCCGCGAGGTGTTCAAGTTATTGCAGCGGCATCCGCTTCGTTTCTCTGCCGTAATACGTGAGAAACAGTCAGTTCTGGACTACGTAAGGTCGCGCAATCAACGCGAGAGTATCTACCGTTACAAGCCAGACGAGTTATATGATTCAACCGTCAGACGATTGTTCAAGGAACGATTGCACAAGCACGACGGTTACAGCATTTGTTTTGCGATCCGGGGAAATAAGCACCGTACGGTTGCCTTTCGGCAAGCACTGGAACACGCCCGTCAACGGTTCGCTCAAGAGCGAGGCATCCGGCCGGCGGCGGAGCTTGAAGTGCGCCCTGCGTATCCTCCGGAGCAACCGGCACTTCAAGCGGTGGACTATTTTCTGTGGGCGCTCCAACGGACCTATGAAAAGAGAGAGGATCGATTCATCGAGCTACTCTGGCCGCAGTGCAGCCTAATCGTGGATGTGGACGATACACGGGAAGCCGAGTACGGGGTTTATTACTCGAAGAAAAGACCGCTGCGCGCAACGGCCCTGAAGAATGGTTGAGGGATATAGGATCGACACGCCTCAGCGCATCGCTCACACGGCACGTGGCCGACTTTTGTCCCTCGAACCATGTTAAGTATAGGGCCGGAACGGAGACTATGTCAAGCAGATTGGCCGTCGCCTCGTTGGAGAGGACGGTAGCGGTATTTGGAGCGCGGGGCGACGTTGGCGGATTTGTATGACCCGTTGACGATGCCGAAGGATTTGTTGGACGCGCACCATGCGCTGGACCGTGCGGTGGATAAGTGTTACCGCGGGGAGAAGTTCAGCAGCGAGCGGGAGCGGGTGGAGTATTTGTTCCGGATGTACGAGCAGTTGACGGCGCCGCTGGCGCCGGTGGATGCGGTGAAGAAGAGGCGCGGGCGGAAGGCGTGAAGGGCGAGATTGCCACGTCGCAACCGCGCTCCTTGTAT
The DNA here is from genome assembly GCA_038916785.1 of Candidatus Hydrogenedentales bacterium. Lineage (GTDB taxonomy): Bacteria > Hydrogenedentota > Hydrogenedentia > Hydrogenedentales > VFKU01. The sequence continues at coordinate 6,418 of JBCLBO010000013.1, read as the reverse complement.
GTTTGTTTTGCGTTTCTTTTATGCTGACGAGCGGAAAGAAACGGGGGCGTTTTCTGGTGGGTCGAAAGGATCGTCGCGCAGGCCTCTTCGAGAAAACCCCCATTTTACAGGCCTTCTCCGAACACACCTCCACCGACGAAACGCATGACCTCTCAAACCAGTTGAGTCTATTCGATTTTTAACCGGACACTACTGATTGAGAACCTCGAATTTACACGTCTGTCACGATCTCTCGACCCTTGAGAAGTCCATTTTCGTTGCTGTTTTCATCAAGCGAGTCTGTCGTGTAGGTGCCCTTTGGATGGAGAAGGGGGCTTTTCAACAGCTCCGTCGTCCCTAGTTTTCTCTAGTTTTCCACAGTTTTTTATGAATCGTTCTGCCTTTGGCAGGGCCTCGCTGTACCTAAGGGGCTTTTCGTCAAATATATAATGGTCCATCCCTTCCGTCGTCCTCCGCGTCCCTCTGCCCGCCTTCGCGTCCTCTGCGGTTTGAATTCGTTTGTCCTGCCGTCCATGATCGCTCGTCTACCCACAACCACCCCGGAGATTCTCCTCGTGACACGCGTCCTCCTCGCCACTTCGATCTGCCTCTTGCTTTCAGCCGCTGCGCTTGCCGAAGGAGAAAGACTCCCCGTGGGCCAGACCACCGATCACCTCAACCTCGTTTTCTCGGTTTCCAACGGCGAACAGGTCCACACCTTCTACGGCGGCATCCTTGGATTGCAACGCATCGCCGATCTGAAGTTCCCCGACAAGGTCTACATGATCCGCTACATGGGCGGAAAGACCGAGATAAAATTCATCGTCACCGGCAAGCCGCTGCCGAAAATGGAAGGCGGCACCGGCAAGGCGCGCGGCATCCGGCTCATGGCGCTCATGCTGCCCGAAGCACAGCGCGCCGGCATCCTCGAGCGCGCGCATAATGCCGGCCTCAAGGAACCCATATTCACCAAGCAGACGAACAAGGAGCTCGGCTACTCCTACCAATACGGCATGATGTACGACTACGACGGAAACCAAGTCGAGATCGTGTTTCTCGACGAGAAAGCGCCCGCGGAAAAATTTGACCAGGTCCAGATCGGCTGCACTGTGTCCGACCTCGCCGCGATGGACAAGTTCGTCGGCGAAGTCATCGGCGCGAAGCCCTACGTCACCAACGAACGCATCCACCGCTATACCGTCGGCAAGTCGCAGATAAAATTCTGGCAGACGGCGGACGAGCTCCCCGCGTGGGTCGGCGGGCCGATGGAAAAAATCGGCATGAACCTCATCCAGTTCATCGTGCCCGACGTCGACGTCGTCCGCGCCGAAGTCCTCGAGCGCGGCGGCAAAATCCACACCGAACCTTTCGCCCTGGGCGCGCTGGCCACCATCATGTTCGTCGAAGGCCCCGACGGCATTCTCTTCGAATTTGCCGGCCCCCTGGCCGAGCGGTTCAAGAAGTAACGTCGCGCAACGCCCGCTGTGCGCCCGGCGATCCCGCTGCATCTGGGCCAGTCGCGCCGCGCGGGCCCGGCCGAGCGCAGTGGAGCTGTCATGCAAATCGGAGACCGCGAACACATGTCCATACCGCCGCGCGCTTACGCGGCCATCCCGATCATGGCCGATCTCATTCTGCTGACAGCGGTATGGGCGACGGCATTCTGGCGCCCCATTTTCACGGGCGAATTTTTCGACACGACGCACGTTTTTTCCGATTGGCTCAGACTAACCCAGCCAACCTACGCCTATACGGGAGCCAGCCTCGCGCGCGGAGAGTTCCCACTCTGGAATGTGCACTGGTTCGCAGGCTACCCCCACTTCGCCGTCCCCAGCAATGCCGTGCTCTACCCGGCGACAATCCTCTTCGCCCTCCTGAGTTTCGTGGCCGCCTGCAAAATTACGATCCTCGGGCATATCCTCCTCTTTACAGTCCTGAACTACTTCCTCGGGCGCGACCTCTTTGGTTCGCGCCTCTCCGCCCTATTCCTGGCGCTGTCCGCGCTGCTCGGCGTGGTCGTCAGCGGCCCGACCCACGGCGGACACCTCTGGTCGCTCGCCACCATCACGTGGACCCCGCTAGCCTTCCTCGCGCTGCGCCGAATCGTACACTCAGGCCGCGCCGTCTGGGCGCTCGTGGCGGCGGCCGCGATCGCATTGATGGCGCTCGCCGGAGACCCGGCCATTTTTATTTTCATGCTCGTCCTCATGGCTGTGCACACCGCGGGAGGTCTCCTCGTAAAAATTTTCCGAGGCGAGCCGCGCGCACAAATTTTCCGCATCGCTGTGCTGGGCGTGGGCGCCGCCACCTTCGGGCTGGCGCTGGCGGCCGTGCAACTCGTACCCGGCCAGGAGTTCATCGGTGAGTCCGTTCGCCGAAACGGCGTCACCTTCAATTATCTGCGCGGGCCCTTCCCCGGTGGGGTCTTCTCCTATTTCAAAGACGCCGCGATCAACTCGATGGGTCCGTATTCCTACGTCGCCGGTAAAGTGACGCTGGCGTTCGCGATCGCCGGGCTCGTCGGATACGCCGCCGGAGAAGTTGCGTTTATCTGGCTCGCGACGCTCTTGTTCTGGGCAATGGGCGGGATGACGGAACATTTCTATGAGTCCGTCCTGCGTCACGTGCCTGTCCTGAACGGTTTCCGCGCATATCCCTTCTCCTACTCGATTTTCTACGCCTTCTACCTGCTCGCCGCGTTCGGATTTGACTCGCTCGTCGCCTCCGCGCGGTCGAAGGAACGGAGCCGCGCGCCCTGGGTCGTCGCCGCCGCGCTGGCCGCCGGATTTTCAGTCTGGGCCGCGGTACGCGGCGTGCCTTTCGCCACCGCCGCCGCCACAGTGCCGCTGCTACTCGCGCTCACCGGCTGGGTCTTGTGGAAGAGGCCCAACGCCGTCGTCGCCGGAGTGGCGCTGCTCGGCCTTGTCGGCGCCGAGGGGATTGCCCGGTTCCGCGGGTCCTACACGTACGCCGATCCGAAGGATCTCGAAATCAATCCCACCATTGAACGCTTCTCCTCGATGCACACCGACGTTGATCGCATCCTCCTCCTCGCCGCCATGGGCAGTGGCATCCCGCAGGGGCCGTCGGTCGGGCTGCTCACCGGCGATCGAAACGTCGAGGGCTATCACGCCCTCTTTCTCTATCGCTATGCAAAACTGCTCCGCGACGTCGCGGATGTCCCCATCGCCAAGCTCGCGCCCGATGGCCGCCTCGACGAGCAGGGCGACTACGGCCTGGATTGGGTAAACGCCGCTGCGTTGCCGGTGCTGGATCTGTTAAACGTGCGCTATGTTCTGCGCAATGGCGGCGTAAGCCCCTTCATCAAGTCCGAGATTGACCGCGGCTCCGGGCGATTTTCATTCCAAATTCTTGATCGCCTGCGCGTGTACAAGAACCACGCCGCGCTGCCGCCGGTGTTTCCGATCCACGAAGTTGTGTCCGTGTCCGACGAAGAAGAAGCTGTCTCGCTCTTCCGCGGTGGCACGTTCGATTACCGCAAGTCCGCCACGCTTGTCATCGATAAGCTGCCCGTCGTTACACCGGCCACGGGTCCCGAACCCATCACGATCACGCAGTACGGCCCGAACGCGATCGAAGCCAAGGTCTCGCTCACCGCCCCCGCGCTACTGGTGCTCTCGGAGATGTGGTACCCCGGTTGGTACGCGCAAATCGACGGCGGCCCCGCGCAGGCCACGCTCTGCGTCGACATCGCGCTGCAAGCCACGCCCGTCCCCGCCGGCGATCACACCGTCCGCTTCTTTTTCCGTCCGCAGAGTTTCATCAACGGCCTGATCATCAGCGCAGTCGCCGCGCTTCTCTGGCTCGCGTGCGCGATATTCCTGTTCCGCCGCCGCAACAAAAAGTAGGGTGGGCTTCAGCCTCCAAACCCTCTGCCCACAGATAAACGCCGATGAACACGGATAATTCGTCTGGCCTTCATCTGTGCTCATCGGCATTGATCTGTGGGCAGAGCCCTTTCACTTCACCTTCGTCCGCGGGTTCTCACAGTAATACAAACACCCATCCTCCGCGCCGATCAGCACATCGGGCACACCGTCCTTGTTCCAATCCACGACCGTCGGGTCGGTCGTATGCCCTAATAAATTCTGCTCGGCGATCGGCCCGAGGTTCTTGAATTTCCACTCGCCGTTCTCCTCCGACACGTTTCGCCAGAAATCCACATTCGTGCTGTCGAGCATCAGGTCCATCTTGCCGTCGCCGTCCCAATCGCAGAAGGTAAACTTCCGCCGGCCGCTCTTGCCCGCGCGTCCAGGGTTCAATTGCAGCGGCTTGCCGTCCTCGCCGAGGAATACGCGCGTCGGCGACAGCGTCACCAATTTTCCATCCGCTCTCGCGCGCGCGAACAGCGCCAGATACCCCTCATGATCGAGAATCACGAGATCAGTGAGCCCGTCACCAGTCATGTCGCCCAAATACGGACTCGTCCGCCACTGCGTCACAAGTTGTTTGCCCTTCGGGTCCCACCAGGTCCACTGCGGCTTCGGCGTCGCGCCCGTCCACTCGATCTCGACCGGCCGCGCCGCCGCCAACTTCGCCGCCGCCTTCGTGCCGGCGTTCTCGTACCACAAAATCTCGCCCCAAATGGAATTCATCACGATGTCCGAGTCGCCGTCGCCGTCCCAATCACCCACCGCCGGCACCGTGTATCCCCACTTCGCTTCGCAGGGCCCCTGGATGCCGCCGTTCGTCCCCGCCTGAATCCGCACGCGCGCGCCGCCCGCATCCAGATACACCGGCGGCGCCCAAATCGGCAGGCCCTCGCGCATCCCGGTGTTCTCCACAAAATTCAGATAGCCCGCCGTGTCCCCCGCGATGAGGTCCTCGTCGCCGTCCGCGTCCCAATCCACGCCCGCCGGCGCCGGCAACACGCCCACGCGCAGATAGTCTGCCTCCTGCTGGAAGAATCGCGGCAACTCGAACACAGGCATCCCGTCCTTCACCGCGCCCGTGTGCTCCATCAGCGCGATGCGCCCGTCCTCCTGCCCCACGATCAAATCCGTGTCGCCGTCCGCGTCCCAATCCAGCGCGATCACCTGCAACATCTGCAAGTCCATCCGGATCGCCGCGCCGTCCCGCGCAAGCAACCGCCCGCGCGCATACACCGGCTCCGTCCGCGTGCCCACGTTCTCGAAATACGTCAGCGAATCCAGAAACTCGCCGCACACCAAATCCAGATCGCCGTCCCCGTCGAAATCCGCAAAATTCGGCGACGGCGCGCCATACACGTCCACCGACTTCGGATCAGTCCATTTCCCGTCGCGCGGATCGCCGTGGTTTTCTACCCAGGTCGATAGCTCTTCCCACGCGTCGTACTTCGGCGACGCCGTCGTCCCCTCGTTCCGCGCGACCATCACGTATCCGTGCAACGGCCCATTCGTCCACACGCCCTGCGCGTTATACGCGTCGTCCCAGCCGTAGTCGTCCCACACGCCCAGCCCGAGCACGACATCCACCGCGCCGTCCCCGTCATAATCCACGAACTTCCACTGGTCCGCCCGCGTCCGGTTGTACGACCGCAGCGACACGACCGGAATCGTCTGACCCTTCTCCAGGCCCGTCTTGCGGAAGTCCGGATACACGATGCCCGTGCACTCCTTCACCGGCGCGACGCCCGGCCCCGCGCCCGCCGCAACGCCGCCATTGGATGCCGATTTAGAGGTCGATGCGGAGGAATTCGCGCCGGCCGCACCCGTGGCGATCGCTCCAGACAACGCGCCCCCAAACGGCGTAGCCGACCCCGCCGCTCTCACTTTCGCCTCGCCCGGCACACACACCATCGGCTCGCCATTCACATACGAGACCGTCATGTCCTCCAACCCCTTCGCCACCCACACGCCCGCCTTGAACACCACATCCCGCGGAGCGCTCGCCCCGATCGTCACGGTCCCATCATTGCGAAGAGCGGCCCCATCGCGACGTGGCAATCTCGCATCACCAGCACCCCCATCCACCGCCTCCGGCCCCGAAGTAGCCCCCCGCAAATTCACATTCGTCTGCCCCGCACGAAACTCAACGCCATCCTGCGATCCATTCGCCCCCGCCCCAGCGGTCGGCCCCGTCCCGTCATTGCGAGGAGCGAGGTCGCGACGAAGCAATCTCGTGTCACCCGCGGCCACGCTTTCCGAAGGGACGCCAGGCCCCGACACATTCTCATAAAACCAAACCCCATTCGACGGCGCCCCCGAAGTAGCCGCCACCATGTCCAAGTCCCCATCCCCATCCCAATCCATCGGCAACGGCTGCGCCCACAACCCCACCTGCAAATCCACGACCAACCGCTCGGCGTGGTTGTAGGGGAGCTTGGCAAGTGTAGGCAGACTCGATTGTGCTGCCGCCGCGAAGATAAACGATATCCACGTTGTTCCGGACAGCACCATGTACCGAACTCGCATAAAGTCAGTGTCTCCGGCAATAA